>NZ_JBTIWT010000024.1:0-78489 GCF_054353775.1 Bacillus sp. 5w2 | reverse complement strand
CGTAAGGTGTGTCCTTTACGTAATTATCGTAAAATTATTCTATTGTTATATTACGTGTATAATGATATCAATTTTCTCTAATAATAACAACTTTATTTCTTTTCCACTTCAACATACATCATATGTTCCGCAGTTGAGTGTGCAATACGGATTTTAAAATTATCTTTCTCAAATACTTTTGTTTTTTGAGTATCTATTGCTTCCTGTAACTCATTATCTAAGTTCAAACCACTTAATAATTTCGTCCACTCTTTAGTTAAAGATATTGTAGCTTTGTTGTTATCTAAAAATATAATTTTATAATTTCCTTCATTATCTGATTGCACAACAAATTGCGCTCCAATAGTACCTGCAGGAAGATACATATTTTTATCGAGTAAAGATACATCGTTACTAATTTCACTATACTTTAAAATTGTACCGAATCTTCCATTAACCTCTTTTATTATTCTTTGTGCTTCATTCGAAACTTGTTGCTTTACAACTGGCATTTTTTCTACTGCTTCAGGGTAATATTCAATATTCTCTGTGACTAGATTAGAATCCATACCTGTAGGCAATTGAACATCAGGTTTCGGGTCTGGTTTCACTTCTGGTTTTTCCTCTGGTTTCGTTTCAGGTTTTGGATTTGGCTTCACTTCTGGTTTTTCCTCTGGTTTTGTTTCAGGTTTTGGATCTGGCTTCACTTCTGGTTTTTCTTCTGGTTTCGTTTCAGGTTTTGGGTCTGGCTTCACTTCTGGTTTTTCTTCTGGTTTCGTTTCAGGTTTTGGGTCTGGCTTCACTTCTGGTTTTTCTTCTGGTTTTGTTTCAGGTTTTGGGTCTGGCTTCACTTCTGGTTTTTCTTCTGGTTTTGTTTCTTTTTCGATTACATTAATAGAGTTATATAGGAACTGACTGTATTGTTCACGAGTTACGTGCATTTGTGGAGAATACTTATTACTTCCTGTACCAGCTGTAACACCATTTTCCTCTAATGCATTAATTGCATTATATGCCCAAGAGTTTTTATCAACGTCTGTGAATGATGTTTTTGTCGTTGCTTTAAACTTAAATGCATTTGTAAGTACCTGTGCCATTTGTTCACGAGTTAAAATATCATCTGGACCAAATTTCCCTTCACCATAACCAGCAACAAGACCCTCTTTAGCAAGTGCTCTGATTTCTTTTTCAAACATATGTCCTTTAATATCTGTAAATGGATTTTTGAAGTTAGCATCTGCATCTGCTGGTTTTACATATGCATATATCATACGAGCGACTTGTCCGCGAGTTACATTGTCACCAAAACCAAAAACATTATTTCCGTATCCTGCTACTACTTTACGGTTTGCTAGATCATAGATAGCTTTTGTAGACCAATGATTTGCTGGAACATCATTGAACTTTAATGAATCTGTGTTATCAGCTGCTTTCGCTGTAAATGCTCCTGCTCCTAATAAAGATGTTCCCATAATTGTTAGTGCCGTTGCTGTTTTTAAAAATTTGTTTGCCATTGTTTGTTCCTCCAAATATATTAGTTTTTTCATAGATTCCTTTATTGTACAGAATTTAAATATAAAATCCATATAATTTAACATATGAATTAATTAATTAGCGTTTTTTTATAATCGTTTTTATACATGGAAAATATCACCATACAAAAATAGGCAAGTATTTCTATATATTTATTTTTAAATATATTTTTCTAGCAAAAAAACTACACTTTTCATTATAGTTTTTTACCTATTTTTATACATATTGATATTTTCAACGGAAATAGATTTGTCCCATTCCATCTTTGTTAGCCCATATTGGTGCTTTCACACTATCTATCCCTATCATTTTAAAAATAAAGAAGTGATGCTCAGCTTTTATCTTAAAATTCAATGGCTGATTATGATCTACGCGCCCTTTTGTATATTCATATTTCCATCCATCCATATTCTGCTCTTTCATTTTCTTCTCTATATCAGGAATTAGATTTACGTTTTTTCCTTCATATGTGTACTGAAAACCACCTGTTTTTTCTGCTAACTCTACTGTACTAGAAGCAAAATCATGTGCCTTTATTAACTGCATTCCATACAGTACACCCTCCGGTATAAGAGTTATCAATAATAAAGAAAGCGTTAGAAAAAGCGCTGTTGTTACTGTATTTTGCATTTCTTACACACCTACTTTTTCTTATTTATTTCACGTTTCCTCCAGCTTTCTTGTTGTCAGAATCTGCTTCATAAATAAATATGTGTTTTGCATTACTTTTAATGCTGCCTTTCTTTTCATCAAATTGTTTAGTATAACTAGCAGTCTCGGCTTCTCCTTCAACCGCAATCATTGCAGGTTTCTCTTGTACAGCATGTACAGAAAACTCTCTTTTTGATGCCGGATCCTTAAATGTTGCATTTTGTTTATAAGACTTTTCAAATTCTTTCTTTGCGATTGCTGGTTCAATAGCAATTTCTTCTTGTGTTCGTAAAACACCTACTTTTACGGCTTTATCCATTGCTATACTTCCAGCACGTTCTAATGCAGACTTATTATCTGCGTGTGCTGTATCTCCAATAATCATATCCGTCATTAAGAATAAACAGCCAACACATAATAATAATGATGCAGCACCTATAATAAATTTTTGCATCTCTTTTCATCCCCCCTTAACTTTCAGACTTTCGAAATCGAAATCCACTTAATATAGAGCTTTTCTTCTGTTTCAATAATTCATTTGGTAGCAGTAGCTCTGCTATTTCCTTCAGTATCCCATCAAGATCTTTATAATATTTCCGACTAGATAGTAACGTACTGCTATTCAGTTGAGATTCAAACAAATCCTCAACATCATATGGTGGTAGAGCAGTTAATAACTTATCTCCAAAACATTCTTCTACTACTTCCTGCTTTAAAAGTGCTGGAGAAAATTTATTCCCAATGATTCTCGTTTTCTCTAAAGCTAAGTAAGAAACGATCTTTCTCTCTTTTTGTGTAAGAGGATGTGCTATCTTTAGCAATTGATGTAGCTCTGGTTCTGCTACAAAGAATATGTAATCTGCCATTTCACATATTTCATGGTATAAATCTTTATCCCAATCGCTCCCTGCATCAATAATAGAAATAGGTGCTTCTTGGTTACCCCATAAAACCTTAATAAAATGGTCGAAGTCCTGTTCTGTCTCATTTTTTAACTCTTGGTCTACAATAGGATTCTTTACGATATAATTTATTTTTCCTTGCTTCCATTTTGGAATTGATAATATATCAGATTCCTTCTGAAGCATCTCTTTATATCGCTGCAACATAAATTCACTACGATAGTTTTCTGGTGCTTCTGTATATCCCTTTAGTAACGGATACGTATAGCCCTCATCATATAGATTCTCTATATAGTTCACATCTATCTGTAGTTCATTTAAATACGCAGCTAAAAGATGTGAAACAAAGGTAGCTCCACTTCTTCTACTCATACTGGCCACAACAATTGTTTTTCTTGGAATGGCAATACCAATCCGCTCCCCATATACTGGACCAAAAGCCAATTTATACCGTTTTTTAATAATTGGTGCTTTTGGCGTTTTCTCCTGAATAGACTTACGCTTTTGTATGTTTTTAAATAATTTGGAATTAAAGGAAGATTCATTGTTGCTATTTTCCTCTAATTTATTTGATACTCGCTCTTCTTCCTCATCAACAGTATCCTCGGGCAACTTTGTTTGTTGCGGCGCCTGACTTGATCCTACAATTTCTGCTACATTTTTAATATCTGATTCCTGCAGCAGCTGAGGGATGACTTTATTATCAATATCAATTTTACGAGAGTTAAAAATGTCATAGATACCTAGATAAATCAATTTCGCCAAAAACTCATCATCATTTTCACGCTCTGTAAATACCACAATACGAATATCCCGATTAAAGCGAATATCTCTTAGTTTTTGTAAGATAATCAATTCACGTTTCTCTTCATGTCCCGCATCAATATTTAATCGTTTGTCATTAATACATAGAATATTGGGCTGTTCCATATCTAGAATTTCATCTAGGTACTTGATGTGCATCACATCACTATCAGCTACTTCAAATCCCGCACCAGTAAAATCCTCACGTAAATATGCCGTATATACAGTATCACTAATAGCTAAAACGATTTTTTTCAACATAGTTAACCTCCTACAAACTCTAACGTTGGATTAAAATCATATTTTCAATTGGAATCTGTGCATGAAGATGAACCTTCCCAATAATCTCATTCAGAATATACTCGATTTCAACTTGTTCCATTGGACGTGGAGCCCCAAAATCAGAATTTAGTTTTACTCGTATTTCTAATCGATCTTGTATCTCATGTAAAGGTGTATCAAGATAAAGAATGCTGTAGTATAAAACACCATCTTCAATATTTTTTTGAATCATATCCTTTGCTTGATGAATAAATGTAACCTCAGCAACCTCAATAAAAGGATCATCTATCGTTACTTTGCTATTCCAATTTAGATTCCAAATCTCGCAATGTTCTTCTGCATGCACAACAACTCCATTTATTGAAGGCGTAATAGCAAAAAGACGATTTACAGGAACTTTGGTTAACGAGGTAACATCACCTTTCTCTAATTCAAAACCTTTTTCCAATCGCTCATGTTCAAAAGCACATTCAGCGCCAGCGAATGCAATTTCACAAAATACTTGTTCTAGTAATGGACGAATCCCCTCATATGTTCGTATGGCAAAGACACAAAATTCCTGTGTTTCATCTGTTCGAATGATTTCGTATAATTCAAATTCAGATGCATTTGCTAAGGCAAAAGGAAGATCCTTCATAAAGTTCGGATCAGTATATAAATTATCTGAAATTTTTGTTTCCGGATGCTGTATAAACTCTAGGCAAAGTTGATACCCTTTTAAAAACGCATTCTTAGCTGCTGCTGGGAATAAAGTTTCAAAACGTTTTACATTATTTTTAAATTTTTGTTCTTCAACTTCGTTATTAAATTCTCTTTCTTGTAAGATATTTGTTCTATTACCTAACTGCAAAAAGTAATGATTAATCATTCGATTAATACTTTCCTCAAATGTTGTATTATCCTCACAATACTTTGTAAATCTCTTTTTACTCAGGTTTACAATTTCATTCATAGCCTGGATTCTCCCTCTCAAATGTAATATATACAAAAAAAGACACACCAATGGCAGGTTATGTGCCTTCGGTGTGTCCGTTTAGCTAGAAATTAAATCTATTAATTTGTATATTATTCTTAAATAATTGTCATTCACACATAAGAATAAAGCTATAATTTTTAAAAGTCAATAGCTTTATTAAATCCATGTGCACATATATCTATTCCTCTTTCTCTATACTTCCATGTATCTAAACTCAAAAATACAGTTAATTACACAAACTTCTATATTAATCAAACAATTTTTAGAATAATACAATGTACAGAAGATTATTTACGATTAAATTTATAAAACTACTTAACATACAATCGCCCCCATATTAATATTATGTAAACAATAATAGCCCGTTTTATAATACACACTCCAATTCACATATAGATCGACAGTAATATATAAAGAAAAATCCAAGGAGAATTGTTAATTTCATATCAACATTTTAATAGAATAAGTATTTATATTAGATATCATTAACCTCTTATAAGGTACACTTCTTAATAGAAAAAATTATAAATAACCATCTATTAATAACAATATACATTTAGATTTTTGTCAATTTCATTTAGAAAAACTATTACATTTCAATAAATTCTTTTAACACACTACTATATTTAAGAAATTACTCCAATAAATCTGGAGCTTTCGTATAAATAACTATAATCTTTATATACAATTGAACTTTCAAAACTACATTATATCTGTTATTGATGTCATATGAACAAGAAAAACCCACTTTTTATCAAAAACTCACATTGACATATCAACCAACATTGATATGTCAATCAAAAATCAGAGAGAAATGTTAATTTTATGTCAACAGTTTTTATGTAATATATACAAATACTCACCAACAATCTAAAAAAACGTTTTGACAGTAATATTATTAATAGCTATTGATTCTATAATATAAACATTTAGCAAATTAATTACTTATTAACAAAATATAAAACTTCTAATCAAATACAAATTTCAATCTATTAATAAACTATCACATTAACATTTTATCTTTTGGGTTAACATGAAATTGACAACAGAATATAGTAAAATACTTAAATTCAATCTTATGTTAATGATAGTGGTGCAGGTATTTGCAACAGATTCAACCAATAATTATATATATGTTAATTATACACACTAAATTAAACAATTATACATTCAGATCCTTGTCACTTTCATTTAAACTAACTTTTACATGTCATTCAAATCTTTTAGCGTACTACTATATTTAAATGATCACTTCAAGAAACCTGGAACTTTTGTACAAAATACCATAATCTTTATATACAATTGAACTTTCAAAACTACATTATCCCTGTTATTGATGTCATATGAACAAGGAAAGCCCCTTTCGAAATACGCACTCACATTTACATATCGACCGACATTGACATGTAATCATAAACCCTCCAGTAAATGTTAATTTTATATCAACAAATTCGACGCATAAAGCATAAATACTCATTAACAACTCTATAGGAAAACAATCTGTTAATAGAAACATTGTTAATAGCTATTAATTCGGTAACTTAAAATTATAATAAATAAATTAATCACCACAAGATATACAACTTCTAATCATGTGCCAAGTTCAATCTATCAATAATCTATATGAAACTATCGTATTAACATTTCATACTTTTAGTTAACATGAAATTGATAATAGAATATAGTAAGGTGTTTAAATATCGATCTCATGTTAATGATAGCAGAGTAGATTTAAGGGATTATACATTCAGATCCTCGCCGCTTTCGTTTAAACTAACTTTTACATGTCAATCAAACCTTTTAGCGTACTACTATATTTAAATGATCACTTCAAGAGGCCTGGAGTTTTTGTACACAAAACTATAATCTTTTTATACAATTGAACTCTCAAAACTACATTATCTTTGTTATCGATGTCATATGAACAAGAAATAACGCCTTCACAATGCGCAATAACATCCACATATCAACCGACATTGACATGTAATCATTAATCTTAGAGTGAAATGTTAATTTCATGTCAATAAATTCAATACAATAAGTATAAATACCCATTAATAACCCTATAAAAACAGTTTATAATAGGGATATTATTAATAGCTATTAATTCTGTAACATGAACTTATAATAAATTAATTACATACTAACAAGATATGACATTTCTAATCATGTATAAAGTTCAATTTATCAATTACCTATATAAAACTACTCTATTAAAATTTCCTCTTTTTAGTTAACATGAAATTGACAATAAATAATAGCAATGCGTTTAAATATCGATCTCATGTTAATAATAGGAGTGTAGATGTTTGTAACGGAATTGGTCAATAATTAACCACATGTTAGTTCCTCCACTAAATTAAGCAATATTACAGAGGGATTAAAAGACTTATTCAGTTAATTTGAATGAGTCTTTCATATATTTGATCCCATATAAATAAGACGCTTTAATAAGAACACCACCAATACAGCGATAAATAATGATAGTTCAGTTAACAAGACATTGATATTTATTTACCAAAAACCCTTTCTATGTCAATCTCACATCTCGTGTTAATGTCAGTAGGGGTTGAAACTCCATCCAAATTGATTATTTTCTACCTTTAACAAAAGCTATCCTGTTGAAAATTAAACAAATGACATCTTGAGATTGTTTGAAAGTCAAAAGTGTTAACGCAGTGACATAAATCTATCTCAAATATTTCATACACTATTAAAATACTCGTAAATATCCTATTGATCGTGACATAGAGTGGACATTAAACCTTAAAGTGGATTCACAATAATTCTAATCCTATATTCCTAGCTATATTTGTCCTCATAAAATACTACTAATTTGGTTATATTATTACCTTTTTTTCTAGCCATTATACATTATAATTTAAATTCCCTAGCTTACGTCAGCTTATTTTCTGCACTATCATTGATTATCTCCTCATAACTTGTTTACAAAATACCTATATTTCCTTATCATTAGTATTAAGTAACATGTTTTGTTAATCTCATGGCAACTATCATTAATCCTGCTAACATAAAAGATAGAGTTATTCATTGATAGAACATTGCCATTTATATACTTAGGGGTGACAATAGCATCAACAAATTAAGCATATTCTATATCAATAGTTAATGTTCTGTTAACAAACATTCGATTACATGTTAATTTTATATTTCATGTGAGCCACTGAATGCATAGGGATTTGCATACATATTAGCGAAATACTACCTAACATGTTAATTTCAGTCCACATGTTAATGTCAAATTGAGTGTTCATGAGCTGATTTTTAAGGAGGTTGTTACAATGATTGAACAAAAAAGCGAATCACAAGACCATCAAATTAACGATGATGACATATTAGATGATAATATTTTTGAAAAGGCATGGCGAATAACTGAATTCTCTAAACTAGTTGGACGTCATCACAATACCGTTTATAATTGGTTCAATATTTTAGAGGAAAAAGGGCTCCACGAAACGTTAAGAACCCAAAATACAAATGAAAAACTTTATAATACATTAGATCTTGAAATTGCTCTATTTATTAAGCAGAAAAGGGATGAGAAATGGTCTTTAGATGCAATTATTGACCTATTACCACACCAATTCGATTTAAGACCTGTATCATTAGAAAATCAATCAAATGAAGTATCTACTGAATTAAACCTTCAGGCCACTGCAGAAATCATTGAAAAATTGGTAGCTAAACAGTTAGAAGAAAAAATAAAACATATTGAGTCTCATTACGAAGAGAGGGTAGACAGTATACTTAAACAGTTACCACAACCCGAAGATGCAGAAACCATAAAATTACGACAGCGCCAAGATAGACTTGATAATTTCATTATTGAGCATAGGGCACGTCAGGAGTTAAGAAAGCAGGCAGAAGGCCTGTGGAATAGTAAAGCTGCAGAGGAACGTACTAGAAAGGTAGGATGGTTTAAAAAAGAGGAAGATTTGGGTAAAAAACAACTCTTCATTGAACAGTATATACAGGATAATATAATTGATTATATAAAATCTCTTATGAATTCTGTGGAATAATAAAAAAAGTCTGGAACTTAGTCCAGACTTTTTTTATTATTTTGTAGTACCAAACATCTTATCTGGATCTAGAAAATCTGCTAAATCTTCATCTTCATTTGCTCCAGCATTATTATTTTCTTCGTCACTACCCATATCGATAAAATCTCCAAATGCAAAACCTAAATCCTCATCCTCATCAATACTCTCGATAGTACTAATTTGAGACTTTGTAAACTGAATTTGTCTTTGTCTTTCTTTAAACTCATTAAATTCTTCAACTAATCCTTTAGATAATCTCGATGGTAATGCATCAGTTTTATAGAACGTATATACACTTCCTAAGAAATCATTTTTACTTACCAAATATCCATTAAAAACTGTACCGTTTATAGGTAGATTATTTGAAACTTCTACCTTAGCATCATCCATAAAGGAATCATTAATGTTTTTTTGCTCATCTAAGATAGCAAGCATACCAAAATGATGTACTTTTGACGCTTCTACAGAACCGTCGTTATTCTTCTTCATCAAATCAATTGGCGGATGGAAAGAGCTACCACTTAATGATTCTTGGAACATCTCGATAATTGCATGACTATTTTCTATCTGGTTCATATTACGTGAAACCTTATTAATTACTAAACAGCCCGTTTTCTCAAGTAAAATACGCTTAAAGTCTTGAGAATCAAGTATTACAGATGTACCAGATCCATTGGCAGCGGTATTTAACTCATGAATGATTTCACTAATGCGTTGATTCGCATAATCTCGTGAATTGGCGATACCTTTTTTCTCATTTTCATTTAATTCCTTAAATTCATCGTAGAAGTGCTGGTTATCAGCAAATACTACAAAGGCTACACCTTTGGATTTATCATTTGCTAATTTCCAAATCTCCTGTGAAAATTTATTTACTTGTCGTAATACATCCGGCCCATCTGCTCGGACAGGAAGTGTTACAACAATCCCCATTTTAATAAAATCTTTGCGCTCAATAGCATTTTCAAAGGCAATTCGCGCAAACTTTGCTTGATTTGCTTTGATTTCAGACATTGGATATTGCTGAGCAACTTTTTGTAATTCTTGTCTGATTACTGGTTTATTATGAAAAGCCGAAAATTCTTCAATAGCTTTAATGATTGTAGAAGTTCCTGTTCCTCCACCTAAACCTGCAAAGAATAAAACAAGTTCATCAGAAGGTCTTACACGTTCAGTAATAAATTCTTTTAATTTATCTTTTGCTTCCTCATTTGAATCAAGAACTTTTAACGCACGCTCAGGGTTCTTACCTAAACCACCTAATTTAAGTGAAACTTGATTACTTTTTGGTACATTTTTTAATTCAGCTAGATCTCCATCATTACTATTTAGTGCTAAGCAATTATATACTGCTGTGCCATCTGTATGTGTATATTCCGCAAATTTATCTACCATTCTAGTACCAGCTTGACCAAATCCAACCATTGTCATTTTAACTGCTACTTCATTTTTTAAGAAGTTTTTTGCCATTATTTTATCTCTCCTTATTTACCTTTTTTCTTTTCCCTAACTCAATAAGTACTTGTTGCCCTCTATAAGTTGAGATTAAAAATTTATATGGATGCATAGTCTTTTCATAGATTAAAGACATTGATGATAGCGTACTCACACTTATTTCTGCTGAACGTCTAGATATATTTGTACGTTCAACTTCTAATGAATAGGATTTACCTCTTTTCTTCTTTACTCTCCTATCAATAACTACATTTTCCACTATTTCATTAATCGATATGCCTCTCATGTACTTTGTCTCTTGAAATTGTTTATTTACTACGTTTCCTATGTATAGAAATACACTGTAGAGTATCTCATCTTGTTCGAGTATATCAGCAAACATGTTTACTACTTCATCTGCAAACTTGATTGTTTGATATTTTTCACTTAAAACCTCGTTCAAGTTGTCCCCCCCTTAAAACATTGGTTAATTATTCCTAGAAACATAGTACATCATTACACGTCGTATATCAAGTCATTATAAATAAAACTTATATATAGGTCTTATATATAAGACTTATATTAATAAATTCATAAAGAATCCATGTTTTATAAGGATTTATATATACAGCGTATATATAACGCGTATACATGTTATATCAATCTTAAATTTCATGTGATTTACATTTTAATTAATTGCAATAAAACACTGTAGAAAAAACTGATAAAAACACATGAAAAATCACTCCTTTTTATTAACATGACACTCACAAAAATATTTATACGACTTATATATAAGTTTTATATATAAGTCGTATACATAAACGCTGTTATAACAACAATAAATCAAATTTAATTTACAATAATTATATGATATTATTTTATATGAGCTGTATAAATAAGTTTCATATATAACTCTTACTTATACAGCTTATATAAATCGCATCTAAAATATTCAATATCCAAGCACCTACTATCATACGCGTGTATATATTTTACTAAAGAGATTTCATGGAGATCTTATAACAATTCACACTAAGTTTTTTTATTACTTAATTGGTTTGAAGGGATCTATCTCTTATAAGGACGATAATTGTTAATGTTATGTTAATGCGCTGTTCTTTACCTAGTACTTGTTAGTTCACATGAATGTATATGTTGACAGAAAAAATATGCTCTGTGCCTCATTTGAATACAATTCTATGTCAATTTCAGTCACTCTTAGGAAGCCGTTAGAAGAGGCTGTTAATTTCATATGAACAACAGCAACCATCTCAGATTATAATTAACATGTTAAAAAGAGAGCCAGCGGTTAAGCTGACTAATGCAATAGTCCTTAAAATTCCTGTAAATAATCTCTTAAACTAAGACATTCTAATAGTATTATGCTAAAAAATGCATCACTGCTATGAAAAAGAAATATTTCTGTAAATTGGATTATTAACAGAAAATCCTTATCTTATTAACATCAAAGTGATACTTACATTACACTAAAATTTTTATTAATTTAGTACGAATAATGATAGCAATTAGAACTTCACATAAAATTAACAACTAATTGATTTCATGTGAATGGAACCTTCATGTTAAGTACATGTAGACACATTTTTAACGTACCAACAATTATGTAGAAACACTCATTATTTTTTTGCCTAAATGAATTACTAAGTATAATAAGATAAAAATTACCTAAAAGAATAAGTCGAATTTTTACAATGAATCAGTAACAAAAGTAGGAGCGGGCACTTCAACAAAGAGTTTACTTTCTAAAAAAATATAGAGAAAACTCCTCTTTATAATTCTTGAATAATTGTAATCAATCAAAATGTTATTATTCCTATCTAATAAATGTTAGGATGTCATAACATTATTTTTATAACAGAATTTCATTATAACTATTGTTAGATGTCTAGTAGTATATCGGCCTAACAACATGAAAGATTTAATAGGTCCATATAAAACCATGATTTTTAATGGATTTATAATAGTAGTTACCATCCCAACTCTGGTGTACAAAATAGGGTATCTCTGAAAAGCAAAACCTCTTATTCATGTTTTCTTATTTTACAACCACTATATCAATGTAATAGTATATTAAAAATGATAATTATTTAATTTAAGTCTAATTCAATATAAGAGGTGTATACTTTGTCCGGAGAAGTGTATAAATATAAACGACCAGGTACCAAAAAACATTTTCACTTAAAAGAAGCAGACATTTTTATGTTAACAGTTTTATATTACAAAAGAGCTCTTACAACACGACAAATCACAATGTTATATAGTGCATTTGAGGGAAGAGAATGTTCTGAAGCTAGCATATTTACAAAACTTGACCGATACTCACAATACGGGGCTATGCTAACTAAAAAAATAGATAAAAGGGATGACAGCATTACGAAACGTGCCTTATTTTCCTTAAAAGAAAAAGCAATTGAATTTTTAATGGGGATAGGGAGAATTCCCAAAAAAAGTTCCAAAAGAAGGTACTCACGAGCAACTTCTTTTCACACAGTATGTTCACGCGAAGTCATTATGCGTACTCTTCTAGCGACTACAAAGAAAACTCAAACCAATGAATTATTATATAAAATGGATATTCGTTCTTTTTACCAGAAACAAAATATGAAAATTGAGGATGACCAGTTGCCTTTGATTCCAGATGAACATATTTCATATCAAGGTAAAAATATCTATATCGAGATGGATATGTGTAAAGAAACAAATGCTACCTTAGTTGAAAAAGTAGGTAAGTACATAGAATTCTCACAAAAAACGACTGAGAATATAACCGTTGTTTTTGTTATGTACGACAAAACTATGTTTCTTGCAGAAGATGCTGAACCACCATACATGCGGATGAAAAATCTATTATTTTCTATGCGGAAATATCATGAAATTTTAATGAATCAAACCAATCTACATCTACACGTCTGCTCACTTAAAAATGCTGGAGATGTTATTTCAGATATCATCCTTGGAAAAGATGATAATCAAAACTTCGAACAAGATATTCTTTTATCTTTATCTCAACGTACAGTAGGAGATGCCGATTGGCGTTACGCATTTGTTGAAAAGGTTCAAACGTTCAAAGAATCAATAGATGGAGGACTTCGACGAACGTATAGGAGAGATAAAGATGTGATCCAAGATTTCTTCTTTATTTTCGGAAATGAAAATGATTACAGGATGATTGCTAGACTAGACGATGTCGTATTATCAAGAAAAGAAGGGGACGAAGGCGTTCCACTTGTTGTTATTTATCCGAAACGTGAGAAACCTAGAGATATTCTTTTAATGAACACTTATAACAACGTACTACTACTATCCTTACAAAATGAGAGTGTCACTATGGACGCGAATGAACAGATCATGGCACGTACTGCAAATAACATTCATCCAAAAAGACGTAAACTTGTAGAATTATATTAATCCATTGTTTTTTATATAATTCTATACAATTTTATTGATTTCTATTTTTTAAGGTGTTAGAATAGCGATTGAACATATAATAAAAACTACAATCAAATCAGAACATATGAAATTAAGGCAAGCGACACACGCTGTTTTTACAGTGGGTGTCGCTTGCCTTTTTTTATATGGAGAAAGGTGGAAAATGATAATGAATTTACAATTTGCATCAACAACGAATGGAGGAGTGCTCTCTGCAAGAGAAGCATTTAAGAATCCAGAACTTGTCCTAAAACATATGACAGAAGAGGGGGCAACGTTTAGTGTTTCTCTACAAGATATCCAAATTCCAGGAAAACCGAATTACTTTTGGTATGATGTAATAATTGAAACGGCAACGAATAAAAAAATAGAAGTAAATATTGCGGTACTTTCACAAGAAGAATACGAGCAACTATGCGAAAGAAATAGCATTGATTTATATTTAAAACAAACCGAAGATGCAGCGAAATTCTTTTTAGAAAAATCAAAAGAACAATTTAAACAAGAATTCAATAATCGATTTACACTCCATCATAAAGCTCAATTATATCTGTAAGAGGTAGGTGAGCCTATATGGAGACATTTAAACAACGATTACCTCTATTTACTACAATTGGTTTAATTAGCGGGTTTATTCTTTCATTTGGATTCGGTTTAGTAAACTACATAAAACTACTTTACTATGCATTTGAACCACCGTTTTATCCTATAGAAATCACATATGTACCGCTCATTTTAATGTTCTTTTCTTTACTATTAGGAGAGTTCAGCTTTAGGTTTTACAGCCGTATTCCTGCTTTGCATGTAAAAAATGGGAAATTAATAATTTTGATTGCTTCTCATATTGCAGTTGATATTCAATTTTTATGGTTTGCAACTGCTCCGATCCATGCAAAGGTTATTCCTTATCTCACGGAGAAATCAAAACATGTTAATTTTGGTGAGTATGAGGCAATAGGTCACGTCTTAACAGGAAATTTTCACACACTCACTTTGATTTTTGTATTTTTACCTACAGTATTTATGATTTTGTTTACACTTTGGTATAGTGGCCATATTGTTCGTTACCGAGTGGAGATATTAAAGTGGGTACAAAAATACGAATATAAAAATCACAAGTTACAAAAATGGTTTAATAGCCAAGAAGAACAAATATATCCTGATGTAGAAATTGGGCCTCATATTGAGCATAAAGAGATGGTTCGTATTAAGGGGAAAGATAGAACCCTAAATGGAATTATTATTGGTCCAATTGGTTCTGGTAAAACATCAAGTTTAATTATTCCTATGATAAATCAAGATTTACACTGGATGGTACGTTTCATAAATAAGTTTAAAACAGCGTATAAAAAGAATAATTATGATACAGAAGAAGTAAAAGGAACATTTTTAAATGGTGTGACTGTTATTGAACCTAGTAATGATTTATGTCAAAAAGTATATAAGTTGGTACAAGCACATAAAATCCCTGCAAGTTCTGTTTACTATATCGATCCAACTAATCCTGATACCAAAAATATAAATATTCTGCGAGGACCAGTTGATAAAGTAGCAGAGGTTTTCGCAATGGTTATTCAAGGTTTGTCTGAATCTAACAATGCGTTCTTTGAACAGGCCCAGCGTAACCACCTTAAACAACATATCTATTTACTAAAACTACACAACCCACAAAAAGATGTTACCTTCGACGACTTAATTGAGATGTATGATGATGTAGAACGTGTCCATCGTATGCATAAGCTTTTAAAGGCCCAAGTAGAGAAGTTATATGATTTTGTTCAAAGCGGGGCTGCTTCACGTGACCAAAAAAATGAATATAAAATTATAAAAGGTATTGATGAATGGTTTGATAATACCATTCGTGAAAAAACAGGCTTCCAAGGAGAACCAGCAGTTTATAAATCAGGGAAATATCGCGGACAACCAATGCATTATGACAGAGAAGAAGAATATGTTAAAGGTTTACGTAATATCTTAAAAGATTTGGCATCAAACATTTTAATACGACGCGTTTTATTTGGAACATCCCATTTTGATTTCGATGTTCATTTAGAGCAGGGGGGCATTTTACTTGTTAATACAGCGAAAGGGGAGTTAGCGGACCTTTCAAACGTATTAGGAAAATTTATATTGTTAAGTATGCAGAATGCAGTATTCCGTAGAGAACCAAACATCTCACCTTACCATCACATTATTGTCGATGAGTTTCCGGATTATGTTGTGCGGCCATTTAAAGAATTCCCTGCACAATCTCGTAAATATAAAGTAATTCTAACAATCGCTAGCCAAACACTATCTCAATTAGCTCTCGACTTCACAGAGCAATACATGTTTACCTTACTGGGCTCATTCCGTAACAAAATGATATTTGGGGATGTAACGCCATATGATGCAAAAATCTTCTCTGACATGTTTGGTGAGAAAGAGGAATTTAAAGAGGCGGAATCCGAACAAGGTATTTCTCCTATGCAAGAGAATCCTGTTAGTCGATTAGGATCAACCTATCAGAAAACAAAAGAAGTTATTATGTCACCAGGAGATATCATGGCACAAGGTGCATTTATCTGTGCTGCTCGTATTGTACAAGACAATCATGTCCAACCCGTACAACAAATTACAAGTAACTTTGTACCAAAAGAAGCATATGTTCAAGCGGTTATTCAGCTAGATATGAAAATAGGACGATATTGGGAAAATGAACGTCTCCGTCTGATTAATGAATCTATCGTCAAAGCAAATCCTATGAAGCATGTAGATGCAGAGAAGATGAAAGAATTTGTACCTTTATTCCCTATTCAAGATGAGGAAATGGAGAAAGATATACCAATAAAATTACAAGATAAGCAACAATACATTGTATCATTGGAGAATTATAGGGGACATAAATCCGAAAGTACAACCTCTTCTAACGATTCTGCAGTTGTCAGCCAACAGATCGAGGTTGATAAAGAAGAGGCGGAAAATAAATTGTATAAAGAAATTAAAAGATTCGTTATTGAATCACAACAAGTCTCTCCAGCCTTTCTGCAAAGAAAATTTAAAATTAGCTATATGAAAGCTGCTCGATTTATTGAGCAGTTAGAACAAAATCAAGTTGTAAGTTCTTATGCAGGGAATGGTCCTCGTACAGTTCTAATTTCAAAAGATAATAGTATACCAATATTACCAAGAGAATCAGATATTAATACTACCCAATCACCTAATATAAGTGTAGAGAATACTATTTCACAAAAAGTAGCCATTTCAGGTGAAGACGACGAGGTCACGCAAGGAGAGACAGATTTCTTTAAAGATATTCTATATGACGATGTTTTAGCTTTTGTAAAAGAAGCTGGTACCACGTCTATATCTTTACTACAGGACAATTTTAAAATAAATTATACACGTGCATCGAGATTAATAAACGCCTTACAACGAAATGGCGAGCTGCCAGTATTAGAAGAAATATCAATAGAAAGTGTAATTCCTGAAATAACAAATACAGTCTCGGAAGAGCATATTGAGGAAGTCATGAGTATAGAATTACCTCATATGGAAGAATGCCATGAAATAAACATGGGGGTAGAGGAAATGAACAAAGAATTATCTATTACTATGCTAGAACAAGAGTGGGACAAAGATTCCATAATGCATTCCGAAATTTCTGATGAGACTGAACCATTTCTAGAAAAATTTTCATCAAACCGACTTCCAATTACAATAACAGAGGATGCAGAAACAAATATAGAATCTACTCCCATTTTAAAGGAAACAAAAACTAATGTAGAGGCCAATGCGATTCCAATTGCAAAAACAATTGATCATATTGAAGAGAATAAACTCGAAGAGGAAGTTGCAAAAGTTTACGAATCCATTAGCCTTACTGTTCATCAAAACTTAGAAAAAAATATGGTAGAGACCATTAGAAATGATGAGGGACAGCGTCAATATAAACTCATAAGCTATAAAAAACAACAAAATCGCTTGAAATCACAACAAAAAAATAAGTATAACAATACAAAATCACTACTTAATAAAAATGAGGAACCGAAGAACAAAACATCGAATGCTATGAGTAAAAGCCTGGATAATATATTTGGTAATATCGAAAGCTAATCTATTAATATTCAAACCCTACATCTCGATAAACTTATACTAATTTTATACTTGCAAAAATTACATAACACCATTATATTAAAATTAATAACTATATAAATAAAGCATAACTTACGTGAAGGACACACCTTACGTACCATTCCAACGGTACAGGTGTGTCCTTTTTTACGTTCTAGGAGGAAAATATAATGGCAGAAGGTAAAGTAAACACTCAAATTACAGAAGAACTAGGGATGGCTTTTGAACTAGAGAACAACAATATAGGGGAAATGCATGTAGAAATAACCTTTAATCAATTTGAACGAGTACGAGAGCATGAATTAGAAGAATTAGCTCGCATGAAACGAGAGCGTACTGTAGGAAAAGGGTTAATTACTGTCGTATCCGAAAAACTGTTTCCAACTAAAAATGGTACATCAGAGCGTATACAAGTACTTACAATTGAAATTGGTACTCATACGACTGCATACTGTCCCATTACAGAGGCTGGAATCAGTATTCCTAAAAACCCTCAGTGGCTAGTAGGAAGAACAAAACCTGTTATTATTGAGCACTTCCAAAGAACTGAAGAAGGTAACTTCGCCGTCGTATCTATTACCGCGGGAGAACTAGCACTTCAAAAGAGGTTGTATGAAGAAGTAACAGCACAAGAGGGGAATAAAGTATACACGGGAACTGTCTCTGGACATATTCCATCTGCACAAACTGTTTTAGTTGAGGTTCATGGTGTAACCGTAGGAGTAAGGTATTCCCAATGGTCACACTCATTTGTACGTCCAGAGAATATTGTGATTGGCGATGTTGTAGAACTTATCATTGATAAAGTAGTAGAAAAGAATGGCCGTTATGAATTTATAGGAAATAAAAAGAAACTAGAAACAGATCCAATGGATAAGCTATTAGAGCTAAAGAAACGCCGTGACCGCTTTGTAGGTAAAATAGTAGGGGTAGATGCAATTGCTGGTATTTTCGTAGAAGTTGCACCAGGTATTCAGTTTAAAGGACTAAAGAGCCGTAATCTTGCCAACCCAACTGCGGAAGATGCACTAAACCAAACGATTGTTACATGCGAGCTGCTTAATATCGATGCCAAAAATAGAAAAGGAACTGTGCGTATCCTAAATTATCCCCAAGGACAGAGTAAAAAATCTAATTCGTCAATTTACCAATTTTAATGGATGATTATGCGTACAATAGAAAAACAATTGTCTACTTATGTACCATCTATTCCTCATTTATCAAATGAGGATGTACAGGGACTTCAAATATATCGAATACATGAACTGGATAAATCCTATGTATTCCATTCTTATGAAGAATTGGTTAAGTTTAAGCAGCGTTTGACAGAGGAACAGTATGCCATACTCAATTTCATTGGTGTTCATACATCTGTTCGATTCAATCATTTACTATATTTATTCAAGAACAAATACTCACGTAAGAAAATAAATGATGCACTTCAAGGATTACTTTACTATCGCCTAATTGAAAAATGGCGGATTAAGAGTTTTGATATGGAAATCTTTGAAGAAACATATACATTATCCGATAATGGTTACAAGCTCTTAAAATACTGGAAAGGTAATATGTTCTTCTTTTCTCCAGAGCGTCTTGATAATCACGGTAAATATGTTCATCTACGCTATTGGCATGATATAGATCTACTTTGCCACCTGCGCTATGCTCCTTCCTTTATAGGGCATATTATGCATCCATCTATTAGTAAGGGGGTTTTTACCCCTCCTTTAAGTTTTGCTGCGCAGGGAGAAATAAATCAAGAATTTAATTTTGTTGTATACTCTACCTTATTAACAGATAAAAAGGATCGCTTAAGACAAATTATCGCTAGATGGAGAGATTTCGTAGAGTCAGGTAAGGATGTTATTATGAACGATTTAGGGAATAACCCTACAATCCTAGTTATTTATGTTTCGACTGAAAAACAAGCAAAGCAAATTAATAATGAACTACTACTCGATTTAATTCCTGGTAAAGTATTACTATGTATAGGAGAAACATTACATGTAGAAGGATTACAACATGCCTTTTATCAACCTCTTGCAGAAGGAAAGATTAAGCAATTAAATACAAAGCTATTCACAATAAACTAAGCCACCTTACAAGCTATTGCTTTCTTTTAGAGGGTGGCTTGTTTATTGTATAAAAAGCACAAAATATTTAAAAACAACTTAAGAGAACTAATTATCCCGTGTCTACCTCTATACAAAGTACGGATTTTACGAAATAATACTACTTGATGCCTATTTTAACAACAATGATATATATAGATGTTGTTATTATTAAAATAAAATATACAAGAAAGGAGTAATACATTGCTACGCATACAAAGAGGGTACATGTACGATCCAGATGATAATGAAGTAATTGTAAATGAAATTTTCTACGATGCTGCTTCAGCTAAAAAGCTAGGAAGTAAAATGGGGGTATTTTGTGCAGTAAAACTACCTACTGCTATTTTTCGAAAGCTTCAAGAAAATGAAAGTAAGTCCTATATAGAAAATATTGAAGTTAAAAAAGAAACTATTAGAGAAATACTTTTTTATTTAGACCAAAATCAAAAACCAGAAAAACTTTATTTTGAAATACAGTACATGAAGTAACACCGAGAACCGAAAATAAGAGGGGATTTGTAGCAGGGGAAGCAGGGACATTATTATTCAATACATATAACAACTGCATATAAAACCTCTTCTTATATTCGTTCAATTAAAACAATTGAATACAATATAAAAATAGTTTAATATAAACGTATGTTTATTGTTTAATTGATTCCGTTTATTCCCACGCCTTATGAGTTGTGGTTGAGTTGTAGAAGCAAGTTGTGTTCTTGTTTCAATTATGAAAGGGCTTCTTTGAGCCGATTAATGTATATAGCTTATTTTGCTATGCACATTTTCAATCGACTTAAAGAAGCCCTTTTTATGTTGTCTTTAAGTTAGGAATCACTTGTAAATAGACCTTTTGAGCTAATAATATGCTAAGTGAAAAAAGCACATATATTGTGCTTTTTTATTTAAATTAGAGGAGGGATCATATGAAACTTTACAAAGTACGGCATAAGAAAAAGAATGTAAGCGTAATATGTGATCGTATTTCTTATGAAGCAGTAAGTTTTATTAAAAGGAAGCGTACATGATTGCGATTGTGTGCAATGGCTAAACTATCAAAAATTAAGTTCAACCGAACAAACTAAAGTCATTCATAATGGATATGAAACATTAAGATTACTACAGGATACCTGTAATGAGATAAAAATTACTGGCAGTCTTTATACTCTTGTAGGAATAGTACAATAAAGAATGAATTCATAGCCTAACTTTTTAGTATTGTTAAGACTTTTTGAATTCAAAACGAAAAAAAGATATTTAATGCTAATTTATGGTAGAGTAGAGAAAGAATGGAATATATAAATTAAGAACTAGGGATTTTATATAGAAATAAGGTACTCGTTACAATGCTAAAAGCACAAGGAATTAGAAAACAAAAAATGAGAGGAGCACTATAATATGATTACAGTTAACCGAGGATATATGTATGATCCAGATGATAATGAGGTTTTAATTACCGAAATTTATTATGAAGCTGCTACCGATACTAAGTTAGGAAGTAAGATGGGGAATTTATCTTACACAGTTATCCCTAATGAAATTAAAGAAAAAATAGAAGCAGCTGCTTCATTATCTTATATGGAAAACATTCAGATGTCTCAGCAATTAGCTGTTGTATATCAAAATGAAATTAACATGTATGGAAAACCGGAAAAATTGTACTTTGAATATACAAATATGTAAGAGGCGAGAAGACATTGAACTAATTGGTTCAATGTCTTTTTTTCTGTAGTTTATGAAAAAAATGAATAGGAAAAGATATTTGTTCATTTTTGAGATGAAATAACGTTATAAAATAACCATATCAATTTCCTGGGCCAAAAAGCTTTTAAGAGAATAATATCAACCGATGAATTGGTATAAATGTAAAAAATATGAGAGTGTAACTATTAGACAATCCTAAATTACAACATAAATTAATACCCCAAAAACGTATGTAATGTCGTCCTCAATACTATTAACTTAATTATTATAAAATCATTTTTATATTAAAATATTTAAAAAGTCTGTCACGAAATATTCAGATTTTCAGGGTTGCTATTTTCATATGATTCCATTTATTATAATCATCGAGATATCTCCAAATAATGGAAAAATACTGGTGTAGCAAAATAATTTTCAATTGTCTTTGCATTAAAATTTAAAAGGGATGAGAGGGAACGGGATGCTAAACAAACAAGTAATCCTTCAAGTAGAAAAAATAAAGAAAGCTTATGAAACCGAGGCAGGAACAATCCAAATTTTAAAAGGGATGAGTACTCAATTTTATTCTGGAGAGGTTGTTAGTATTATTGGTCCTAGTGGAAGTGGAAAATCCACACTACTTGGAATACTCGGATCATTGGATACACCTACCGAAGGACGTATTATTATTGAACAACAAGATATTACCTCCATGTCAGAAGAAAAGCTAGCTGATTTCCGTGCCCAAAAAATCGGTTTTGTTTTTCAATCGTATAATTTAGTCTCAACAATGACCGCTCAAGAAAATGTTATGATGGCGCTTATGTGCGCTGGAGTAAAAAGCCAAAAAGAAATGATAACAAAGTCTAGGGACATGTTGGACCTTGTTGGGATGGAAGAGCGATATCACCATTTACCAAGCCAGCTATCCGGGGGACAACAGCAGCGTGTAGCAATTGCTCGTGCATTAGTAAATAATCCAACCATTGTTATTGCTGATGAACCAACCGGGAACTTAGATTCAAAAACAGGAAAAAATATTTTGGACTTGATTTTTCAACTACGTGATCAACTCCATATGACATTTATTATCGCTACACATGATACGCATGTGGCAAAACTCTCAGATCGTGTTTTAAAAATGGAAGATGGTCTCCTAGTTCAAGAAACTCTTAACAACCATACAAAATCTAGTAAACAAGAAGGTGGCATAACATCATGCTACTAAAATCTGCACTACGTAGTTTAGCGCGTAATCGTTTAAGAACTTTTTTTACAGTGTTCAGTATTTTAATAGGAATAGCTAGTTTCTTTTCTATGTCCATGTTGGTAGAGCTAGTTCCTCGATCTATTCACGAATCTTCTAAAATCCTTTTAGGAGGGGATGTGTCAGTCCAGTCCTATTTGAAACCGATGGATCGTGAGACTCTTATTTCTTCCATACCTAAAGAAGAACAGAAAGCGCTCACAACTTCTTTATTAGGTCAAAGTATGGTCAAATCTGATCAAAAAACAACAAGCTTAATCGTAAAAGGAATTGAAACGAATCACTATCCTTTCTTTGGTGATAATCTGTTTCCTAAGATTCGCACTTTACATAAAGATGAACTTCTACTCTCCAAAAATACAGCTGACCGTTTGCAAGTCAAAATAGGAGATCGAGTAGAGATTCCTAATCGTTCTACTGGGGCAATGTCCTCATATAAAATCAGTGGTTTAGTAGAGGGTGTCCAAGAATCCTATGGCGATGCTTCGATTTTTGGAACTGCCTATTTACATTTAGATCAAGTACAGCAACTCTTAAATGTACCTACAGGTACATTTAATGAAGCATTAATCTTATTAAATGAGAATGTTAATACTACTTCTTTTAAAAAGAATATCCAAAAACAATTACCACAAAGTAGCGTAATAGATGTTCAGGATAAAGAACTAGAGAGACAAAAAGATTTACGGATGTTGTTACCATTTCTTCAACTTTTCAGCGTATTAGCCCTTGGAATTGCTGCTATTACTACTTCTAACACAATGAAAGTCATTATTGCTTCACGTACGCATGATATCGCTGTTATGAAGTCAGTAGGAATGAAAACTAAATATATTATTCGATATTTTCTATTAGAAGCATTTTGGTTAGCGATTCTCGGAACAGTTGGTGGGATTGTACTTGGCTTATTAGCCAGCGTTTGGCTAACTTCATATCTAGCAGACGTGCTTTCACTACCTCTACATTGGGGAATTTCATGGTCTGTAATTTTCACAACCATTATTGTGGGATTAATTGTAACCTTCGTAGCGTCTTGGATACCTGTAAAAAGTGGCATGCGTGTATCACCACTTCAAATGTTACGTGATACCGAGAATACAACTGTGAATTATACTTTACCATTTAAAAAGAAATTTCAACTTTTTATATTTATTTGTGGCATTCTTTCTATTTATGTTTATAATATAGCTTTTACAACAAATACAAATGGCAACGCCATCTTTAAGTGGTTTCTTGCTTTTTTACTTACAAATGCAGTTTTATTATTTATTTTTGCTTTTATCCGTTTTATAGGATTTATATATTCTTTATTATTTAAGTTAATTGGTGCTATGAAAAACATAATGCCACAAACTCTATTCCTTGCTTTACACAACATGGCTACTACAAGTAAACGAAGTGGTTTATTGGCAGTTACTTTAACGATTGGTGTTGTTTCTGTTGTCTCTAGCCATGTATTTGCAGACAATTTAATTGAATCAGTTCAAGGCCAATTGGAAAAAGAAGCAATGGGAAATCTTCTTATTACCAGTTCCATTCATGATGAAGAGAAAGTTGAAAAACAACTAAACTCTATTAAGGACATAAAAGGATGGAAAAAAGGATATCAACTAGATGGAAGACTCCAAAATATTAACGGGGTAGACGCAGCATCTATATTTACGAAAAATGCAAAAGATGATAAATTTTTTAGTTCAACTAAAATCTCTATAGAGGGCGTGGGTACAGCCCTTAATTCTAGAGCTTATACAATTTCTGAAGGACATGATTTATCTCTATCGGATGTAAAAGGGAAAAAAGCAGTTCTTTTGGACAGCTATAAGAAATTAGGTATGAAAATTGGCGATACAGTTGACATTCAAATTGGAAATGAATTAGTAAACTGCGAAATTATAGGTTTCTTTAAATCTGGTGTAGTTAAAACAGTTGGCATACGTATCCCAACTGAAACATTAGCTACATATGGGAAACCAAGCCGAATTACTTATTCCTTAGATAGTGATCCTCAAAAAACCAATGCTATATTAACAAAATTAAATGAAAAACTTCCTAGTTCAGCAATGGCATATTCAATTGCCGCTACAGCAATCGATAGTCTTCAGTATATTATTCAAATGCAAAGTGCTTTCTTCTCAATTGTAGCGCTATTCGCATTTTTAACGGCTGTTCTCACAATTGGAAATCAAGTTGTCATTCGCTTAATGCAACAGACACAAGATGTTGCTATTATGAAAACAATTGGTATGTCTTCTAGTAATTTGATGAAATCCATTTTATTAGAAAATACGATTATCTCCCTATCAGCCGGATTAGTTGGTGCTGGAATTGCATTAGCCTTTTCAGGTATCATTTTGCGCTTCTTGTTCCAAATGCCGATGAAAATAGATATGACTTGGTCTATTTTAGGCATACTTTTATCTGTTATAACAACAATCATTGTGGTGTGGATAGCAGCTAAACAATCATTATCAGCTAAACCTATACACCTTTTACAAAATAAATAAAAAAGCGTATTGTGACTAGGGGTCAAAATACGCTTTTTTCCATTCCTAACATATTAAAAATAATAATTATCTCAATCAACTTAGATTCCTTAATTACAACTTTTTATATTTAAAAAGTTGTAAAAGCTAGAAAATTTCTTGCTATAGTAACCTCAATTATGAAACATATAGAGGTATTATTAGCTTATTTTGCTATGTACATTTTTAATCAACTTGAAGAAGCCTTTTTTGTTGTCTTCAAGTTAGGGCTTTTTGTATAGCCCCGCATTTTAGGTACGTTTCGTTTCGTACACTCAACGAAACGAAACGTACCTCGATTAAAATGAAATGCCACAAACAGGGGACTATCTGTGTGTTGTCAAGATCTTACTGGTTCCGGAATAGTCGTATAATATTTGTAAAGCTGTTGTGTATTTTCTTTAGTTAAGGAGACAGACTTAGTTAATCCATTTCCTCCAGATACCACGAAGGTATTTCTAGCAAACTGTATATGGCTCATATTAAGCGATACAAGCTCTTTCAAGGATAAACCATAGTTTACTATTAAATTGATTATACAAGCGTTTCTATCCATAATTAGAGTTCGTTATTTAGCCTGTCTTTAAGTTAACCCCTTTGTCTTCATTCAAATAAGTAGAAAAGGCTTCTAAGATTTTCTCTAGACTAATTGTCACCTTCATTATAATTACCTAATTTCTTTGGGTGTATTATAACAGAAAGTAGGGTGCAGACCTGCTATTGTTTTTTGCTACGCATGGTTACTGGTATATCAAAAAGCAAACGAACAAACAACTTTTTGCTTTTTGATATGTTGATTATTATTTACAAAGCCAAATGAATAAGGCAATCATACTACTCCAAAAAGGAACTACAAAGATTAGTCCCAAAAATATCCCTTTGAAAAATCTAATCTCATTATGCGTATTCATATCTATGTAATTTGTATTTTTTAGTACAGCCATATTTTATCCTCCTAATAATAATTGTTTACTATAATGAAAAAAGGACAAACCTCGCCCTGTTAGGGATACGTAGGTTTGTCCTTTTGTATGAGGGTAATGCTATCCTTAATTACCATTATTATAACTAAATTAACAAATATTATCAATTAGGTCTGACATCTTATTAACAATCATACTAGTAATAATAAAATCTATTATAAATATATATCTTATATATTAAAAAGAAATAAAGATAAAACTATTATAGGTTATCAAAAATAGGGGGAAGATTTACTCCCACAAGGGAAAATTTGATGTTAGAACATAAAAAATCATAAATAGTAGAAAATGTATCCGTAGATTTAATGATTATTAGACTTTCAATTCTACAAAAAAGCAGAAAGAAAATTATATGTTTCTACATGAAATCGGAAGGAAATTAATACAAATCACAGTATATTTATTCAACCATGTAAATAGAAGGTATTTTCTTTATTTTAGTAAATGGGATGATATTTAGCGTGCTAATATCCACAATTTATTCAGATTTAGTCTCTACTTGTTAACATAACTCAGTATTTACACATAACTCACATTATTATTGATGATTTTTATTAGGTAAAATGAACGACACTAGTATTATCAAGGATATTGAGGAAATCTTATTCACATTTAATTATAATTGTCCTCATATCCACTATTTTTATAAATATCCTTCTGATTTTTTGTAGATATAAAATCGAATGTTTTACTATACGTGAAGAATACCAAATGTGTAGTGTGGAGATTTTTGTATAGCCAGAAGAAGATTTGTATAGAATTGCATAAAAAAAGACCCCATTTTACATGAAGCCCTTCTGATTTGGTATGTATAAATAGATAAGTGGAAAAGGGGTATTAATGAAACAAACACGAATAGCCCTCCACTTTCGATTTTTTCAAAAATAGAGAGCTTGTTGCTTTTTATTTTATTTCCATCGCGGTTAGCACCTGATCCGGATTTGTTATTGTTACACCAGCACGTACTAAACGTTCGAAGGTACGCATAAACTCTAGTAAATTAAACTGCTTTGGTAGCTCAATAACACGAAGTTTTTCTTGTGGTAGCTTATCAATGGCTTCGATAAACCATTCACGTACATCACTTGGAATCGTACGTTCTTTATGACCACGAACTTTTAGTTTTTCACGCATTTCAATTTCTAAAGCGATATATGCATGGAGATTAACACCCTGATCATATGCATATTTTCTAAATAAAGTTTCTTCTTGGTATTTTAGATAATTACGGTGATAAGACTCTTCCGTCACTGGTACCGCAAACTTCTGCTTCAGTAGTGCATGCACATTTTTAAACATCTTCTTAATGTTATGAAGAGAGTACATAGAATAATGTAGACCAAAATTAAAGACAGCTTGCTCACGTTCACTATTTCTCTCTTTTGGTATATGTTGCGCAATAAGAGGGTAGATGCCTTCTTTTGCCGCTGTATCAAGAATTTGATATTGAGATGTTTGATGCAATAGTTTTTTCAATGTATATACAATTTTCGTTGGATATCCTTCTTTTCGATCAACCATGTCACGAAGACCACGAATGACACTGCGAATTTGACGATGACAAGTATACTTTAAAACATGAATGAATTTATTCATGTCTGCAGATAGTTCACCGATATTCATCTCTTGTAAGACTGCTTCGATAAATTTCGCTTTTCGAGCATAGGTAGCTTTTGGTGTAAATGGATCCCTATGTTGTTCTTCACCAGATTCTTTCGTGCATAAGAAGTCTGAATGGATTGAAAGGTATAGTGTTGTATATCTTTTTGTATGCTTTACACCTTTTTGCATTTTACAAATTTTGAATAGGGGATTCCCCGTACATGGTAATGCAGTTGTTAATTCTTCGATAACCGCACGAATTTGATGCGGATATTTTTTATGTAAGAAACGATACATCCCGCCAAAGTGAGTTTTATTGCCTCTTTCGTCCTGTTTGTCCAAAGAACGTTTTAAAGTTGTTTCTGTATGTTGTTGCATTGCGATATCTAAGAATAGCTTCTTAGCCGCTACAGAGAGCTTAAAGAAATCCTTTGTAAATACAACCGGACTAATATATACGTACGGATTTGCTTTTTCTGTTTCCTCATTCATAAAATGAGTCAGTTTAATTGTATATCGGCCATCTACGCCATTTTCAATGGAGATAATGTTATGTAAGTTTAATTTCTTTAATGCGATATAGAATTGAGAGTGTTGGATATAAGCAAATTCTTCTTTATATTGCTTGTAATCTTCCCACATCATATGTATTGTTACATTTGGAATGACCCCATTTGTATAGCATTTTTTATGTAGGTACAAGAATACTTCAAGATCTGCATTCGTAATACCGTATAATTTATGTTTTCTTCCGGTTTTTTCTGCAATTGCAGACATTGCGCGACGTGAAAAAGATGGCTTGGCTTTTTCGACAAAGCCTTCTACGTCAGCAATACGTTCTTCGTATGTCATGTGCTGCAGAATATCTTCTAAATATGTATCTTTATAGCTGTAGTATTTCTCCTCAAATGTTTCCACAAGCTTTTGCCAAGATTTTAGTGTGACTAAAACTGCGTTTGTCTTTTCCCCATTTAAGCTACGTTGATTACGTATCACAAATGATTTCCCCATCTTTTTCACCTCCGTTCTGCAAAATTCGAAATGTATGCCAGAATACTATAAAATATACCAATTTTGATTATAGCAAATCGAAATTTGGCAAAATGTGCTCCTTTAAGAAGAAAATTAGCAACTTGCAACAGCTTATGAAGCTAGTTGTATCAAGGGATAAGAGAATTTCATAATTTTTTTTTGTGTTAAGGATACCGCAAACGTGTTGCAAGTTGTGTGATATGTATAAAAGTAAGTGAAAAGGTAACTAAACCCTTGGTATATAAAGAATTAGATTAAAATCTGTAGGGAAGTTAGGGAGAGGATACCGCAAACGTGTTGCAAGTTGATGAACGCAATCATTAAAAATGAATTACAATGATTAACCTTGATATAAAAGGACTTGTTGGCATTTATAGATTAAAAATAGGGAAAGGATACCGCAAACAGTGTTGCATCTTGCGAGAAAAATAAGGGTATGCATACCGCAAACGTGTTGCAAGTTGTGTGATATGTATAAAAGTAAGTGGAAAAGTACCTAAACCCTTGGTATATAAAGGATTAGAGTAAAAATGATAGGAAAGTTAGGGAAAGGATACCGCAAACATGTTGCATTTCATGTATGTAACTTATTCAAAATATGAGAAAAATAGCTTAAAAACTTTAAAATGACATGATTTTTTAAAAATTACTTGGTTAAGAAATAAATTATACTGTTGCAAGTTGAAAGAAATAGGGCAAGGATACCGCAAACGTGTTGCAAGTTGAGAAAAATAAGGAAAATAAAGCGCAAAAGGAATGTAAGTAAGGAGAGATAGGTAAGAGAAAGAGCAACCTGTTGCAAGTTGAAGAGTTAAGGCAAACAAAGCGCAAAGGAATGTAAGTAAGGAGAGATAGGTAAGAGAAAGAGCAACCTGTTGCAAGTTGAAGAGTTAAGGAAAGCAAAGCGCAAAAGGAATGCAAGTAAAGTGGAATAGGAAGAGCAACCTGTTGCAAGTTGAAGAGTTAAGGAAAGCAAAGCGCAAAAGGAATGCAAGTAAAGTGGAATAGAAAGAGCAACCTGTTGCAAGTTGAAGAGTTAAGGAAAGCAAAGCGCAAAAGGAATGCAAGTAAAGTGGAATAGAAAGAGCAGCCTGTTGCAAGTTGAAAAGTTAAGGAAAGCAAAGCGTAAAAGGAATGTAAGTAAGGAGAGATAGGAAAAAGAACGAATAAACATGTTGCAAAATGAGGAGTTATGGCAAGAAAGACGCAAAATCTTATAAATATCTGTTACAATGTATTAAATAAAATAGTAGTAAAGAATTTATGATAAAAACTACTTTGTTGTGATCCATGGTTTAGGGAGGAATATAAAGTGGATAACTTATTACAAATGTTTCGAGATGCTTTGCTAATCTCTGAGCCAATTTATAAAACGAATGAGCTAGTATGGAATAAGTGGAATGCATACTTTAAAGATGTTGAAAACAATAATAATAAAGTATTAACCTCACCGCATGCTTCCCCATCATTTACTGCATTAGTGTCTTGGCTAGAAAAAAAGCAAGAATCCGGTACTACATTAGTACAAATTTATGCCAAAATTGATTCCTATAAGGAAGAAATATATAAAGAAATTGAAGGATTTATAGACAAAGAATTTCAAAATGTAGCATCTTCAAGTTCCATAATATTAGAAAATGATCAAAATATAGAAGAGACCAACATAGTAAACCACGAGGATTATTATGAGGTAAATAACTCTGCTGTTTATTATAAATTAAGAGATGGAATTGCAAAGAATCAATTTGAAGAGGATGACAATACCAAAGTTTTACAATATCCTATTGAAACGAAGTCTTCTAATGGGATGGCTCAACTTTCTTCACATAAAGACGAGGATTTAAGACTTACAAATATTGAAGAAGCTGCCCGATGGAATACCCTTGTTGATGATGTAATGAGTAATATGGATGATTTAACGGCAGATTGTTTAGATGCAATTACAATACAGTGGATCAACGAAGCAAAATCTCCAGATGAGTTTATTGATTTTTCATATGAGCAAGTTTTAGAAATGTGCAACATTCCAAAGACAGTCGTTAAAAATAAAGAATATTATCGAGCTGAAGATAAAATTAAAATAGCAAAGAGAATTGCTGCTTTAGCGAGTATTTTTATCTATTTAAATGATGAAAATGAGGTTGTAGTATTAAATGACCGGGATGATGAAGGAGAACGACTAGAATTAAAGCGTGAGGTTGTTAAGAGATTATTCGTATTAGATTCGGTTGTATTGTGGAGACATAGTGTTACAAATGAGTATATGGGTATTGAGTCTTGTCGTATTAAGCCCGGCAGCTTTTTAACTAATTACTTATATGGATCAAATAATACAACGGCCTTATTGTCTAAAAAAGCACTTGAATATAATAGCTATAGACATAAATATCATAAAAGGTTAATTCGATATTTAACGTGGCAATGGAGAATTAGGCAAATGTATTCATCATTGAAAAAGCCTTATTCTATAGGAGGGGACAAAGGATTACTAGCAGTAATGGACATTCCAAAAGATTGGAAGCCGAATCGTATTAAGGAACAGCTAGAAAATGTTCTAATGGATTTGGAAAATGAGAAAGTAATCTCTCATTGGGAGTATAGTGATCCGCTGGATGAACAACAAATTGGGAAACGTAACTGGTTTAAAAATTATTACGCTAACTTAGGAATAACTATTTTACCTCCTGAGGAAATGCTGCAATCAATGGATAGGGTAATTGGAAAGAAGAGCATAGAAGAACCTCAAGAACAATTACCTGAAGTAACAGTTGTTAAAGAGATAAAGAAGACTGTAGAATCGGTCGAGCAAATAGAGAAAAAGATTCGTGACCAAATACTGAAAGTACACAATGAAAAAAAGGTAAGCATTCGTGAAATAGCAGATGAAATTAGTATTTCTCCGTCTACATTATCGAGATTTTGTAATCATAAAACAAAACGTTTATCTAAAAAAGCATTAGAAAAGCTAACAAAATGGTGTGAAAGACAAGAAATATTAGAAAAGATGTAACATAGACTAAGTATTTCTCTTAATAATAGTCAAATTAAAAATACACATACATTATGTATGTGTATTTTATTTATTACCAATTATAATAGTTAGAATTTTCTTTTTAATTAGTGATTTTGAAGGGTAAAGGTCCTACTTGAAACTCGATATAGTTATGCTGTTTAATCCACTACAATTAAATTTCTTGTCTTATCGATATGGTTCAGTAACATACGATACTCTTCTTCATACATAGATAAACGTTGTAGAAGGGATTGATTCTCAGCTTCTAAATCTTCAATTTGATTTTGTAACTTTGTCAATTCATTCACATCTTTATAATTTTGTAGAAAGAGAATAATGTCATCTAATGTAATAGGCAAAGAGTTTGTTTCTTTTTCTGGTGGAGAGAAGGGAATGTTGTTTCCCGCTTTTCGCTCTTGTTTTGCTTGTTGTATTTCTTCTTGATATTGTTTTCTCACATATGAATTCCAACGAAATCCACAGGCTGCGGATGTTCTAGCTAGTAGTTTTGAGACTTCTTTGAATGCAGCTAACTGTGTTCCACCGTTACGAATATTCTGAAGTACTGTTGATGCGAGAAGTAAATCGTTATCATCAGTCCAGGAATCTTGTCTTGAGATTACCACATTTTAACCTCCTTATATGTTTTATATTACATATATGCAATTACTCAAAATGATAGAAGTTCAACTTCTTTTGAAATAATTGGAGGCAAGTTAATAGAAGTATGTATGATTTTACATGCAAAATTGCATTTAAGGTTGACTATTTTATAAAGGTGTAACTATAATGGTTACAGTTGTGCGACTGAATGAATAAAATTGTCGGTATGAATTAGTTGTATTAACGGTGTATAAACAAGTATTAAATAATGAATGGAGTTGAAAATACAGTCCTACATATAAAACGGTTTGATAAAAAGAAGTTAGGTAATATACATTTTTTTATAATTATATATTGATAAGAAGAGGTGCACGTTTTGAAAATTTTTAAGGGAATTCTAGTTTCTTCAATTGCATTAACAGCATTTAATGGAGTAGGCGGTATACTTCCAAGTGAAAAATCAGAAGTTGCCTACGCAGCTACTTACAATTATTCAAATAAGCAATTGAATTCTACTGTACATAAGCAAGCTACTAAACAATTAATTTTAAAATTTAAAAATGAGGCGAATTTACCATATCAGGATGGAATAGAAAAATTCATTAAAGAAGAAAAACAAGATCCTGAATTAGTTGGAATTTTAGCTGAATACCCAAATGTAACTATAAATCGACTTTTTAGTTCTTTAAATCCTAAAGAAATTAAAAATCTAGGTAAAGAAATAAAAGATTCCAATCAAATTTCTTCTAATTTGCTAAACTATTATATTGTAGAAACTCAAGATAATATAGATGTACAAGCATTACTTACAAAAATTGAAAAATCATCTCTTGTTGAAACGGCGTATTTACAGGAAGAAGAGGCGCCACCAGAAGAGCGTTTACCAAATTTATCTGTTAATCCATATGATGAGCCTAGACTTACAAGACAAGGTTACCTTGAACCAGCACCATTAGGAATTAATGCACCTTATGCCTGGAGCATAAAAGGTGGAGATGGAAAAGGAACTACTTTCGTAGACATGGAGTATGGCTGGTTATTTAGTCATGAGGATTTAGTGAATCAAAAGATTGAATTGATATCCGGACAGAATAAGAGTGAACACCATGATCATGGTACCTCAGTCTTAGGGATTGTTTCGGCAGAGGATAATAACATAGGTGGAATTGGGATTGCACCGAAAGCTAAGGTAAAGGTTGTATCTCAGATTAGGGATAACGGAAATTATAATACAGCTGATGCCATCTTAAGTGCAGTTAACAATATGCAAGCTGGAGATATCCTTTTATTAGAAGCTCAGGCTACTTATGATGGATATGGAGATAAGAACTATCTTCCTGTAGAAGTAAAACCGGATATATTTGATGCAATTCGTCTGGGAGCAAATAAAGGAATTATTATTATTGAAGCAGGTGCAAACGGCGGAAACGATTTAGATCAATTTAGAGACCGTAATGGTAAACAAGTTTTAAATCGTAATAGTCCTGATTTTAAAGATTCAGGGGCAATTATGGTTGGGGCAGCTTCTGCAAGGGTTCCTCATAAACGTTCATATTTCTCTAATTATGGTAGTAGAGTAGATGTGTATGGATGGGGGAATGCAGTAGATACTACAGACGCTAAACCAAGTGAATTTATAACAAATCTATATACATCTAGTTTTGCTGGAACATCTAGTGCATCGCCTATTATTGCTGGTGCTGCTGCATCAATTCAAGGAATTGCAAAAAATAATCAGGGAAAAGTATATACACCAAGCCAACTTAGGGATATTTTAAGTGATTCTAGTACCGGAACGAAATCTAATGATCCAATTAATGATAAAATTGGTGTTTTACCTGACTTAAAAGCCATTTTATCTAAACTTGGTTTTTCACCAAACTTAGGTAATGATTCTTCCATTGTATTTCCTGAGGAGCAAGAAATAAATAAAGGGAATCAAGGTTCTACTATTACGTTCCCGAAAGAGGATTCCGATAATAGTGAAGAAAACTCTAACTTCATTTTCCCAGAATAATAGAACTATCTCCTATTTAGAATAAGGCAAAATAGTATACTCAATAAGAACAAAGGATATGAATTCAATAGAAATATGAATTCATATCCTTTTAATTATGCTATTTTTACTACCTTACAAAAACGTAATGTTAGCGTAATGGAAATGAATTTTGGCAGCCAATAGATTAGGATATAATTTTTGTGAGAAAAGATATGAGGTGAATAATATGAAACGAATAGTGCTTATGTGTAGTGTTTTTGTGATGTTTACTGTGTTGTTATCGGGGTGTAATTTAAATCGTCTTGGTACAGATACATATTATGTGCAAATTACCAAGGATGGTGAAAAATTAAAAGAGAAAAATGTAAATGGGGATACGACTTACGAATATAAATTACCTGGATTTGATAAGGATGGTAAAGAGAAAGAAATGGAGTTTACAGCGTTAAAAAACCTTCGTAAAGAAGCGTTTTTACGTATATATCACTCTGAGAAAAAGGGTGTGAAATCTTGGGAAGAAGTTAAAAAAGACGAACTCCCTACAAAGGTAAAAGAAAAATTAAAGGTGGATTAATATATAATTCTTTGTTAGAGCAATATATCCTCCAATTATTAGAAGGTCTATTGAAATAGGCTAAAATTCTTTAGAATTACAAAAGTAAGAGGCTGACAGTTATTGTCAGTCTTTTACTTTTGCAAGAAGAAAATATAAAAGACATTTAATAGGCGAAGTGTAGGATTATAAACAATTATTTAAGATTCAAAGCTACAACATACCTACTCCTGACCTATAATAATTTTAGGTCAGAAATAAGCTTCTAGTTTTGTTTAAGTATTTGTAGTAGTTTAAAGGATTGATGATTGGTTATGATATAATAAAATTCAAGTATACTAAGGGGGATTAATGAGATGATTTTTCAAGGCATGATAACAGCTATTATAGAAAAATTACAAGAGACGGTGAATCCCTATTGGATAATTGTGTTTGGATCAACGGCTGAGAACAGAGAACGAGAAGATAGTGATATTGATATAGCTTATTTAAGTGACACAACTTTAGGGAACTATGAACGTTTTTTATTAGCGCAGGAGTTAGCTAACATTGTTCATAGAGATGTTGATTTAGTTGATTTATTCGAAGCTTCTACAGTTTTTCAAGCTCAGATTATACATACAGGAAAGACAATATTTTGTTCGGATGAAAAACGTAAGGTCATTTTTGAAATGAAGACCTTAAAAATGTATTCAAAATTGAATGAAGAAAGACAGATAGTATTTGATGATATAAAGAAAAGAGGTTCTATATATGAAGAATGAGGTTATTTTAAATAAAATTTCTACAATAGAGCGTTGTATAAAAAGAATCCAAGATGTGTATGGAAATGACCCTGAAAATTTAGAGGACTTTACAAAACAAGATTCAATAATATTGAATATACAAAGAGCTTGTGAAGCGAGTATTGATTTAGCAATGCATATTGTTGCAGGGAAAAAATTAGGACTACCCCAATCTAGTCGAGAGGCCTTTGATTTATTGGTTACAGCAGGATTACTTAGCGCTGATCTAGCAAATAAGTTAAAGGCGATGGTAGGATTTCGTAATATTGCTGTTCATGATTATCAAAGTGTAAATTTAGATATTGTTCGTCAAATTATTGAAAAACATTTAACTGATTTTAAACTATTTACGAAAGAAGTAATGGGGATATTGGAATTTTAGGCAAAAGAACAGAATAATAAGGCTGAGAAAGAAAGTAATTCTATGATTCCCAAACCAGCTATTGAAACAATCACTTAATTTCGTAAGAAGAAACGCGGTCATAAGAGGAATTTGTTTATGTTGTAGTGAAGCTTTGCATGAGATGTGTGTAGATAAATAGTAGGAACAATATCCATATACAATTTTATCAACAAATAAGTAAATATTTTCAAAACTAATTTTTATACATATAATGTATACCCAAAACAAAAAAAGTTTCCTTATGGAAACTTTTTTTGTTTTGGGTAAATTTATAATGGTTAATTAATATACAGTTTTAAAAAAATGACGAATCATGTAAAATCATCTTCATTTACATGAGCATAAACGTAGTATAAAAATGAAACATATCCAAAATAATTAAAGGGGCTGAAAATATGATTAAAAAACTTATTATTGGTTCTATTGCTTTAGGCACAACAATAGGAGTGAGCAAACCTATATTTGCTGCTACAATACATTCTCCATCACATTTTAAAGAAATTCAAAATGTTCATGTGCAATCTCTACACTCTCCATGGCAGTATTTAGGGCAAACTTCAAGGGAACTTCAAATTAAAAGTAAGGATCCAAAAGTACTAGCTTTTGAACTAGCAAAAGAAGCGCCATTTTACGAAGAAGAATTAGTAGACCTATGTTCTGTAATTTTAGATGCAAATGTAGATGTTGTATATTGGACAAGTAAGGAATGGGTTAGATTTGAAGAAGGAAATTATGGATTTAAACATGAAATTAAAATTTTTAGAGATAAAGAACGTCAGCAATTAATTACTGCGCTAGAATCTTAGATTTTTTACACAAAAGAAGCTATGCCATACTCCCCTCATAGTAGATAGGAAAAAGAAAACACATTAACCTATTTATTATGGAGGGGATTTTTCTATGGGTAAAATTAGAGTCACTGACGATGTAGAATATAAGAAAAAAGTATTGGATGTATACTAAAAGAATGTATGAGGTATAAATAATTGAGTCTTTTTTTATTTAACATGTGTACGTTTATTACTGATGAAAATCGTACTACAATTACATCCATGGCTTATATTGTAGGAGTATGTCCTTTAGTATTTTTTAATACAAAAGTTTCGTAATAAGAATTTACTGATTGTGCTATTTCATACGACTTTAAGATAATTGAAGAAATAAATTGGATTAGGCTAAAAGGTTTTAGGTTTACTTTGTACAAGTAGATATTAAAATGTTATAGAAAAATAAGGAAAATAGTTATAAAATAGGAAACTGGAAGGAACTTTCCAGTTTGTTTTTGTTGTGCGAGATAAAGATGGCCAAAGATGAGAGCTTAAGAATTCTTTTCTTCGTCTAAAACTAACACTTAACATAATGGATCTAGAAGGTATCAGTACAAATGGAAAAGGTGAAGTAGTAGAAGGTAAACGTCTTCCTACTAATAGATTTCCCAAATCAGCTGGATATATAAAAAATGAGATTGCAAATGGGAAAACTGATATTTGTACAATAGATTAGAATTGGCTTCAAAAAATAGAAGTTAAACTTTAGCATTATTATTCAAAGGTATCATAACTATTATTTCTTTAGTTCTGCTATATAAAAGGGTGTTGAAAATTAGCTGCATTTTAATGCTCATTACAATAGCATGATGCTTTGAGATTTAAATACATAAATGCTTAGATTCGTTAAATTATTACTTTAAATATAGTGAAGCTATCAGTATAAAAGGAAAAAAACTCTATCAAACGAAAAAAATTGGAACGTTTGGTTGAATGACTAGTATGCTATTTCAAATATTTAAATTAATAACAGAAAGAGAACCTTTTTATATGTTACTACTTTGTTTTTGTATTGTTGAAAATAAGAAAGGTGAAATCAATGAAAAAATATTGGCATAAGCTATCGTTGCTTCAGAAAAATATATTACTAACGGTATTAGTAATTCTGACGCTTGTGGGAAGTATGGGGGCGTTAAGTTTTAATATGTTTCAAAATAGTATGATGTCTATGTTTGAAAGGCAGTCTTTTGAAACAGGAGATACATTAAAAAATCAATTAGATCTGGAAATAGTAAGAGATGTAGCAAAAGACCCCACAGCACAAAGAGTGAAGAAAGAAAAATTGACAGAGCAATTAGATAAAGCTATAAAAAATATGAAAAGTGTCGGACAAACATATGTTACAGGGGCCAAGCTAAATGATAAAGCTGAACTAAAATTAGTAGCTTTGGATACAGAATTAGCAGATACGGTTTCTGTAAAACTAGGTTCTGTAAAAACAGGTGACTATTATGAGCATCCTACTCATTGGAAGAAGACATACGACCAAGTAATGAAAACGAAACAGGCACAAATAACAGAAGTGTATGAAGATGTATTAGGTACATGGGTAACAATTTTAGAGCCTATTACTGATGAAAATAATAATATAATTGCAATTGTTGCAGCGGATATAGACGCTTCTATTATTCCTCTTACAAAGAAAGAATTTATAGTGAACGGTTTACTATTTATAATCACTTCATTAACAATCGCAATTACAATTCAAATATTCATCTCACGAAAATCTCTATCGCCTTTAAAGGATTTACAAGAAGGGTTACGTAAAGTTGGTAAAGGGGATTTAAGTATTAAATTGAATGAAAGGTCTGATGATATAGGGATAACTAATATCTATTTTAATAACACTATTAAAAAGTTTAATAGGATTATAGATAAAGTAAGGCAGACTGCTGAACAAGTTTTAACATCCTCACAGGAATTGTCGGTAAGTACAAAAGAGAATAGCATAGCCTTTAAAGGAATTGCAAGTGCTATTACAGGATTAAATTTAGGAGCACATTCTCATGAATATGTAGTGCAAAAATGTTTAGGAATTATTCAAGAAATGGAAAGTAAGATGAAAGAAATTACAGGAGCTGCCAAACAAGTTAGGAATGCTTCGGAAGACATGGAACAGCATTCTGGAGAAGGAAAAGATTTGATTAAGCAAGTTGTGAATCAAATGAAAAGCATCCAAGATACAGTTCAAGATGTATCTTCTAGTATGTATGCATTAGAAGCACAATCTAAGGAAATTAGTGAAATTCTTAATGTAATTACAACTATGTCAAATCAAACAAGTTTATTAGCTTTAAATGCTTCTACTAAAGCCTCATGTGCTGGAGAGGTGGGGAAAGGATTTACAGTTGTTGCGGATGAGGTACGTATATTAGCGGAAAAAACCGAGGCATCTGCAAGGGATATAGCTATATTAATTGGTGAAACCCAAGCTGAAACAGAGGAGGCTGTAAGATCCATACAGAATGGTTCAAAGGAAATAGAATCAGGAATAACACTTGTTCAAAGTAGTGGTGCTTTCTTTGAAAAGATTTCAGGATCTGCACAATCTGTTACAAATCAAATTAAAGCGATTTCGAATAATTCAAGTGACATTTTAAAAGATAATCAAACTATTGTTAAGGTTGTAAATGAATTATCACACATTGCAAATACATATGTGAATAGCAGTGGTAATGTAGAGACAAGTATGAAAGAGCAAGAACTGTATGTACAAGATATTGCAGAGTTAGCAAATTCTTTAAATTGGCTCTCCCAAGAGTTAAAGGAGTTAATAGGAGAATTCCAAAGTAAATAGTGTAGAGGAAGGTGTAGGTATGACCTATACCTTTATTTATTCCCACATAAGGGATGAAAGCTTAGTTATATATGTAAAATAGCTAAAAGAAAAAAATTTTGCATACTTTATTGGAAATAGAGCATGATATTACCAAATTCAACGGAGGTGTGTAAAAAATGCAAATTCGCGAAAATAATAATTCAAACGAAATCTTAATAGCAGCTGCAGCAAGTGCAATTGAACAAATGAAATATGAAATTGCTCAGGAGTTTGGTGTTACACTTGGACCGGATTCAACAGCAAGAGCAAATGGTTCAGTAGGTGGAGAAATTACAAAACGATTAGTTCGTATGGCGCAAGAACAGTTATCTGGTCAATATAAAATTCACTAAAGTTAAAGGTATATCCCATGGAAGGGATATACCTTTTTAATTTGCCTTTAAAGAGGATAGTGAAAATCTTTACTGCTAGTTAAATTTAGACACTGCAAATTTGGCTGTGAAATTCATCTTCTTCATGTAAGAAGAATTTACTCCTGCTTGAAATTGAACAGAAATATTACCGTCTTTTTGTGCTTTGAATACGCGACCGTATGGTGAATTAGCATTGTATGTGCCAATTACTTGATCATCCGCATCAAAGACTGTATAAGAAATTGGGAACCCGGAATTTTGTACAAAGACCGTAAGTTCTTCCCCTTTACTAAGATTAAATGATTCTTTTTGAGAAACTTCATAGGAACTCATAGAGTAATATTTTGTCACTTCTTGAATATCTAAGTTTGTAGTTGCCGCACTCGCTTTAGGTGCCTCTGCTCCTGGTAAGTTCATACCTGATAGTACTGCAATTCCTAATGCCCCTGCTAAAATAACTTTTTTCATAATGCTAGTTCCTCCTTTAATATATTGTAAGATTTGAAAACGAAGTGAAAATATCACTTCTTGAAACCATTATAGTTACAACGAGAATGATTTTCAATTAGATTTGATATGTAATTCTGCATACATAAGATGTCGATATAAGGTAATCTATCCGAAGTTTAAAATATTCTTAAAGAAGGAGAGAACAACTTTTCAAAACTATGAATGGGATGGTAGCTGATTTTTACATACGTTGGTTCTATAAGTGAATATTTTGTTGTTTTTTTATTGTGCATTCATTGTATGTAAACAAACACTCAATTGTTGATAAAGTTGTATAATTTGGAATTATTAAACAAAATGAGAGGTTATATGTTATAATAAAGCTGCAATAAGGTTCAGCATCCTAATCTTATTGTGTATATTTAGCCTATGTATGTCGTTTGTATTAAAAATAAGAAGTCTCTCAAAAAGAGGCTTCTTATTTTTTGTATGGAGGGGGATTACAGATGATTGATTATTATCAAATTTTTTTATATACAACATGTTAGAAAACCAACGAAAAGAAACAAATACAAGTTCATTTTCATAGTATCTTTATTTTTCCTTTTAAATTATTTATTTCTTAGATTCGTATAGGAAAATGTAGGAGGGGATACGTTTTTATTCTAAAATATAAATTTGTTATTTCTGATTCGTTATAGAGCATTAATAGATTAAAAGGGGGATACATACTTTGGTTATTTAAAAGAAAACGAAATAGAAAGTATATTTAGGGAAATTTAAAAGGCCTTGTCATTATAGACAGGGCCTTTCAAAAAGGGACACAATTGACAACTGAAGGTGACTTCATATTACCATTTTTGGTATTTTAATTCCAGGCATTCATATTGAGAAATAAAATGATTATTTTGTAGAGTGTGAGATGGGGGATACTGCCTATTAATTTTTCAGGATGGGAAGGCATAAGCAGAATTTTTATTTGCTTTAAACAAGGGATAGAAGAAATACTTTTGCTTAGTAAAGCGTGTTAATCATAGTTCAAAGTTATGTAAAAAACTGTTTTCAGAATAGGTGTCCTTTTTGTTTTAAGAAGAGAATATATTTTCTCAACAGGACAAATGGTAAACATCTATAAGTACTATTTATAAGGATAATAAGAAAAGTAGAAATTAATAATAAAGGAGAATGCGAAATGAAAACAGTAGTAACTGATAGAGATCTAGCTGAAATCCGCGAAGAAGACGTAGATGTTTTAAAAGTAATGGCACATCCGGTTCGATTACAAATTGTAAATGAATTAATGTATCATAAAATGTGTAATGTTACGCAGTTAACGGAAATATTAGGACTCCCACAATCTACTGTTTCACAGCATCTATCAAAATTAAGGGGAACTGTACTTCGTGCAGAAAGAAAGGGATTAGAGATGCATTATTATATAGATAATGCTAAAGCTCGTCAGATTGTTGGAATTTTAGGCTTGTAGGTTAGTAGGTTAATAAAAAGTGAAAAATTTCCTGTTATTAAGTAGGGAACTTTATATATAATAATTTTATATTATGAGGATTCCTGTTTAAATAAGAAAATATTGTTCATAGAATTTCTGTACCTTTCAAAGAAGTGTAATGAAATAAGATCTACTAATTTGTTTTCAATAGAGCTTATAATTATGTTTATATTATTAAATATTTTTGGGTTGTCTATATTGATGGAATTTAGCTAATTCATAGGAAGATGTGGAGTAGGTTTATTATTTTTTTATAAATAATAAACCTACTGTATTAACCAAGTTTTCTTATAATAATTATAACAAATTATTTTAGTTATAAATCGTTAAATCTATATGTAAGGTAAATATAAGAATAGTTAAAGATTTTTATGAAAAGGATATTAGCAACATCATTATTAGATAATGTACCGGTTATTAGTGTAGAAACAGTAGAAGATAGTAAAATTGAAGTGGAAGAATCTAGCCAATTAGAACGATTTGCCTTCCCATTAGCCATTCCTGTGATTATTTGGGGAGCTAGAGGCGCACAAGTAGTTCATAAGGTATGGAAGGTTTTTTAATGCTTAATTTAAGTAGGATGGGAATAATATGTAAAAACCGGATAGTATAATATATAATTTTAGGGGAGTAAAAAATATAGGAGAGACTAATTGGGTTATCCATTAAAGGAGATTGCTACATGTATAATTGTAATCAATGTGGGACTGAAATAATTACGCAACTGCAAGATAGATATAGAGAATATTGCCCGAAATGTGAAATGCCTAGGCCGAGTAGCTTATTGTACTATAATCTATATGAGCTATTAGAATATATGGAAGTTAATGAGTACTTGAGTAAGGAAAGTATGCTACATAACTTTCTAAAATGGGAATTTGAGTTAACGAAAGGAAATATATTCAAGTTGTATTTAGATGTAGACAGAAATGATCAAGTCGGTGATGAGAATTTTACAAAACAGTTAAAAAATTATATGAAAGGGCTCCGCTCAAAATTAAATGTCAAATATGAAGATAATTATATCTGGGTTAAGGTTAATTAGTAGGCAAACTACTTATAGTGTGTTCTAGTTTGAAAAGATAGTAAGAAATAGAGAGGAGACTAATAGTGATGGAAGATTTACAAAAGGCAGTAATAAGATTTCGAGATGAGAGAAATTGGGGACAATTTCATAATGCAAAGGATTTAGCCATTTCATTGAATTTAGAAGCTGCGGAATTGCTTGAGACTTTTCAATGGAAGTCCAGTCAAGAAGCGATGGAGACTAAAATGCAGGAAATGAAAGAAGAAATAGCTGATGTAATGATTTACTTGCTTCTGCTAAGTGATCAATTAAATATAAATTTAGAAGAGGCAGTACACTCTAAGCTTATAAAGAATGCCGAAAAATATCCTGTAGAAAAAGCATTTGGAAAAAATAAAAAATATAATGAACTCTAGAAGAAGAATAACTTTTTTACATATTATTTAATATTAAGATTACATTTTATCAACTTGGTTTAACTTGCCAGATACAATTTATTACACTATATTAGTAGAAACTTACAAAGGAGGTTTTAAAATGGAAATTAGTATTAAAAAACTAGATAAAAAAATAGACAATCGAGAGAGTATTAAAAAAATAATAGAATTATGGAATCTAAACGCAATAGAAACTGCAGATTGTGAATTAGAGGAAAGTCATAAAAAAGGAATTGAAGAGCAATTAGTGGAATTGATTCAATCAAGATATGGTGCGGTTTTTGTAGGAACTGATGAAACTAATAATCTAATTGGTTATGGAATTGGCTCAATAAAGCAAGATTTGGTTACAGATATGTTATATGGTCAAATAGAGGAAGTTTATGTGAAAGCAGAATATAGAAGACAGCAAATTGCGCAAAATTTAGTTGGAAATATAAGCAATTGGTTGAATCAAGAAAATGTTTCTTTGATTCATGTCTATGTTGACTTAGCTAATAAATTAGCATTGAATTTTTGGGAGAATACAGGATTTGAAAAAGAATTTTTTCTGTTATCTAATAGTTAATCAATATAATGAAAGTATAAATAAAGATAGGATCACTATAATAATAGCATTTCGCTACTATAGTGATCCTATTTTTATTTATAAGAAAATAAAGGCTGAAAGTCATTATTTAGAAATATTTAACAGAATATTCAAATTACTAATAGAGGAATAAGTGCACTTACACCTTATGATTTAGGGGCGGTATTACATAATTTACTTATATTTACATAAAAGTATATAAAGTTGAAAAAACAGATTGAAGAGACCTTGTTTAGAAAATATTTACATTTTTATCAATAGTAAACAAATAATTCAGATAAGTAATAAAAATACATTTTTTTGTTTATATGTGTTTATAAAATGTTGTTTTTTGGATAAAAATACATCCATTTGTAGAATTTTGATGTTAAATGTAAAAAAAAGTAGTTTCTTGGGTAGTTTACATTCTAATTTCTTGTGTATAAACTTCAACTTAATTCCATAGAAAGGAGGGGGAGAAGAAAAATGAAAAAACTAGAGGCAGGGAAAGTAAAGGCATATGGATCATTTATGGCAGTAACATTAGCGAAGAAAAACAAACCAGGTGATGGAACAAGAACAAAAGGAATTCGTAAAGGACTATAAACGCTATTAAATTAGAAAATAAGGGAGAGAAGAAAAATGAAAAAATTAGAAGCAGGGAAAGTAAAGGCATATGGATCATTTATGGCAGTAACATTAGCGAAGAAAAACAAACCAGGTGATGGAACAAGGACAAAAGGAATCCGTAAAGGACTATAAACGTTATTAAATTAAAAAATAAGGGAGAGAAGAAAAATGAAAAAATTAGAAGCAGGGAAAGTAAAGGCATATGGATCATTTATGGCAGTAACATTAGCAAAGAAAAACAAACCAGGTGACGGAACAAGAACAAAAGGAATTCGTAAAGGACTATAAACCTTCTTAAATAAAGAGGATAGGAGGGAAGAAAAATGAAAAAATTAGAAGTAGGGAAAATAAAGGGATACGGATCGTTTATGGCGGTAACCTTAGCTAAGACAAAGAAGCCAGGTGATGGCACTAGAGCTAAAGGAGTCCGTAGGCGTTAAAAATTGTAAAATAGAAAACTTGATTTATGAACTATCTAAGAAGAATAGTAGAAATCTAGTTCTACTATTCTTCTTAAAAAATGAAGGAGGAGACAATTATGCTGTTAAAAAAGAATTCTAATACTGTCACTTCTATTGCTAATGAGGAAGAGACAATTGTGTTGCATATTAGTGAAGGTGAATACTATGGCCTAGAGGGTGCTCATAAAGAAATTTGGGATAATTTTAATCAGAATTTATTTGAAAAAAAATCAATTGTAGAAGAATTTTTATCTAAATTCGATAATTCTAAAGAGGAGATACAAAAATTAGTGGATGAAAGTGTAATGGATTTAATTAATTATAAATTAATAATGGTTGTTGATAAATATGAATAACTCTAAAGAATATTTTGTCGCTTTACATAATTTAGTAAGAGGATTGTTAATTGAGGATTCATTTGATGTTGTGTTTAATAAAGTCTCCATTCAGTTCTTTCCAATGTATGAAAGTGCTAAAAGGAGAAAAGCAATGCCGATAAATATAAAAGAACTGATAACATTTAGTAAATATTTATATGAAATGGATGAACAAGACGCTTTAATCGCCTCATGTGTATCTATTTCTTTAACAAATCAAATTGTCCTATATTCAAATGGAATTGATGCAAAATTAAAAATTGGATTTAAAAAAATAGATGAAAAGTTACATTCTCATGCTTGGGTTGAGTTGGAGAATGGGGAAGTTATTGATCCTCAAAATCATCTTGGGAAATTACAAGTAATGCATATTTTTAAAATGAGAGATGGAGTTGAAAGGTGGGTTACGGAAAATGAGAATGTGGATAGCTATGTGGGGAGAAAATAATACTATAAAAAAACAATGGAGCAAGAATTTAAGAAATTGGTTAAGTTCAATGAAGATAAGTAACCAACTTAATTTTGATAGAGAGGGATTTTTTTTAAGTGAAGTTGATTTCTCTTATAAAAATTCTCATAAAAAGACCAATGAGCAAATTTCCTTTTTAGCTACTCCATTAATTATGAATGGTGTACTAAGTGATTCCTTAAAGCATTCTTATGTTGAAAGTTTAACATCAAAAGCTAGGGAAAATCTGTATAAGGGTTTAACATCAAATATAGATTATCAATTACAAAATGCTAATGGGGATTTCACAATTACATATGTTGATCGAAATATGGATAATCTTGTAATAGCTAATGACATTTATGCGACGAGGCCAATCTATTATTATAAACATCCAAATGACGATTTCTTTTGTGCATCAAATGATTTAAGAACGTTGCTATTAAATTATGAAATTCCTTTTACAGTTAATTACAACGCATGCTTAAATTATCCAACTACACAATTTGCAATTAGTGAAGCGGAATATAGCAATGAAACATTTTTTAAAGGTATTTATCGATTACCACCAGCCTCAATTTTACAATGGAATAAAAATGATAAATTAAGTATTCGTTCGTATTGGGGACTAAATAATCTACTTAATAAAGTAAAACATACGAATATTACGGATTATGTGGATGAGTTCAGACAGACAATGCTTGATGTTGTTCAACTTCGTATATCAGATAAAAAGACAATTTTAGATGTAAGTGGAGGCTTAGATTCAGGAAATATTTTAGGAGCTGCAATTGCCAATGGCTCAAGCTCCTCTATTTTTGGAGTTAATCTATCTTTTGAATCTAACGATATGTCATTTAGTCATGATAAAGAACTTGTAACAAAGTTATTACAAGACTTAAACATTGAACATGCCATTATTATGGGGGATGATATTAACAAGATTTTAAATGCAGAAATAGGAAGAGATCCGATGTGGTATATAGATGGACCTGATCCACGAGGGAATCCTTTGTATGATGAAGTTGTAGCAGCAATCTCTATTGAAGTTGGTGCCAATCGTTCCATATCTGGCGATGGTGGAGATTATGTAGCGAGTGGAGAGGAATTAGTCATTGATTCTTTACTTAGACAGAAAAAGTTTAAAGAAGCAGTATCAAAATTATGGAATTGGTCTGATAAAAAGGTAGGAGGATTCTTAGATAAAACATTTACTTATGGAATTGCACCATTTATTCCAGGTTTAAACGAGAGGTTATACTATAAGACCGTTTGGGCTGAAAAAGTGGAAGCAAATATGCCATTTTTTACCCCAGAACATATTGAACGTGAAAATAAAGGTAATCAAAGAGAGTATGAGCAGTATAAAAAAAGTAAGGATTTTAAACTTTGGGGACACCGATATCACTATGATTACTTATATCCAAGGGCAAGATGTTTAGATACAACTAGGGTAGCAACAGATTATATGTACCCGTTTTATGATAAAAAAATGATTGAACTTAGTTTTTGCGTTCCACCTGAAGAACATTATGATTTACTAGAAGGGCATAAAAATGGATATTATAAAGGGTCTAAACAATTGATGAGAAAAGCGTTTAACGATGTTTTACCAGATTATTTATTGAATAGAAAAATAAAAACGACTTATGCACACATGGCTAGAAAATGTTTATTAAATGAAAAACATAATATTTTACAATTGTTCTCAAAAGATAAAAAGAATTTTGTAGCGGAATTAGGGATTATTGATAAGGAGAAATATAGGGACCACTTAATTGCAATGTTAATAAGATCTAATGATCCAAATAATGATTTAGGGATGAGTTTTCAATATTTACGTTCTGTTTTAGAGTTAGAAATTTGGTTACAAGAAGTTGAAAAGGGAAGAGGTTATATTTTAGAAAGAAGTAAACCAGTGGATCCTCGTAATATAGGAAAGTGTATTTTTTCTTCAGAATTAAGACAAGCAACAGTCTATTGAAAGTAGAGGAGAGCAATGTTTAATTTTTGTAAAGAGCGTATGCTCAACTTTAAAAATACGATGAGCATAGCTTTTTTTTTAGGGAAAATAATATGGAAATCTAGTCCGATTTTGGTCATAGTTTTGTTAGTTTTACTTAGTGCTGAGGGTTTAATTGTTGCTATACAGTTATTTGCTACAAGGGAGATTCTGAATGGAATTAAAAATGCAAATCCTGGTGATACATACGTGTTTATTTGGGGAATTGTATATTGTTCAACTTTTGTTATAGGAATTTTCTCTGTATCAATTACCAGTTGGATTCAAAAGTTATTAGGTGAAAAATCTATGTTAACAATTAATACGACACTTTTAGAAGCTATAGAAAAAATGCCAGGTATGCGTTTTTTTGAAGAAACGAAATATAGGGATAAACTTGAGACTTTAAGAGACAGTACTAGTTGGTTACCTATGCAAATAGTTGAATCAACGGGCAGTGTAATAACAGGAGGAATTTCTTTAATTAGTATCATCATAGTAGTTGGTACACTTTCTCCTCTTTTAGCAGTGATATTAATTGTAAGCGCTATTCCTTATGTCATATATGCAAATAAATTTACTGCAATGGAATGGGTATATGAAAATGAATTTGCATCAAATCGAAGAAAGATGTCCTATTATAGGGATAATTTATTAATAAAAAATACCGTACAGGAAGTTAGATTGTTTAATTTGGGTGAATTTTTTTTGAAGCAATATAAAGAAACATTTGACGTAGTATTTTCAGCATATAAAAAAATTCAAACAAAATCTTTAATTCCAATTACATTAACCGGTTTATTATCTGGGGGAGTAGCTGGACTGGGTTATTTGTGGGTAACTTATAAAATAAGTAACGCTTCTTTGACAATAGGAGATATCGCCTTATATTTAACTGCCTTATTTCAATTAAACGTATTATTAAGAAATGTTTCCAATGAATTTGTTGAAACACTTGAGCTTTGGAGAATGGGGGGGGATTTTCATGATTTTGTTAAATTAAAACCGGATGTACAAATCTCTCCAAATTCAAAGTTTGTAGATTTGTCTGAAATGAATATTGAATTTAAAAATGTAAGCTTTAGTTATTCAACTAATAAAGAACATAAAATTTTAAGAAATCTTAGTTTTAGACTGAATGCAAGGCAAAGTACAGCCATTGTAGGAATGAATGGTGAAGGGAAAAGTACAATTGTAAAATTACTTTGTCGATTTTATGATCCCGATGAAGGGGAGATTCTAATTAATAATATAAACATAAAAGAAATAGACATTCAGCATCTTCGTAAACATATTTCTGCCATCTTTCAATCATTTGGAAAATATGGTTTAGCAATAGATGAGAACATTGGAATTGGTGATTATGAAAGTATAGAAAATAAGAAACAAATTCAAGAAATAGCTAAACGCGTTGGTATACACGAGAAAATTAATAATTATTCAGATTCCTATAAAACAATGGTAGGAAATGAATGGAATGGGATAGAGTTTTCAGGTGGACAATGGCAAAAAATAGCACTAGCTAGGGCCTTTTTTAGAAACGCTTCTACCCTAATAATGGATGAACCTACAGCCGCTTTAGATATTAAATCAGAAGAGCAATTGTACAATCAATTTTATTTATTAACGAGACAAAAGACAGTATTATTGATTTCGCATCGTTTTAGTACTGTAAAAATGGTGGATTCCATTATTGTAATTAAGGATGGAGAAGTTATTGAACAAGGTTCACATGAAGCATTAATGGATAAGCAAGGAGAATATGCAAAGATGTATTTAATGCAAGCATCTAGTTTTTCTTTAGAGGGGACTGTGAAAAATGAAAAGTCTCAATAAGGTATATCATACTTATAAATTTACAAGGGAAACATTGACTTCTTTAAAAATGCTATGGAAAGCTGATAAAGTGGGATTTACCTACATTATGCTCATTAAAATACTGGAATCAATTATTCAGCCATTGCTTATTTGGTTAAGTACCAAGGTAATTGATGATTTATCAAAAGACCCTGCAGCATTATTAAACTCGAATTTCACGTTTTGGATAATCATTACATTTATTATTCTCACAATCACTGCAGATTTGTTTAATCCTTTTTTTGAAGTGAAAAAAAGGTTGTTGGTAGCGAAACTACAGATGTATATCGATGTATTAATTATGAAAAAAGCTAATACATTGGAGAGTCTTGAGTTTTTTGAAGATAAAGAACTTTATAACAAAATAAGATCTTTTAGAAATAATGAGTATTGGATTACAATGTGGATTGATTTAATCATGAAATCATTTGGAGGTACTGTAAAGATTATAGCTAGTGTTGCATTACTATTTTCTCTCTTACCGTGGTATCCATTTCTTCTTTTAGTAGTTTCTATTCCAAAACTTATTAAAGAGGTAAATTTAAATCAAGCAACATTTGAAGGTAGGCCAGAATTAATGGAATTAAGGAGGAGAGCTGAATATTATACGTCAGTTCCTTTATTACCTCAATTAGCGCAAGAGGTAAAATTATTTCATTTAACACCTTTTTTTAAAGAGAAATATGTTAAGACGGTACAAAAGCTGTCAGCAACTTTAAGTAAAGATCAAAGAAAATTGGCTGTTCATAGTCTGCTTTGGGGGCTAATACAATCTTGTGTAATTTCCTTCAGCATAATTTTTATTATTTATAGTGCGATTAATAATGAAGTATCAATTGGAAGTGTAGTTTTATTTTTAGGTATGACAATCCAATTATGTGAAGGCGTTAATGAGTATTTTGCATTAATTGCTATAGGGGCGAGGGAAGGAAGACATTTAAGGAACTTACTGAATTTTATTCAACTTCCTAATCCTAAGAGAGTAAATTCATCTTTAGTAGAGAGTCAGGAGAAGGATTCGGGTTTCTATTTATCGCAAGTGGATTTTTCATATCAAAATTCAGAAGAAAGTTCTCTTAGTATAAAGAAATTGCACATACCCCAAGGGAAAATTACCGCATTAGTTGGCGAAAATGGAGCAGGAAAAACGACACTTATTAAATTATTATTAAGACTATATAATCCGAGTCAAGGTTCGATTTACTATAATAATAAAAACTTAAACGATTATGATTCAACTGAATACAAAAAAAAGTGTACCGCAGTTTTACAGGATTTTGTAAGGTACGAAATGTTACTAAGGGAAAACATAGGCCTTGGTGATGTGAAAAATATTAATAATATTCATGAGATTCAACTAGCAAGTGATAAAAGCAATGTGAAGGAATTGCTTCCTACTTTGACAGATGGATATGACACTCAATTGGGGAAATTATTTGGTGGACAAGAATTATCAGGTGGACAATGGCAAAGAATTGCCATTGGAAGAGCATTTATGCATGATAAAGAAGCGGAAATCTTAATATTTGATGAACCAACTTCAGCACTTGATCCATACGCTGAAGATGAAATATTAAGAGTTTTATCAAACCTGGCGGATAATAAGACTGTTATTATTGTAACGCATAGGTTAAGTACTGCAAAATTAGCAAACCATATCATTTATTTGGATAAAGGCCATGTAACAGAACAAGGAACCCATGAAGAATTAATAATTAAAGATGGGAAGTATGCAGAGCTGTATTCTATTCAAGCTAAGAAATACAGCTAATATTTTAATGTGAAGATTTATTTTGTTGACCATAACTCTATTCTTTGTTTTATGCGAGATTTACTTATGAAACAATTTACAAGTAAAAGGGGGTTATAAGGATGAAAAAAACGAATAGGATACTATTAATTTTAATGTTTTTAATAGGGGTTTGTAGTTTAGTAGAGGATAATGCAATAAAAGTTTCAGCAGATACAAATAAGGTAAATAAAGCAAAATATACTGTGATGGTTTATTTGGATGGTTCTAGTTTAGAGAGTGATTTTGAGCTAGCTTCTGAAGATTTAAAAGAGATGCTGAAGATAGGCTCTTCAGAAGAAGTCAATATAGTTATTGAAACAGGTGGAGCAAAAAAATGGCATACACCTGCGATTAATCCGGAAACCAATCAAAGATGGATAATTCACAAAGATTCCCTACAATTAATTGAGGATGTTGGACTTAAGAATATGGGGGAAGCATCTACACTTAGCGATTTTATGATTTGGGGTATGGAAAAGTATCCAGCAGAAAAATATGCTGTGATTTTATGGGGGCATGGATCGGGATCTGTATATGGATATGGTCATGATGAACGATTTGGATTGGATCCACTTACATTGCCAGAACTTGAAAAAACGCTTAAAGAAACTTATGAAAAAACAAGAAAAAAATTAGAGATTGTAGCATTTGATGCTTGTTTAGTTACAAATCTAGAAACTCTTAGTTATATAAATCAGTATGCTAATTATGTTGTTGGTTCAGAAGATATGGTTCCAGGTCATGGTTTAAATTATATATATACATTTGAAAAATTATTAAATAAACCAAATATGAATGGAGCAGAGTTGGGAAGAATCATAGCAGATGGTTTTTATAAGCAAGCCATAGAAAATGAAGAAGAAGATGATGTAGCTATGTCTGTGATAGATTTGTCTAAGGTAAAACCTATTACAAAAGCTTTTGATGATATAGCAAGATTATTGAAAGTAGATGTATTAAATGATGATAAATTTCAATCTATCCTTACTGCAAGACGTAATGTAGAGGAGTACGGAAAAATGGATGGCCCAGAGGATTCAGAAATGGTAGACTTGGGAGATTTGGCAAAACAAATGTATTCTCAGTATCCATTTTATTCAAGAAGAATTATGAGTGCAGTTGATCAGGCTGTAGTTTATAATGTGAAAAGCCCTTGGAAAAAAGCTACTGGTATTTGTTTATTTTTCCCTTTAGGTGACAGAGAGAGATTTGATGAGAAATTGAATCTTTACAAAAACAATAATTTCTCCAAAGATTATTATGATTTCCTTGAAATATTTATAGGGAATCTAAAAAATAATCAATTCATGAACGTGAGCAACGAATCTATAAATACAAATATAGTAAAAAAATTTTGATGTGACATATACAGGAATTTAAGTAAATGAAAAGTCAAAAAGGAATGTAATAAAATTAAATGAATAGAAAAGTAGTAGTATTATAGTTTTTGAAAATATCTTGATATGGATATACTTTTTTTGTAATATATAGGTATATTATTAGTTTACTTGATTCCGTTTATTCCCACACCTTATGTGTTGTGGTTGAGTTGTAGAAGTAAGTTGTGTTCTTACTTTAATTTTGAAAGGGCTTCTTTGAGCCGATTAGTGTAAATAGCTTATTTTGCTGTGCACAATTAATCGACTTGAGAAAGCCCTTTTTGTTTTGGTTGAAACAAGTATGAAAATGTATTTCTGTATACAATAACAGAGTAAAAAAGGAAATTTATATAAGGGGAGAACAATTACGAGTAAATTATTTATATATAAGGAGATTAGGAGAGGGATATAGTTTTTTCAATGTTAATGTATGAATAGTTCATTGTACAGTTTTTGCAATTAAATATTAATGAAAGATAGGTGGGGATGAGTATGAAATTTAAAACAGAGGAAGAACTATTAGCATTTACTGAAGGAATTATTGGGAAGAGTTTTAAAGAAATTGATACAAAAGGAATCTTACAAGGAAATAGTAACGATAAAGGAATATTGGGTAAGGTTGTTGAGACGGGATTTTACGATTATGAATTAAATAATTGTCCTGAGGCAGACTTTGGGGAATTAGGAATTGAGTTGAAAGTTTCTGGTTTTAATAAACTTCGAAATGGATTATGGTCGGCAAAGGAAAGAATTTCTTTAAGCATGATTAACTATAAAAATATTATTCATGAAGAATATGAGTTTAGCAAAGTTGTTTTTAAGAACAAAAAGTTGCTCATTATTTGGTACGAATATATGAAAGGTGTTCCATATGGAGATTTTATAATTCGAGATTTTCAACTCTATGATATGTCGCAAGATGAAGCAATAATCCGAAATGATTTTTATACAATAAAGCAAAAAGTGCTAGAAGGATTTGCTCACAAATTGTCCGAGGGTGATACCGTTATTTTAGGGGCAGCCACAAAAGGACAGAAAGGACAAAAAGCAGAACAGCCTAATTCAGAAATCTTTGCACCTACAAGAGCATTCTCATTAAAAAACTCTTTCTTTCGTGGTGTTTTGAGAAGCCATGTAGAAAGAACGGACAGAGGTGAAAAATCTAATGTATTTGTAACACCTGAAGGATACATTTGGAATCAACTAAAACCGTATAAGGGGATGAATCAATTAGATATATTAAATCTTTTTGAGAAGCGTAATCCAGCAAAAAAATACCTAACAGTATTAGTAAAATAGTATCTAATAGGATAGTAGGTGCAGATAAGGAATTACCAGAGAAGCATGAGGTATTCAGTAAATCTAATTTTTAAATTAAAAATATATCAATTCGAGAAGACAACAGTCCTATAGAAAAAGCAACGTTCAGAACTTTGCAACTTGCAGATTTTGAAATTTCTTGGGAAGAGTCTTCCTGGAAAATATTTAGTATTCTCGTTGTATTATAACCTTGTATTGGTCGTGAAATACAGAAGAAATGTATTTGATAATGATATGTCAGACTATGCAAAAGATATGTTTGTTCGACTATCTGAAAGCTATAACATCACATTAGTTGAATGGAATCATGATATAGATCATGTTCATATTTTGTTCAAGGCACACCCTAATACAGAAATGACAAAATTCATCAATGCTTATAAAAGTGCAAGCTCTCGACTTATCAAGAGAGACTTTCCACAAGTGAGAAAGAAACTATGGAAAGAGATGTTTTGGTCAAGAAGTTTTTGCTTACTAACTACTGGTGGTTCATCAATAGACGTAGTAAAAAAATATATTGAAAATCAAGGGGGAAAGTGAGGTGAAATGATATGACAAAGCATAATAAAGCATATAAATTCCGTTTGTATCCAACAGAAGACCAAGCACATCTTATGCGTAAAACCTTCGGTTGTGTACGTTTCGTGTATAACAGAATGTTAGCCGAACGGAAAAAAGTATATGAAAAACACAAAGATGATAAGGAACAACTAAAAAAACAAAAGCTTCCCACTCCTGCGAAATACAAAGCAGAATTTGAGTGGTTAAAAGAAGTTGATTCATTAGCCTTGGCAAATGCTCAACTAAACTTGCAAACTGCCTATAAGAATTTCTTTAGTGGTCAAAATGACTTCCCAACATTCAAAAGCAAAAAAGACAGAAAGTCTTATACAACGAATGTAGTGAACGGAAATATTATGTTGCTTAACGGTCATATCAAATTGCCAAAACTGAAAATGGTACGTATCAAACAGCATAGAGAAATACCACAAGACCATGTAATCAAGTCATGTACGATTTCTATGACACCTACTGGTAAATACTATGTGTCTATCTTGACTGAATACGAAAAAGAGATTGTACAAAAAGAAATAGAAACAGTTGTTGGATTAGACTTTGCGATGGATCAATTATACGTCAGTTCTGAGGATGAGAGAGCCAATTATCCTAAGTTCTATCGTGAAATGTTAGACCGATTAGCAAAGGCACAACGAGTATTATCAAGAAGAATAAAAGGTTCTATTCGTTGGAATAAACAACGTATCCGTGTAGCTAAGTTACATGAAAAAGTAGCGAACCAACGTAAGAACTTCCTTCATCATAAGTCTAAAGAGTTAGCTACTCATTTTGATGTTGTAGCTATTGAAGATCTAAATATGAAAGGAATGTCGCAAGCACTTCATTTTGGAAAAAGTGTCGCTGACAATGGTTGGGGTATGTTCACTTCTTTTTTAGCTTATAAATTACACGAACAAGGCAAACAACTTGTGAAAATAGACAAATGGTTTCCTTCCACAAAAACATGTTGCAGTTGTGGAAATGTAAAAAATATGTCATTGTCTGAGCGAGTCTATTCTTGTATATGTGGTGTAAATATCGATAGAGATTATAACGCAGCTATCAATATCAAAAATGAAGCAATACGCCTATTAGCGTTAACATAGATAGCAATAAAATAACCCTTGGAACGAGGGAGTTAGCTCGGTTGTCTTAGGACGAATTCGTTAGCTATCAAAAGTAACGACTAACCGAGAAGCCCCCACTTCAAACAGTCCATTAGGACGTTAAGTGGCGGGTAGTTCACGGTTACATTTACTCCTGAAGAAGTGGATGAGTTTGAGAAAACTTATAACATGATAAAGGAGACAATTGAAACAGGGGACATTCGTAAACTTCCAAAAGCTTCACATGATTTAGGAAAGGGGCTTAAATTGGTTGTTTCAACAAAAGGAAGTGGTACAGGGGGCTAAATAGAGTAGCATTTTTTGTGAATTTTGGATAGAAAGTATCTTGAAGCCAAGGAGCTCTGAATGTGGAAAGGTTTAATGGGGAGTTATGTTTCCTGTTATAAAAAATATCAAACATATCTTTTATAACAGAAAGCATAACTTTGCTATACAAGTACTTATTTCTGTAAAGTTTTTGCAGGAAGTTTAATCTAGAATGAAAATTATCAAGCTGAAATAATTTTATATTAATTTAAATAAAAAAACGCTATTCTTTTTGTAGAAATATACAGAAAGAATAGCGTTTTTTATGAATTTTTTAATTCCAGGTGAACTATAATTTTTACTATGGAAATTTCTTAGATTTCTATTCAAATCATAATCCGTTTAAAAGAAATTTTTTAATAGAAAGGTAATTAAATTATGTAATGCATGGATTAAAAAAACAACCCAATAGGCGGAGGGGACTTTGGATGTTTTTTCTTTCTTTTTTTGATAAATCCAATATGAGTATCCTAGAATGACACCCATTAGAGCGCTATAAACGATATAGGAAAGCCCATATGAGTGAATAGTTCCAAAAATAATGGCTGAAAGAAAAATTGTTGGGATATTATCGTATTTACGCACAAATGGAATATCTTTTAAAATCCAAAACAAAAACATTTGATAAAGGGCTGTTTCTATTAGTGGAGCTACGACACAACCGGATATAACTTGCCGAATAAGAGAGATATCCTCAATCGGATTTCGTTCCGCTTCTTCCATCGGTATAAGAAAGGATACCAATGGTAGTACAAATGTAGCTATAGTCATAAGTATGATGAAATAGGGGTATCCTAAGTTATAAATAAAATGATGTAAACGTTTCTGCATGATATACTCCTTTGGCATGTTGTAAAATTATACATCCTGGTTAGGAAACATGTATTTTACTTTACTATACTATTAATTATAATGATGGGCAAACTTGGAAAATGCATACTTAATATATTATTCTGCAAATAAAATATTAAAATAGTATTTTACAAAAAATACTATTGAAAACGTTTTCTGATAGGTGTATAATAAATATCGTAAGCTTACAATATATTTATATAGTGATTTTAAAGAATGGAGGATGTTATGTATGAAAACTTTAAACAAAGAAAATAGTTTATTAAAAAATCTAGAAGAAATTGAATTAGAAGAAATTAATGGTGGTGGCTGGAGAGACCACGTAAGATGGGCAGCAGATTTCGGTAGAGGACTTGCTTCCTTCAATTATGGTTGCGGTATGGGGGATGCATATACTAAAGGTAGCACATACACTAGTAGTGGTGGTGGTTACTTAAACGGAGCATATGGCCACCGTTAATAACTTTTATTAATAGGAAATAGCTACAGGGTTAGTTTACAAAACTAACCCTGTAGCTATTACATTAAAGCAGGGATGATATATGACAAACTTTAATTATGTTTCAAAAGAATTAAGATATAATATAAATTTTTTTGAAATAGCATGTAATAAATTATTAACGATGAATATTGATGATAATAGCTTATTAAAAAAGGTTAAGAAACGATTAGCATTGTTAAAACACATTCATAAATATTCAGAAGAAGTTAATGAACTACTTTCTGAATTACATTCAGGCACAGTTGATGAGCTAAATCATTTAAGTGATATACAATTTATAGAAATGTTAAAAAGTTTTCTAGTCACTAAAAGGATTAAAATTTCTGTGAATATCATGAGTTTAAATGAAGAAAGATGTATTGAGAGATGTATTAGAAGTATAAAAAATTTTGCGGATGAAATTATTGTTTTAGACACTGGTTCTACTGATAAAACAATAGAAATCATACAAAAAAAATTCCCGGATGTAAAATTATATTGCGCAGAGTGGAAAGATGATTTTTCGGAATGTAGAAATCAGTTAATAGATTATTCGACGGGCGATTGGATATTTCAGATTGATGCGGATGAGGATTTAGAAATCAACCAAGAGGATTTAAGGGATTTCTTAGAATTATTTTATGAATTTCCTAAGTCACCACTGGTTATCTGTCCGAAAATTAAAAATCATGATAACCAAGAGTTGGATTTTAATAAAAGGATTTTTAAAAAGAATGATAATCTCAGATACTTTGGAATGATTCATGAAGATTTACGTTATAATATCCAGAAAAAAGGGGACGACTTAATCTATTTTACTACTGATTTTGTACTTAACCATGATGGGTACAAGCCAGAAATAATTGAATTAAAAAACAAATATAAAAGAAATCTAGATTTAGAAAATGAAATGGTACGTATTGAACCAGACAATATCAGATGGTTTTATTTCTTAGCCAGAGAAAAGAAACTAGCTGGTTACTCTGATGAAGCGGTAATTCATACACTCGCACAAGGAATAAAGAATAGTAAAAATAAGCAAGAAAATAACCATTTTTATTTATTATCTCTTTTAATGTTAGCAGATATCTATCATAATAATCATAATTTTGAAGCGCTACATGGAATTGCTAATGAAGTATCTAATGGATTCCCGTATTGTATTGATGGATTACACTATAATTTAATCAGTAGCTGGGCATACCAGTCATCTCAAATTTCACTTCTTGCCGAGAAAAGTTTTCAACATATGAGAAAGGTCGAATCTCCCTATTCCATAATAAATTCTAATGGGTATCATATCTTTTATCTATTAGGCATGCTGTATTTTAATCTGGGGAATTATGCAAAGGCTTTTCAAATGTTTTCTATAATAAAGGATGACATTATGCTAGATGAAATCAAATCAAACTTAAATGCATTAAAAGATAATATTGAAAATTTTTTAAGTAAATGAATAGTATATCCTAACTACTGTAAATACTTTTATTTTGAGTTAGGATTTATGGCTAAGAGAGATAGATCCTAACTCAAAATAAAATTGTAAGGAGTTTTTGGAATGCAAAAGTCATTAGGAAAAATAAAGGAACAATTGGATTCTACTGAAAACATTTTGTGTACATTACAATGTTCATTCGACCAATATGTCAACCGAAATTGTGCTCGTCCCGGCATATTGGTTGCCACTGAGCGAAGAATGATTTTTTACGGAACACCCCTTATGAATTTTAAAAATGAAATAGTTGAAGAATTCCTTTATGAAGGGATCTCTTCATTGACATTGAAAAAAAATATTTTCGGAATACGAATCCGAATGCAGTACAATGATGAATTTTTGAAATTTAATAAAATTACGAATGCAGATGCTACTACATTTGTAGAAACAGTAAATACCCTACGTAAAAAGTAATAGCAAATTTCGTATCTGCCACGTTGATAATAAAATGTTTTGTAACTTAGCAGTTTTATCACTGAGAGAGAAGGTAGTATATTGGTTCGAAAGAAGTTTCGTTGTGTCAAACAACACGATTTAAAAGACTGCGGTCCAGCTTGTTTAGCTATGATCTCACGTCATTACGGCCTTACAATATCCATATCAAAAATTCGAGAAATTGCTGGAACGGACCTACATGGCACAAACATCAAGGGTTTACTAACAGCGGCTAATAGATTGGATTTTGATACGAAGGGTGTAAAAGCAGAGAGCATAGATGCATTGTCAGAAATACCTTTGCCAGCTATTGCTCATGTCGTTATGGACGGTGGACTACTTCATTATGTAGTCATACACAAAGTAAAGAACGGTAAAATTTATGTAGCAGATCCAGCACAAGGGCTTGTTACATATACATCGGTTGATTTCAGTCAGATTTGGCAAGGAATATTGATACTACTGGCTCCTCGTCAGAATTTCCAAAAAGGGAAGCAATCTCAAGGAACATTATCTCGATTTTTTTCACTATTAAGACCTCAAATGAGCTTGCTACTGCCACTATTTGTAGCTTCTATTTTTTTAAATATATTTGGTTTTGCTGGCGCATTTTATTTTAAGTTCTTAATTGATGATATTGTGACGAAACAATTGTTACAAACACTGCATATAGTATCTATAGGAATTGTTATTTTATACATTTTTAAAGTATTACTCTCCTATTTTCGGACGCACCTCATTCTATATTTAAGTAGACGGATGGATATTCAATTAATGCTTGGATATTACCATCATGTTGTAGGCTTACCTATGAATTTTTTTGAAACCCGAAAAGTCGGTGAAATTATTTCTCGCTTTATGGATGCAAGTAAAATACGTGAAGCTTTATCGACAATTACTATTACATTAATGATTGATACAGTTATGGTTTTGTTGGGTGGTATTTTATTATATGTGCAAAGCTCCACTTTATTTGTGGTTACATTACTTCTCATCCCATTTTATATAGGGGTTATTTTTTTATTTCATAAGCCCTATCAGACCATAAATCGTAATGAAATGGAAAGCAGCGCTAAATTAACATCGTATTTAGTGGAATCATTAAATGGAATTGCGACAATAAAGTCCTATAATGCGGAAAAAGAAGTGTTTTTTCAAACAGAAAGTCGCTTTGTAAACTTATTAAAACATATATTTAAAAGAGGAATGTTATCAAATTTACAAGGTTCTATTAAAATGGTTTTGGCACTTATTGGAGGTACTATTATTCTTTGGGTGGGAGCAATACAAGTCCTAAAAGGAAATATGACAATTGGCGAATTAATTACATATAATGCACTTTTAGGATATTTCTTAAATCCAATTGAAAATTTAATCGGTATTCAACCTACGATGCAATCTGCATTAGTTGCTGGCGAACGATTAAATGAAATTTTAGATTTAGATGGAGAAAAAGATGAAACAGAACATCGTAAAGTTTCTCCTAAAGCATTATCTGGGAAGATAGAGTGCTTAGATGTTACATTCCGATATGGAACACGTAAAAACGTGTTGGAGAATATCAACTTTTCGATTCAATCAGGTCACCAAGTCGCATTTGTAGGAGAAAGTGGTTCAGGTAAAACGACTATTGCTAAGTTATTAATGAATTATTATGAACCACAAAAAGGTGACATATATTATGACGAATTTCATATAAAAGAGGTTAATCGTACAGCACTAAGAGATCGAATTGCTTATGTATCACAAGATTCATTCTTCTTTAGTGGATCTATTTATGATAATTTACGATTTGGACTAGAACGAATGCTTTCGTTAGAAGAAATTATTCATGCTTGTAAGAGTGTATGTGCGCATGAATTTATTTGTGATTTACCTTTACGCTATGAAACTCCTTTAGAGGAAAATGCTTCAAATCTATCTGGCGGTCAAAGACAGAGATTAGCTATTGCAAGGGCTCTGTTAAAAAAACCAGATATTATTATTTTAGACGAAGCAACCAGTAACTTAGATTCAACAACAGAAAAGCATATTACAGATATGTTAAAAGACTTAGGATCCAAAGGCATAACGGTTATCATGATTGCTCATCGACTTAGTACCATTCAACATGCCAATAGAATTTTTGTAATGGGAAAAGGAAATATCCTAGAAGAAGGGTCTCATGAGGAATTATTACTTCAAAAAGGAGAGTACTATCGTCTATGGAAAAATCAAACCGTTCATGCGGAATATCTGGAGACTGAATTTGATGCAATGCGGGGTGGACAATATGGTTAAAATATACTCTTTTGATGAATTAACTGATAGTGTTGAGTTATTAGAAAGAAAACCGCCTCGTTTTATAGCTATATTGTTGATTTCTCTTTTTTTGTGTCTATTAGTCTTTGCTATTTGGGCGTATGTAGGTAAAGTAGATATTGTCAGCAAAGGTACTGCGATAGTTGAAGGGAAATCAAATGTCAGTACAATTCGTACGCAAATTGTAGGTATTGTAGACACTATTTCCGTGCAATCTGGTGATGAAGTAAAAAAAGGAGAGACTTTACTCCAATTGAAGAACCAGGAGTTAACAGGTAAACAGAATCAACTAAATAACATTATAAAACATGTAGAAGAACAAAAAGCAATATTAGAACAGCTAAAACAGAGTATTAAATCTGAAAAAGCAGTTTTTTCTAAGGATTTAGATCAAAAAATACGTGATGAATATAAGGCATATGAGCAAGGGTATCAAGCTTTAGAAAAAGAACAGGATAATGAGATTAAATCCCTCATGAATAATAAGTTACCTAACGAACAAGATGAGGTTTTACAAGAGTTACTTGCGGAAAAGGAAAACATACAAAGAGAGCTAAAGTTTACTCAAAAACAGAAAGAAAAGACGACATCAGAACAAAGCGATGCAATTAATGAAAGGATTCAATCATTAGAGTCGCAACAAACTAATGTAGAAAAAAGAGTAGAACAAAGAAAAGTAACATTAGAAAATGAAAGAAGTAAAATTGAATCAGTTAAGGAAGGAAAACAAGAGCAAAAGAAATATACTTTACGTAAATATAAAGAGGATGCTATTGTTTCAATTAATCAGCGTATTCAGTCAGTAGAGCAAGAACTATTTGTAAAAAAACAAGAAATGGATAGCTTACATTATCAAGGTGAAACGACTGTTATAAAGGCAAAAAAGGATGGTGTTATACAATTCACCTCTATTTTACAAACAGGTGATTTAGTCGACCCAGGTCAAGAGTTAATATCGATTATTCCAAAGGAAAATATCAAAAAGATAAAGATATTAATGCCTGCTCAAGAAGTAAAAGGGATAAAAAAAGGAGACAAAGCACAGTATTCCTTTAAATTAAAAAAGACCGATAAGCAAGTTGGGACTGTAACTTATATATCTGCCCATCCTATTTTTGATAAAGATTCCAAAACATATATGTATGAAATGGAAGCTTCAATTGATACAAATGAATTTGATGAATTACATATGGGAATGGTAGGCAGAGTTTCTGTCGTGACGGGTGAAGAATCCATTTGGAAATTTATTTTACGTGAGTTGGATTTTATTTCTAATTAGTCTAAAAGGAGAAAGGAAATAACTATTAGTAAACACGTTGATAAAGATACTGTAGTAAGAGTTTCAACAAGCAGAAATCCAATGAGTATTAACAATTTGAGAAACTGGAAAAAGATATACTAAATATTTTTAATATGATTATAACGTTGTATTCTCTTTTATAAATGTAACTTATGGTTCTTGTTCATTAACTTGGATCTCCCTAACAGATGCAAAAACTGAATGTGAATCCTATGTAGCGATGCCAGGTGGATTTTTTTAAAAATAACAAAAGGTATATATATACTATTTAGTATATATATACCTTTTGTTATTTTCGGTATGAAGATTGATATTAAACCGGTTTTATATCATAACCATAGATTGTACAATTAGTAATTAAAAACATCATTTTTCATGTATTTCTCTTAATGTAATGAATTTTATTAATATTATTAGACTTAATTTAATTAATTTTATGAAAAGAAAGTTGAAAAATAGGGTTAGAAACTTTTTTGAAACCACGTGACACTATATGTGGAAACTGTATGTTTTATTTAATGGAAAAGTTATCCTTCAAATCATAACTGCTTTTATTTTCAAGAAATTTTCAAATATAATAATCAATATTTTTTATGCAAAATTAAAAGTCTCTTTTCATAAACCATAATATTTGTTTTAATTTCTTATCTTTTTTACTCCCAGCAATATTGTATTTAATTATCTTCGGTGTTGAGCCAAAGAGTATAATCAAATCCTTGATAATTTATCCATACATATTAATAAATTTTAAAAAAAGAATTGACTTCTGTTTTAGTTGTAACTATTATAGTTACATAAACGTTGTAACTTAATTAGTTACAGTGTATTCTTCTTTACGTAAAAATACGATTAGTATATGTATTTAAAGAAGTTGGCCCACATGATGTCGCTCAGTTTAGAAAGTCACTAAAAGATGAAAGATGCATTTTCTAAATTGTAGTATTTTCGGTTTCCGAGGATTAATGCGTTAGTGATATCTTTTGATAAAAATTTTAGTTGGTCCTTCTTTAGAAGAATTCGTTTTTGGGGAAAATAGTAAGGTGCTTCAAAAAAGAACAAGATATGAAAAAAGATGTAATTAATAAACCAGAAAGTAAGCTGAGAATATTAATTGATAGCTGGACTGGTTAATAAAAATGAAGGTAGGAGATTTAAATGGAGAAAAAACAAGATAACCTTATATATGTATGGGATGCATATTGTGGATGGTGCTATGGTTTTTCAGAAAATATTAAAGGATTTTACAAAGACCACACTGAAATGCCGTTAACAGTTTTATGTGGGGGGTTATTTTTAGATGATCTACCAATAAAAAATTTCTCATATATAGAAGAGGGAAATAAAAGAATTAATCAACTTACAGGCGCAGAATTTGGTCCTTCCTATCAAAAATTGGTGGAAGAAGGTACTTTTAAAATGAATTCAAAAGATGCTGCAATTGGCTTTTCAGCTTTACGCTCATTAGCACCAGACCGTTTGTTAGAATTCACGTCTGCTATGCAAAAAGCGTTTTATTATGATGGACAAAGCCTAAGTGATCCTGAGACATATCGTAAGATTGCAATTGAGCATGGTTTGGACCCTGAACAAGTATTAGAGCGTTTAAATGCGCAAGAAACAATTGTAGATGTCCAAAATGATTTCAATAAGGTTCGACAGCTTGGGGTTAATAGCTATCCTTCATTACTTTTACAAAAAGATAATCAAATTATTCCTATTGGTGGTGGGGTAATGACGCCAGATAAAATTGAAGCACGTTTTAAAAATTTATACTAAGAAAGTTTAGGCTATAGTAGTAAACATGTTAGCTTACGCCAACTGACATACATTTCCCGAATATTTGCTGGTGCTATTACACTTTCAGGTGAATTGAAAAGGGAGCTTCTGTCGGAATAAGACAAAAATATGGTAACTAATTAATAACTTAAACAAAAGGAGAATAACATTCTATGTTTAAAACAATTGATATAAATCAAAAAGATGTAAAATTGACAGTGTTTAGTTCAGACGAAAAAAGTTTTATGGTCACTGCAACTTTAGTTGAGAAAGCAGGACATGCATTTTTAATAAACTCAAAATTTACTCAATCTGATTCGAAAGAAATTGTGGATTATTTGAAAAACAATAACTTATCTCTAGATAAAATCTTTATTATCCATGGGGATCCTGATTACTATTTTGGGTTAGAAAGTATTAAAGCTGCTTACCCAGATGCTATAGCGTATGCTACAGAGTCTACGGTTGAACATATTGTTCATTCTGTATTAGGGAAATTGAAAGTTTGGAAAGATGCACTTGGAGAAAATGCACCAAGTAATGTGGTATTACCACAAGTGTTTAAGGAAAAATCTATTGATTTTCAGGGACTAACATTTGAACTAGTAGGCTTAGATCATTACAGAACTAGCTTATTTAACAGAGAACTGAAATTATTAATTGGGGGAATAGATGTATTTAACGAAATCCATCTATTCTTAGCAGATACTAGTTCAAAAGCAGCAATGGAGGCATGGATTGAGAACTTGAAAGTATTACAGGCTTTAAATGCGGACGTAATTGTACCGAGCCATGGATCAATTGAAAAATCCTTAGATAATCAAGCGATTACTGCAACTATGGATTATTTAAGAACTGCAATTCAGGCTTCTGAGGAAAGTAAAACTTCAAAAGATTTTGTAGCAAAACTTGAAACAGCATATCCAGCCTATGCTAATAAAGGTGTATTAGAATTAAGTGCAAAAGTTGTAACAAAAGAAATGCCTTGGGGTTAATGCTATGAATAGATATCAAAAACTATTACATGAAACATATGTGTTAACTGGTGAAGGAAAAATGGATGCTTTCAAAACGTATTTAAGTGAAAAGGTATCTTGGACAGAAGCTGCTGGCTTTCCATATGCGGGCACTTATATAGGTCCTGATGAAGTAGTGAAAAATGTACATGAACGTCTTGGAACTGAATGGGATAACTATAGCGCTAAAGATGAAATTTATGCTTTTAATAACAATACTGTTATTGTATATGGAAAATATAGTGGAACATATAAAGTAACAGGGAAATCATTCATAGCAGATTTTTGTCATCTTTATGAGTTTGATGAGAACGATAAGGTTAAAAAGTTTATTCAAATTGTGGACAGTGCAACTGTTAATGAGGTATTAAGTTAGAGTTACTAGTTTCTGACATGCCTCGTATAGGGAGTATTGTTAGGAAAGATGGATTTTCCTAACAATATCTCTTACATCACATTCTGGGTAAGGTTTATCCTTTATCGAGTGTGTTATCGAATATGAATCATAAAATTAGAAGAGGTAGGTATATATGAAAATAGAGAAAAATTTAATAGTAATAATTATTTCTGTGTTTATTTTAGGAATTGTGTCGACTTTGATATTTCAAGCTTCAACTGGTAATACAAAAGGTCATTCAACAAAGAGCGAGAATGTTGCACCAGTATCAAAAGATAATGTGACAGAAAAAGAAAAGAATAAAAAGATGGTAGTTGATTTCTATAATGAAGTTTTTAACAAACATAATATCGATATTATCCCTAAATATGTAAGTGAAGATTATAAGCAACATAATCCTTTTGTTGCTGATGGACGAAAAGCCTTCATGGATTTCTTTAAGGAGGACTTTGTAAAAAATCCAAATTCCTCTGCAGAGATTAAACGTGTAGTAGCTGAAGGAGATACAGTTGCTCTTCATGTACATTCTCGTACTAATTCTCAAGATAAGGGAGTTGCTATAGTGGATATTTTCCGCATAAAGGATGGAAAGATTGTCGAACACTGGGATGTAATTCAAGAGATCCCAAATGAGGCAGCTAATAATAATACGATGTTTTAGGTAGAAAAAATATATAAACTAAATTCAAATTTCTAACTCAAGACTCCATTTTGATTAACCTTTTTTCAAAATGGAGTCTTCTTATTTTTCATATGGGTTTGTGGAACATTTTTGATTATACTTTATTTCAACTCAATATTTGTATTAATGAGGTTTAATTTATAGGTGATAAAATTGATAATAATCTTGATGTATGAGTCACATAGTAGTAAAAACTCTTCTATAGGCAAGAAGAGTTTTTTAGTGAGTTTATAGCATTCTGGAGGGAATTAGTTTTTTTATCACTAATAACATTAAATAATTATATATAAATATAATGTATTTATGTTATTATGTTTATATTGGGAAAAAAAGTATATTTTTGTTCGCAAAAATAATTAGGTGAAGAAGGGGAAATAGCATGAAAATGAAAAAAATGATTTTAACAGGTGCAGTACTTGCAGCAACAACTTTAACGTCTTTAACAAATGTACAGGCAGATACAACTTTTAAAGATGTTCCTACTGATCATTGGTCATATAAAGCAATTATGGATCTAAAAGAGAAAAATATCGTAGCTGGTTATGGAAATGGCATATATGGTTTCGGTGATAGTATTACACGTGGTCAAGTTGCTAGATTGCTTTATGTATACTTGAAACCAGTAGATGTAGATGCTAAATTTCAAAATCCATTTACGGATATAAAAGGTACTATGTTCGAAAAGGAAATCTTAGCAATCACAAATGCAGGGATTATGAGCGGATATGGTAATGGAAAGTTTGGACCAAATGAGGTCCTTAATCGTGAACAATTGGCAGCTGTTCTAACACAAGCATTTCAATTAAAAGCAACAACTGTCACAACTTTCAAGGATGTTGACAAGAATTATTGGGCTACGAAGGCAATCAGTGCATTGCAGGAAAGTAAAATTGCTGCTGGTACAGGAAGTAACTTATTCGAGCCAAAAAGAGTTGTAACACGTGAGCAATATGCACAGTTTCTATACAATGGAATTAAAAGTGTGAACAAACCAGAGACAAAACCAGAAACAAAACCAGAGACAAAACCAGAGACAAAACCAGAGACAAAACCAGAAACAAAGCCAGAGACAAAACCAGAAACAAAGCCAGAGACAAAACCAGAAACAAAGCCAGAAACAAAGCCAGAGACAAAACCAGAAACAAAGCCAGAGACAAAGCCAGAGACAAAACCAGAAACAAAACCAGAGACAAAACCAGAAACAAAACCAGAGACAAAGCCAGAAACAAAACCAGGAGTAACACCAATAGGTATTCCCAATGCGTTAGTGACAGATGATTTTTTCTTTGATAGATATTCCATTGAAATTTCGCCTGTAAGAGAGCAATCTATTTCTAAACAAGGTCAAAATCTTGTTACTGAAGTAAATAAGAAATATAATGCGAATTTAAGATATAGATACGTAGCATCAGAAATTGATCTATATACTCCTAATTTGCCAAGAATGATTGATTCTCATGGTTCATTTTCGTTTGTTGGGAAGGATGCAGAAAATTTCTATTTCGTGTTTGTCGTTGACAAATCAACTGTTGAGCTAGCGAAAAACTGGATGCATATGATAAATCCGAATTTCACACTTGATAAAGAAATTGATAAATTAGTAAATCCAAATCTAGAATTAAAAAAAGAAATTGATAGTTTTGTAAAAAATAATAAGGATTATATCAATCGTTTTGAAAAAGATAATCATAGCGTAGAAATAGCTATAAGTCCTCTACATTCAATAGGCCCTGGAGAGTCAGTAGTTACTCTAAATCCAGATTACTCTATATTACACGTTTCTGTACAAGCAAAATAATATTTTAAGTAATGTATCGATTTTCGTACAGGGAAGTATGGACAATATTAGAGGTTAAAGATTTTTCGAAAAAGACCGACTGTGATTGAAGTGCACCCCAATTGTTAGACACATAATTAACAATTGGAGGTGCATTTTTATATTCGATTTAACTGTATAGATTTTTTAAACATTAGATATTATTTCATTTCCTATGCTGTAACGATGGAATATTCTCTTTTTTTCGTCAGTGTTTGAACCAATAATTAAAATGTCTTAATTCCTTTAGCAAGGCTTGTAAAATTCCAAAAGTTCAACTGGAATATTATTTTTGTATGCTATACATGCTTTTGTATCACCAGGCTGAATGGTCTTTTTATCAATTAACAAAAGCGAAGCAAACGTGTTTGCTTCTATCTCTAATTTATCAACGGAAAAGAATGTATTCTTACGCAGAAAAGGTGTATTTGCATGAGTATGAAGAACCGCATGTCCTAATTCATGAGCACAAACAGTTTTCTGCATAGATGGAGATAAATTAGTATTAATAACAATGAAACGATTTCTTTTTTCATATTTATAAAAACCATTTATTTCTTCATGTAAATCCCATGTTAGTACATGTATTTTTAAGTAATCTGCAAGCTCATAGGGGTTTGTCGTGTTGTATTTTGTACTAAGTTGTTGGACTAGATCTCTAATGACGAATTTCAATGTATTCCCTCCTAAGCTCGCATCAGTTATCGTCTGGACTACGATATTTCTTAGGCACGTATTTTTTATTGATTACTTTCGTTTGTTTGACAATGTACTCCATTGCATCTAATAGTGATTCTACAGCTTCTTGACTCATAGGTTCACCAGAGAACATTAACCCATCTTCTCCTTGAAGGTCCTTTTTTATTTCTTCCATTCTTTTTGCTATGTCTTTCTCATCTTTCGGCGTTAATTGCTTCTTTTTTTCGTCCGTAACAGCTCGTCCTAGCAAATAGTCAGCTGAAACTGAAAAGCAATCCGCTAATTTAGTTAGAACATCATGTGGAGGGAATCTTTCTTCTGATTCGTAGTAGCCTATCATTCTTTGGGATACTCCAATTTTTTCAGCCAGTTGTTTTTGTGTTAAATTTTCTTTTTTTCGTAAGGATTTTATTCTAACTCCTATCACATTGTTCACCTCTCTAATTGAACTAATTGTTCTTTATAGATTTATCGTAGCACAAAAAGTTCTTTTTTGCATTGACAAAGAACAATTAGTTCTTTAATCTGTATTTAGAACTAATTGTTCTTACGGAGGTGGACTAATGGGTAACAAAATGTACGATTTGGAAAAGAAGTTATATAAAGAACTTGCTAGTTATTGTGGAGTTACAGAGCGTTATATTCGAATGATTGATCAAAAAGAAAGAACCCCTTCAATGAGAATTGCTAAAAAGATTGCACAGTTTTTTGATATGAGTGTAGATGATATTTTTTTTAATAATAAATCGAACTTTAAGTTCTTTTTAACTTCGTGTTGGTGTGAAAAGGGTGGAAAATAGATTTCGTAATGAGAAAGTTAATGGTAGTGAGTACTGAACTTTGAAAGTAGATATTTGTTCTAAACAATAATGGAGGGGGAGATATTATGGGGATTTGTAGAGTTAAAAAGGATTATAATTATTCCGTCATAAATAATACAGGGTTAAAAGATAAAAGGCTTTCTTGGAAGGCGAAGGGGATATTAGCATACATACTTACACTTCCAGATGATTGGGTTTTTTATAGAGAGGAATTATCTCAACATGCAAAAGATGGTATTAATAGCTTAAGAGCTGGAATGAAGGAATTAAAAGAGTATGGATACATTAAAAGATTTCCGATTAGAGACGAAAAAAATAAAATTGTAAGATGGGAGACAATTATTTACGAAATCCCAGTGGATGATTTTTCACCAGTGGAAAACCTACCTGCTGAAAATCCTGTTGATGGGAATCTACTGGCGGAAAATCGCAAGCTACTAAATACTGATATACAAAGTACTAAAAAACTAAACACTGATACACAAAATAAGGATCATCATGATAATAAGGAAAAATCACTCTCACAAAGAGTGACAAATGAAGATTTCAAAATAAGTCATAAATTTTTGCTGAGGAATGGGATACTGTTAAGTGAAATAGCTATTGCAGAGCTCGTTGAATTTTGCGAAGCATTAGGTAGTGAACTAATTTTGGAAGCAGTAAAGAGATCAATTGATGAGAATATACCAAAGTGGAGGTATGTACGTGGAATTCTTAAAAATTGGGAAAGTCAAAAAGTAAAAACACTTAATGATGTAGTTGTGTTAGATGCACAGTTTGATTTTTGTAAGAATAAAAAACAATTTAGGTCAGGGTATACCAAACGAAAAGAACTGGTACCAGAATGGCTACGTGAAATAGAAGAAGTTCCAGAAGAGCAGCCTAGACAAAATAATGAGTTAACTATTGAAGAAGAGCGTGAGAGATTAAAAGATTTATTAAGAAAATATAAATCATAATTAATATTCGTAAATTCATTTAAATGGATAATAAAGGTTGCATTATCTTTAGTGATAACAATAAAAGCTGAATTAAAATAAAGAAAAATAGGGGGATTATTATATGTTTGACTGGCTGAAAGATTATCAGAAACTAGAAGAAGAAATTACATATTTAGAATATAACTTAGACAAATCAAAAGCAGAGTTAAAGCGTTGGACTAGTGGGGACTTGAAAAATGTACGATTAACTGCAGAATCGGAAGGGGCTAAAGTAGAAAATCGGATTGAAGCTATTGAATATGAATTAGGACATAAGATGAATGAAATGTTTAATTTAAAGGTTTTAATTAATAAGTTTGTAGGATTAGATCATCAAATACTCAAAATGAAGTATGTTGATGGAATGACTTTAGAACAAATAGCGTTTGACTTGCATTATAGTACGGGTTATATCCGACGAAAACATGCTGAAATAAGAAAGATTGTCAAGTTTTTAGATGGATTTTAATGTTACCTTTTTGTAGGATACATGCGGTGTACAGTAAGTATTGAAAAAGTGATTTATAGTAGTAATATAAGATTTCGACGAAAGAGCAACTATTTTGATGGTTGCTCTTTTTGTTATGAAAGAAGGTGAGCAACATGAAGTAATTTTATAGATTAATGGGCATTTGACTGATAGTCGTATTTCGTAAAGTAGTAGTATTTTAGACAAAAATAATAGGGAAATAAGGAGATGTTTAATAATGAGTATATTAGCTGCTTCAGCTAAAACAAAGAATCTGCCACAACAAGTGTTACGTTGGCAATCGATGGTAGAAAGTGAATGTTCTGCACAAGGTGTTTCTGAGTTGGTTCCTTACGTACTTGGAATCATTATGGTGGAAAGTGACGGGAATTCTGAAAAAACACCTGATATTATGCAGTCAAGTGAATCACAAGGCTGGCCAATGAATACAATTAAAAATCCTAAAGATTCAATTTATTATGGAGTAAAGCATTTAAAAGGAGCTTTTGATGATGCGAAAAAAAATGGTATTACAGATTTAAGTGCCATTGTTCAATCATATAATTTTGGACGAGCTTACCTTCGCTGGTTAGCTTCTAACAATAAACAACATTCATTACCGGTAGCGGATCTGTACTCTAAAACGGTTGTTGCGCCATCACTTGGAAATACAACAGGTGCCATGGTTCGATATAGCAACCCGATTGCTGTGGCCTACAATGGTGGTTACCGATATAAAAATGGCGGGAATTTTTTCTACGCTGAAATTGTAAAACAATATGTAGATTTTACTGCAGGCGGTGTTCCGCAACCAGAAGGAATTGGGTTCGCAAAATCAATATATTGGGAAGGATATGGTATTAACTATTACGATGGACCACACGGTAACTATATTGCGGACTTTACGACAGCAGCAGAAGTATTATACTGGGATGCGTACTGGGGAGAAGATAATGATGTTTGGTTAGATTTAGGTAGAAGCCGTTGGGTAAAAGCAGAGCATTATTATTGGAGACCTTTTAAAGCCATATCAAAATTTCCAGAAGGATATGAAGTAAGCTATTGTGATGGAATTGACGGCGCATACAAAGGCAGTATTAATTCCAAAGAACCGCTTACAGTATTCTTCCGTAAAGAAGGCTGGATTGATATTGGTGGGAATCGTTGGACACCAGAGAAACACTTTGACATTGTAGATATTCGATAAAAAAACAACTCTGTTAAGAGTTGTTTTTTATCTTTAAACGGTGTTTTAGGTAAGAAGAGTTAGCTATATAGAATAATAGCTTTCGATATTTTTGGCTAATTTCAGTGACATTTAACTTATGGTTACAAGATGGATATTTTAATAGTAGATAACAATAGGGAAATGTTCTGTCTTGTTCATTTTGAGGTTGGAAAACCTACAATATATTTAAAAATAATAAATATAGACAATATAGAAATAGAAAGGAAGATTTATATGGCAACATTTATTTATCCAACAGATACAACGAGAGTAACAAGTGGTTTTAGGGGTGACAGACCAGATCATCATGGGATAGATCTTGCACAAGCAGGTTATCATCCAATTTATGCAGCAGCTGGCGGGCAAGTTAGTCGTTCGTATTTTTCAACTAGTTACGGCGAGTGTATTATGATTGCCCATAATATTAATGGAGTTACATGGGAAACCGTATATGCTCATATGCGAAGTGGCTCCCGTACAGTTAAACAAGGTGATTATGTTACACAAGGACAAACAATCGGGGTTATGGGAGAAACAGGAGAAGCCTATGGTCAGCATTTACATTTTGAAATGCATAAAGGCAGCTGGAATATGAATAAGAGTAATGCTGTGAATCCGTTAGACTACTTGGGAAAAGGTGGCGTTGTTGGTACACCGCAACCAGAGGGGATTGGGATGGCAAGGTCAATATACTGGGAAGGATATGGCATTAATTACTACGATGGACCACACGGTAACTATATTGCGGACTTTACGACAGCAGCAGAAGTATTATACTGGGATGCGTACTGGGGAGAAGATAATGATGTTTGGTTAGATTTAGGTAGAAGCCGTTGGGTAAAAGCAGAGCATTATTATTGGAGACCTTTTAAAGCCATATCAAAATTTCCAGAAGGATATGAAGTAAGCTATTGTGATGGAATTGACGGCGCATACAAAGGCAGTATTAATTCCAAAGAACCGCTTACAGTATTCTTCCGTAAAGAAGGCTGGATTGATATTGGTGGGAATCGTTGGACACCAGAGAAACACTTTGACATTGTAGATATTCGATAAAAACAACTCTGTTAAGAGTTGTTTTTTTATTCTTAAATTTTTATAGGAGAAAGAGGGCGAATGGAAATGAAGAAAATTGCAGATTTATCTCATCACAATAATTCAATAAATTGGGCTGCAGCTAGTAAGGAGCTAGACCTTGCTATTATACGTGTACAATATGGATCTAGGACAATTGATAAACGTTATAAAGAGTATGTGCAAGGCTGTAAAGACTATGGTGTCCCATTTGGCCACTATGCTTATGGATGTTATGTAAGTGTTCAGGATGCTATTGTAGAAGCAAATGATTTTATGGCACGCGCTGATAAAGAAGCAAAGTTTTTAGTATTAGATGTAGAAGATGACACATTAGCAAGTTGTGGAGCGGCTAACTTAGCAAAAGCTTCGCAGGCATTTATTGATACATGCCGTACAGCAGGCTGGAAAGTGGGTCTATATGTATCACACCACATGTATACAAGCTATGGACTAAATACTGTGAATGCGGATTTCCTTTGGATTCCACGTTATGGGAATAAACCAGCGTATAGTTGTGATTTATGGCAGTATACAGAAACAGGTAGTCTTGCAGGCGTAACTGGTAATGTAGATTTAAATTATTTAAACGGTGAAAAATCTCTTGAATGGTTTACAGGTAAGGGTGGCGTTGTTGGTACACGGCAACCAGAGGGGATTGGGATGGCAAGGTCAATATACTGGGAAGGATATGGAATTAACTATCATGATAGTCCACACGGTAAATATATTGCGGACTTTACGACAGCAGCAGAGGTATTATACTGGGATGCGTACTGGGGAGAAGATAATGATGTTTGGTTAGACTTAGGTAGAAGCCGTTGGGTAAAAGCAGAGCATTATTATTGGAGACCCTTTAAGGCAATATCAAAATTTCCAGAAGGATATGAAGTAAGCTATTGTGATGGAATTAACGGCGCATACAAAGGCAGTATTAACTCAAAAGAACCTCTTACGGTATTCTTCCGTAAAGAAGGCTGGATTGATATTGGTGGGAATCGTTGGGCACCAGAGAAACACTTTGACATTGTAGATATTCGATAAAAGGTTTAGGTCTACTCGTTTGAGTGGCTATTCGTTTTGGGTTCTGGCTAAGACCGGGAATAAAAAATGGTACTGTTGTCCTGAACTAAGTTGTTCTCATGCCTTGATTCAAGAAGGAATTGAGTAAATCAGTAATCAGTTTGTTTAAAGACTGCATAGATATTGAAACTATTCTTTATAAAGACATTAAAAAGCACGTATTTAAGTTAACAAAGAGCAAATCATTGGAGATTTTGGAGTAGTAATTTATATCTAGCTTAGACAATGGTGTATGGTTCAAGTGAAAAATCAATAAAAAAGATTGTGTAATCACAAATAAATTAAACACATTAGAAGATATTTTTAAACGTATTAATAGAAGATCTCTAAGTAAAATTAAAAACTGAAGAATTAACAAAAATACAACTGAAAAGAAAACAAAAACGGAGCAGCTATCAGCTGCTCTATTTTTGTTTTTTAGGGGGAGAGAACAAGATGACAAATCCTAACCAAAATAAACATCCAGAGGACAATCAATTACAGAGCCAAATTATCAATCAAATCATTCCTATCTTAGAGAAGTTAGTTATGCAATTCATTCAAAATCCAACCCCGAATGAGGATATGATGCCAGGTAATGATAATAAGTTTATGGAAATTGATGATGTTGTAGACAATTTAGTGAATGCTGGGATTATTACCGCTAGCAATTTTAATGTTAACGTGGAGCTATTTAGAGGTAGTCCAATTACGGTTTCCATTGTTAAAGCAGGGGATCCAATAGTAGAAGTTCCTGCAGAAGTTGGTGTTGGGGATTCTATCGAGGGACATATAGATGAGAAAGATAAAAAAGGAACTAAATAATGAAACATAAAGCCAAGCATATTGTAGTGTAGGGTTTTTTATTTTAAAGCAAATAAGAAGTGGGAAAGAGGTGGAAATATGGATGGTTTACTAGAGGTGAAAGGGGATGTTCACGAAATAAGGCAAGATATTAAAGAAATACGTTTAGAGATTAGAAGTTTAGAAATGCGGACAACAGGTAATGAAAAAGACATTATTAATATTAATAAGCAATTAGATAAGATTAGTGCAAATACAACATGGATATTACGCCTTATTATTGGTGGAATAATTGGAGCAGCTCTGACCTTCCTCTTGAAAGGTGGCGGTATGTAATGATTGAAATTACGGCAATGATTGGGGCTGTTATAGGGTTATCGCAAATTGCTAAAACAAATGGATTGCAAACAAAATATATTCCGATATTTAATTTGACGCTTGGCATTATACTGGGTGTTTTATTTTTGTCTCAAGATATCAAAATGAATATATTTCAAGGAATGATTATCGGATTGTCAGCAAGTGGATTGTTTGACCATAAGAAAATTATAAAAAAGGATGACAATAGGAAATGAAAAAGAAATACAAATACAAATACATTCTATCCATAGTTGTTGCTATGATTTTAGTAATATCAATTGGAACAAACACATTTGCTGATAGAATGCTACTTATTCCAGATGTACCTAACCAGCCTTATCGTTACGGTGTTGATGCTTATGAAGGTGTTGTGGCACATTCTACAGCTACCCCTGAGGCACCAGCAATTAATATTCAAAAATATGAGTCTCGTACATGGCGTTCAGCATTTGTTCACTATGCAGTTGATTGGGATGAAAAGATTCAAATTGCATCAACAAAATATCGAGCATGGGGCGCAGGTCCGGCAGCAAATGTAAGATTTGTTCATGTTGAATTGTGTGAAACAAGTAATTCATTGAAATTCAAACGTTCTTATGAACGGTATGTAGAGTTAATCGGAGCAATCTTGCGGGAACGAAATATTCATCCTTCTAAAGGGCTATGGACACATAGGGATGTTACTTATAAATTAGGTGGGACAGATCATGAAGATCCTCTGGATTATCTTCGTAGTCATGGTGTATCTGAAGCTCAATTTCGAGCGGATGTACTAAATGCCTATAATAGAGATTCAGTTAAGGTTGATGTTAAACCACAAAAGTCAAATGACTTATCTAGCACAGTGGAGGCAAATGGTGTTGTATATATTGAGGGATACAATGTAAACCTTCATTCTGGACCATCAACATGGAATAGTGTCATTCGCAAACTACAAAAAGGAGAAGCGTATAAAGTAGGTAGGAAAGTAGGAAGCTGGCTAGACCTTGGAGGTAATGAATGGATTTATTATGATTCCTCATACATTCGTTACAATGGGACAGAAGCCTTTACTGTAGTTGGTAAAAGGGTTATTTCTAAAGAGGCCAATTTACGCTTCTATGAATCTCCATCTTGGCAGGATAAGGATGTTGCTGGTCTTGTAGATGCAGCATTAGGATTTACGATAGATGCGAAAGTAAATGTCAATGGATTGTCACAATATAAAGTACACAATAGCAAAGGAAAAACATACTATGTAACAGCAAATGAAGCCTATGTGTATGTGAGGTGAAAAAGGACCGTTTCCTGTAGTGGAGATGGTTCTTTTTATTTTTGTTTAGTTAATATTCACTAATTCATTAAACTTAAAATTAGTACTCAAATCGAATTCAGTTGTACAATATACAAAATGTATTAACAATAAACCTTGCAAACTCTGAACTTAAAA
>NZ_JBTIWT010000023.1:0-89031 GCF_054353775.1 Bacillus sp. 5w2 | reverse complement strand
CTTTTACTCGTTGTTTATTCCAACGAGAAGATCCTTTCATTCTTCTAGAAAGGACACGCTGTGCTTTCGCCAACTTATCTTCTAATGATCGGAAAAACTTCGGATTTTCATAGGGTGTTCCATCTGACAAAATGGCGAAATCTTTTAGTCCTACATCTACTCCAATGTAAGAATGTGTTTTCGGAAGTTCTTGTACTTCTGTTTCAACTAATAATGACACAAAATATCTACCAGAAGGGTTCCGTCTAACTGTAGCATTTACAATACGTCCCGTTATTTCACGACTTTTGGCAAATCGAACAAGACCTAGTTTTGGCAATTTTATTTTGCTTCCTATAACGGCAATGTTTTCATTTGTTTGTTTTGTGATATAAGATTGTACGTTATTCTTCTTGGATTTGAAACGCGGGGCACTATTTTGTTTTTTAAAAAATCGTGTATACGCATCCGCAAGGTTGCGAACAGACGACTGAATCGCAATACTATCCACTTCTTTGAGCCAAATAAACTCTTTCTTCATGGCAGGGAGTTTGGCAGAGCATGTACCATATGTTAAACCTTTTCCAGTTTCTTTATATGCGTGATTCCATAGGGATAGGAAATGATTGAATACAAAGCGAGAACAACCTATCGTTTTATTAATTAGAATTGCTTGTGCTTGATTTGGATAGATACGAAACTTAAAGGCTTTATTAATTATCATTTGATTCACCTCCATTTCGGTATATGACTATTATATACCAAACGTACATTCGGTTGATAGTGAAGTAACACTTTCTGCATGTCGAACAATTAAGATGACTTCCTGCCATCCCTTGTTCGAAGCCAATGCATCTCCCACCTACACACTTCGCGTTCCTTGAGGAAGGAGTCTTCTTGGCTAAAATGATAAAACTGAAGTAATAGTTGAACTTGAAAGACACTGAAGAGAGTTGATAAATGGTCAAATTGATATATCTAGAACTGTTGGATGGTTTACAAGTATGTACCCTGCATATTTTAAGGTGGATCATGAGGAGATAGAGGATAAAATTAAATCATTAAAGGAATAACTTAGAAACATACCTAATAAAGGATTTAATTATAGCATTCTTAAGTTTTTAAATAGGGAATTTAAAGAACAAGAAGTCAAGTATATAAGATTCAATTATCTTGGAGGTTTTGATAATATAATTGATAAGAACCAATTAAATCTAAACAACATTGAATTTGCGTTAGATAGTGACAAGAATAATTCATTGACAGCGCTAATGGATTTAGAGGCTATGGTGGTAAATGGTGCACTAAAGATAAATATTATCTACAGTAAAAATAGATTTAAAGATGAAACAATCCAAAGGTTTATTGAAAGTTATGTGAATACTTTGAAGGTAATTTTAGATAAGTGCATAGAAAAGGATTTCAAGGAATTCACCCCATCGGATTTTGATGCTGTAGAAATTTCACAAGAAGATTTAGATGCATTGTTTAATTAGAAGTTACGCAAGGGGTATATTATTATGAAAAATTTAAGAGAATTGTTAGTTATACTTAGTGTTTTTCTCAGTATAGTTGTATTACCACTTAAGGGATATGCATTAGACAATGAGGTTGAACAGATAAATTTATTAACAAATGATACAAAACTAAAAATAGAAAAGTTTATAGAAGAAAATATGGATAAAGGTAAGGTTCCAGGACTAGCAGTTACCTTAGTTAAAGGCGATAAGACTGTGTATCAAAAAGGATTCGGATATTCAGATATAGATGCTAAAAAGCCAGTTACTTCTAAATCCTTGTTTGAAATAGGATCTAATAGTAAAGCAGTTACTGCTTTAGGAATTTTTAATTTAGAAAAAAGTGGACAAATTAAACTTGAAGATGAAGTAACTAAATATATACCATGGTTAAAAGTTAAATATAAAGGTAAGGAAGCTTCAATAACTATAGAACAATTATTACATCAAACAAGTGGTATACCTTTTAAAACGATAGATAAGATACCAGTTTCTAATGAAGATAATGCACTTGAAGAAACAGTTAAAACCTTAATTAATATAGAACTAGATAGTGAACCAGGTAGGGATTTCCAGTATGCAACTATAAATTATGATGTTTTAGGGTTGGTTATTGAAAAAGTGACAGGGAAATCTTATGAAGGCTATATTGAAGAAAATGTCTTAAAGCCATTGGGTTTACATAATACTTATCTTTATAAAAATGAGATTGTTAATGAATATATCGCTAAAGGGTATAAACTCGAATTCTTAAAAAATGATGTATATGATGCACCTGTGTATAGAGGGAATAAGCCGGCTGGGTATATTATCTCCAGTGCTGAAGATATGGCTAAGTGGCTTAAGATTCAGCTGGGCACTTTAAATGATTTGAAATTTGATAAAGACATAGTTGGAAAATCTCAAGAGGCCAATCGTACAGTTAGACCATTAAGTGATGGATCATTCTATGCTAGTGGTTGGTTCATTTATCCAAAGAGTGAAAATCAAATTTCACATGCCGGGAATAATCCTAACTATTCTTCATTTATAGTATTTAATCCTAAGGATAAAGTCGGGGTTGCAGTACTAAGTAATACGAACTCACAATATGTAGAACTTATAGGTCAAGGTATTAATAAGATTTTAGAAGAGGGCACTTACAATAAAAATATAATAGATTTAAATAAAGGCGCAGATACAATAGCTAGTGTAATTATATGCATTTCAATTTTAATAGTTTTAAGCATATTATTTTTTACATTAAAAGCATTAAAAGCAATATTAAATAAACAAAGGTATTTAAATACAAATGGAAAAAAGAGTTTATTAAAGCTTGTTTTTTCTTTTCTGTTCATGCTGGGAATAAGTTACTGTATATATTTAATTCCATATATCCTGTATAGAGGAGTATCATGGGAATTTGTTTTTGTATGGCTTCCTAATAGTATTGAAGTTGCACTTTATTTTATATTTACCAGTGTATGGTTAGTGTATATATACTTAGTATTTATAAGCTTTTTCAAAAAAGAAAACGATAAGGGAATATTTTTGTTATCTATAAAGCGTTATTAGTGGTTTTGGTAATGCGCTTATAATTTTCACTATTAATCTGGCTGTAACAAGTAATAATGCGTTAAAGATTAAGCTGTTAATGTATTTCGTTTTAGGAATTATTCTTTATCATTTTAGCCAAGAAGACTCCTTCCTCAAGGAGCGTGAAGGGTCACAGTCCAGTGAGTAGGTGGGAGATGAATTGGCTTCGAACAAGGGATGGCAGGAAGCCATCTTAATTGTTCGACATACAGAAAGTGTTACTTCACTATCTATCGAATGTACGTTCGGTGTATAATAGTTATATACCGAAATGGAGGTGAATGAAATGATAATCAATAAAGCCTATAAGTTTCGTATCTATCCAAATCAAGCACAAGCAATTCTAATCAACAAAACGATTGGTTGTTCCCGCTTTGTATTCAATCATTTCCTATCCTTATGGGATCACGCATACAAAGAGACAGGAAAAGGCTTGACCTATGGTACATGCTCTGCCAAACTCCCTGCCATGAAGAAAGAGTTTGTTTGGCTAAAAGAAGTGGATAGTATTGCGATTCAGTCGTCTGTTCGCAACCTTGCCGATGCTTATACTCGCTTTTTTAAAAAACAAAACAGCGCACCGCGCTTTAAATCTAAGAAGAATAACGTACAATCTTACACCACAAAACAAACAAATGAAAACATTGCCGTTGTAGGGAACAAAATAAAGTTGCCGAAACTAGGCCTTGTTCGATTTGCCAAAAGCCGTGAAGTAAAGGGACGTATTGTAAATGCGACTGTTAGACGAAACCCTTCTGGCAGATATTTTGTGTCACTATTAGTTGAAACAGAAGTACAAGAACTTCCGAAAACACATTCTTACATTGGAATAGATGTAGGACTAAAAGATTTCGCTATTTTGTCAGATGGTAAACCCTATAAAAATCCGAAGTTTTTCCGATTATTAGAAGATAAGTTGGCGAAAGCACAGCGTGTTCTTTCTAGAAGAATGAAAGGATCTTCTCGCTGGAATAAACAACGAGTAAAGGTAGCTAGAATTCATGAATACATATCAAATGCTAGGAAAGATTACTTGCACAAAATCTCAACTGAAATCATCAAAAACCACGATGTTATCGGTATAGAGGATTTGCAAGTATCGAATATGTTAAAAAATCGTAAGTTAGCAAAAGCAATTAGTGAAGTATCTTGGTCACAGTTTCGAACCATGTTGGAATATAAAGCAAAATGGTATGGCAAACAAGTCATTGTCGTATCGAAAACATTTGCTTCCAGCCAATTATGTTCTTGTTGTGGATATCAAAACAAAGACGTTAAAAATCTAAACCTACGTAAATGGGACTGTCCTTCTTGTCGTACACACCATGATAGGGATATTAACGCAAGTATCAATATAAAGAATGAAGCGATAAGGCTTCTAACCGCAAGGACTGCGGGGTTAGCCTAATCAATTAGAGTTCGATAGAACTCTTTACTTAGGAATCCCTCACTTCTAAACGAAGTGAAAGTGGGGGTAGTTCAAGTCTATGGGCAAAAGGTTATGAGGGGGAAATTAATAGAGTTAACCAATGAAATAGTATATTCAAAAAGAATGGGAATTGTAAAAAAATTACTGGAATCTTCTTATAGCAAGTTTGAAGAAATTGAAAAGGGAAGAATTCAGTCCATTATATGAAAGATTATAAAGAACTAGAAGAAATAAGAAAATTAATTGATGTTGGAGGGCCTACTATGTGCCATAGTGCCAGAAAAGCATTTTTAAGTACGGCTTTAATAACATCGCCATCTGACTATAAAGAAGTAATTAATGAGCTTATCGATTATGGAGGTAGAGTATCTCTTAAATTAAGATTAGAACTTGCTAAAAAAGTTTCATCAGTTATTACCTCATATATGATTTCCGTAGATGAAACTATGAATAATATTGAACTTGAAGGCCTGTTTAAAGCCTATGACATAATGGAGTAATTAGGGAATTTTAAAAAATGGATGTGTGATTAAACATTCAGGACTGACACATAAAAAATAAATTAAATCCGTTAAATAGTCTATCTCTTTAGTTGATAGACTATTTGAAATTTATTTTAAAAGAATATGATAAAAAAAGAATTATCGAGTCCAGATATGGAATACCGCTTTTAGGAAATGTACCTTAAGAGATACTAAAAAAGTTATATATTAAATGGGTATTATTTTTTGTGCGAGAAAGGTCAAAAAATTTAGAAAATCCAAAATTGATAAGTTATTAACTAGAAAATAGGGGGGAGTTTAATGAGAAAAGTAGTATTATACAGTGATCAAGTAGAAGAAGATAGAAAATTGGATTATGAACTATTAAGGTTGTTAAATAAAGAAAATCCTTCAATAGCATATCTTCGAGCATCTTCAGATGTAACAGGAAAATATTTTAATTATGTAGTTAAATACTATAGATATTTAGGAATTAATAATGTGAAATATTTTGATTTAGACAAAGAATACGATGAAAGAAAGGTTAATGACATATTTAATTATGATGGAATACATCTTTCTGGTGGAAATACATTTCGTTTTTTATATTCCTTAAGAAAAAGAAATTTATTGCATTCATTAAAATCATATTTGCAAAATGGTGGGGTTTTAATTGGTGTTAGTGCTGGTAGTATAATAACAACTAAAAGTATTGATACAGCCCAATTTTTAGACGAGGATATTATAGGACTAGAGGATAGAAGTTCCCTAGGTATTGTAGATTTTGATTTTATGCCTCATTGGAGCGAGGAACAAAGTGAAAAATATTTAGATTTATTAAAGGATTATTCTAAGTTGAAAAATAAGGAGATTTATGCTTGTAAAGATGGTGATGGGATAGTTATTGAGGGAGAAGAGATTAAATTGATTGGTGATATTTTGAAAATCTAATTTAGTTTCAATTTATATTAACAAATAAGAAATTTTTTTCGGTTTCCCCTAAGTAATCATGTATAAAACCATCTCCTTTATGTTTATAAATTGAGGAACAATTATGTTGAAACTATAGAAAAAGAGTCCTGTTAATACAGGACTCTTCTTTATTTTTATTAATCTAATGATTAGAGACATTAGTGAACTACTCGCCACTTAGCAAAGCTTGAAGTGGGAGCTTCTCAGTTCCACGACGAAAGAAACCTTTCGACGCCCTGAGCGTTACTTCTAGATGTCCAACGCTTGGACGCTCTCTGTGTACGGTTGATATTTTACGCAGGAACCGAATGGCTTGGTTTTCGCACTCTATTTTCTTCCTACAACCTCCTATATCAAGCTATCAAAGAACTTCAGATAGCTAGTTTATCAAAAGTTTTTGGCTATGCCAAACTGAAATTCATCTCCCACCTACCGTTTGGCTATCGCCCTTCACATGCTTGAGGAAGGAGAATTCTTCCGGTAAATTCATTAAAAAATTCCTTTTGTGTACCAAGAAGCAAAATATTTTTATGATAAAATATAGAAAAAGATGATTAAGAAGGGATAATTAAAGTGAAACCAACAATTTATGATGTTGCGGAAAAAGCAGGTGTATCAATAGCAACTGTATCCAAGGTAATTAATCAAACTGGGCGTATTAGTGAAAAAACAATAAACAAAGTAAATCAGGTAATGGATGAATTAGATTACCAGCCAAGTAGTGTAGCGGCAGCGTTAACAGGTAAAAAAACATATACGATTGGGGTACTTGTCCCAGATATCTCAAACCCATTTTTTGCTGAAGTAGCAAGAGCGTTTGAAAATAGTGCAAGAGAATCAGGGTATACACTCATTTTATGTAGTACAGACCATCAAACAAAACGTGAGCATGAATACATTGATTTATTATTTAAAAAGCAAGTAGATGGCATTATTATCGCGACGGAGCTAAATGATTATAAACTTGTTAAAAAAATCGTGAATCGAGATTTGCCACTTGTACTATTCACTGTAGATCATCCTTCCATCACGACTCATGTTGTGACAACTGATGATATGAGGGGAGGCTACCTAGCTGGAAGTTATCTAACGCAAAAAGGCCATACATCTTTAACGATTATGATGGAGAAGGATAGAAAAAGTAGCTTAGGCAGATTGAATGGTTTCAAACAAGCGCTTACGGATTCAGGGATCTCGTTAGATGATGAGGCTATCATTAGCTGCTATTCGACAGTGGAAGATAGTAAACGTGCAAGTAAGGAATTACTTCATTTGCCTAACAGGCCTACAGCCGTTTTTGCTTGTACAGATTTGATTGCTATATGCCTTATGAATGAAGCAAGAAAACAAAGGCTTTCAATTCCGGAAGATTTATCAATTATCGGATTTGATAATACAATCTATGCTGAGATTGCAGATCCAGGGTTAACAACAATTGAACAGCCAATCAAACAAATGGCAACCTGTACGTTTGAACAACTGCTAAAAACGATGGAAATGAAGGAGCATGCTAAGCAAAAAATTACAATTATTCCTCAGTTAGTAGAGCGATCCTCAGTAAAGGATATTACATGATAGCATTTTTACAAGTCTATTTGAATGTAACAAAAGAAGGTCATCGTAACTACGTATAGTTAGGATGACCTTCTTTTATATCTAGGATTTATACAGAGAATTGCTCTCCGTTTTTTGTATTTAAATCCTGCTGTATTTCATTTTCCTTTGGAATAGTAAGGAAATGAGTTAAAAATGCACCAAAGAAATACAAACCAGCAAAGATCCACATTACGCCGCCAACACCTAAAGGACCGATGAAGGCAGTTACTACTAATGGTCCAACGAATGCTGATAATCCTGAACCTAAATTTAAGACAGACATTGCAGCTCCTTTATTTTCAGGAGATAAAGATGGGACTAATGCTGTAAGAGGTACATAACCGGCAAGTGTTGCTCCGTAGCAACAGGCAACAAATAATATTGCCCAATAATTATGTCCTACCATTTGTGGTACATAATAGAGTGCAAGAGTTACAATTCCGCAACCGACTCCTCCGAACCATTTAATTGTATTTACCCAACCAAACTTGTCTCCAACGATACCAAAAATAATATTAAACACCATATTTACAAAGAATAGAGTACCCCAAATTTGAAGCCATTCAGTCATCGTAAAATTATATTTCATCATATAGGTAGGTAAGAAAACAACAAATCCAAACTGAGCGGCCGAGTTTATAATTTTTACAATACCGCCTATACCAACTTTAGGATTTTCAAATGCGATGGTAATGCCTTTTAGTAATTCGTTTGATTTGTTAGCGCTTACGGTTTGTGCTTTAAATTTATCCTTATTTACAACGATTGAGAATAATCCCCCTACGACAACAAAAATTAAAGCGCTCCATAAAGTAGCAATTTCTCCGATTTTCGGAACCATATAACTAGAATAAAAGGCCCCTATAACACTAAGCCCTAGCTGAAATACGAACCAGAACCAGCCAACTGCTCTTGAAAGCATTTGTTGAGGCGTACTGTAAGATACCCAAACTAGGAAAGAATAAGCAAATAAGGGATAACCAAACCCGCGTAGGGCATAGCAAATTAATATTACGGGATAATTCATATGCTGAATTCCTATACCGATGAACCCAATTGATCCTAAAATAAATGATACTAAACCAAATGTCATGACTTTTCTTGGTCCCCACATTTGTACAAATACCCCTGAAAACCAAGAAGAAGCAGATACAGTAATTCCGTAAATAGTAAACAGGAAAGCAGCGTGTTCTAGCGTTAATCCTTTTTCAACGAGATAAGGGGATAACCATCCCTGTTCTAACCCGTCCCCAATCATAAAAACGATAATTCCTATGTATCCCCAAGTTAAATTAGAAGGGATCCCAATCCTGTCCATAAATGTTTTGTTTGAACTAATAGCGTTCATTCTCCCACCACCGATAAGTTATTTTTGGTTAAGCGCTTAATTCTTTTTGATAAAAAAAGTATACGCTTACATTATGAGGTCGTCAATTAAATTTTTTGACAATTTACAACTTTCTTTTATAGAACATTCTATTTACTTATTGGAGAATAAAATAATGGTCAGTATGAAAAGAAAGAAATACCTTATAGATGTGGGATTACTATTTAAAGGCTTGGTTTTCTTTGTTATATCAGTATTTTAAAAGAGTATATTTGTAGCTTTTTAGAGTGTTTATTTCTAATTATTAATTTTTATTTTTATGTAATACGTATATTGAGGGAATGCAAAATTCGGATGAAAAGAGGAGTGTTCAAAAAAATAAAAATGTTTTCAATTTAGAATCAAGTGTGTATAATGAAGAAAAATAGGGAAAGCGCTTAACTTAATTTAATCCGCTAAACCCTATAGACCTTCATTTCGTTTCTTAAATTTTAATATAGAGGGAGAAATCATATGAACGTTTTAAAGATTGGGATTATTGGTGCTGGACGAATTGGGAAACTACATGTTGATAATTTGCAGCTTATGCCACAAGTGAAAATTAAAGCGGTTTCAGATGTAGTAATTAATCATCTAGAAAAGTGGGCTCAAGATAAAGGGATTTCCACTCTGACTACAAACTATCAGGATTTATTAACTGATCCAGAAATTGATGCTGTCTTTATTTGTTCACCAACAAATACACATGCGCAAATTATTAAAGAAGCAGCTCTTGCGAAAAAACATATTTTCTGCGAAAAGCCTGTTAGTTTCTCAGTAGAAGAAACATTAGAAGCATTAGAAGTAGTAAAAGAACAGGGAGTATCTCTTCAAGTAGGTTTTAATCGTCGTTTTGATCCTAACTTCAGGAAAGTTTATGATCTTATTCAACAAGGCGAAGTGGGACAGCCGCATATTTTAAAAATTACGTCACGTGATCCACAACCGCCAAGTATAGAATATGTTCGCTCTTCAGGCGGATTGTTTATGGATATGATGATTCATGATTTTGATATGGCTCGTTATGTGATGAATAGTGAAGTGGTTGAAGTATTTGCATATGGAACAACATTAATTGATCCATCCATTCAGGAAGTAAATGATGTTGATACAGCAATTGTCACATTAAAATTTGCGAATGGAGCTTTAGGGGTAATTGATAATAGCCGCCAAGCTGTTTATGGATATGACCAGCGTGTGGAAGTGTTTGGTGAAAAAGGCGCGGTTGCTGCGGATAATTGCTGCCCGACAACAGTTCAAGTGTCAAAAACAGAAGGTATTGTAAAAGATAAGCCGCTTTATTTCTTCTTAGAGCGCTACACGCAAGCTTACATTGAGGAAGTAACACAATTTACAAAGTCAATTATAGAAGGACAAGCTGTTATTTGCAGTGGTAATGATGGGTTACAAGCGGAGCGAATTGCGAAAGCTGCGAAGGAATCCTTACTAACAGGAAAACCCGTACAAATTGAACATAAACAGCCTGCATTAAATCAATAAAGAGAGCGCTTACTTATAGATAGATAAAGAGTAATGAATAGTATGTTTATAAAAATATGAACCTTATCATTCATTCTTTCATAAAGCATGGGAGGTAGTAATAATGAATCCACTTATTTTTAAAGAAGATTGTCCATTAGACCTAATTGCAGTTGGACGTTTATGCGTTGATTTAAATGCCAATGAAACACAACGTCCTATGGAAGAAACAAGAACGTTTACTAAGTATGTGGGAGGTTCTCCTGCCAACATTGCGATTGGTGCGGCGCGTCTCGGCTTACAGACAGGATTTATCGGTAAAGTGTCTGATGATCAAATGGGCCGTTTTATTACAGGGTACCTAAAGGACAATAAGATTAATACAGATCAGATACGTATCGATCGTACAGGTGCAGTGACAGGTCTAGCATTTACAGAAATTAAAAGTCCTGAAGATTGCAGTATTTTAATGTATCGCGACAATGTCGCAGATTTAAACCTTGATCCAACAGAGGTATCTGAGGACTATATTAAACAATCAAAAGCACTCTTAATTTCAGGAACAGCTTTAGCGAAAAGTCCTTCTCGCGAGGCGGTATTTTTAGCATTAGAATATGCGCGTAAGCATGATGTAGTTGTATTTTTTGATGTAGATTACCGCCCTTATACATGGCAGTCAGAAGCTGAAACGGCTGTGTATTACAATCTAGCGGCTGAAAAATCTGATGTCATTATTGGAACGCGTGAAGAATTCGATATGATGGAAAAATTATTAAACTATGAAAAATCTAATGACCAAGTTACGGCTGAAAGATGGTTTTCCCATCATGCGAAAATCGTTGTAATTAAACATGGCGGGGATGGTTCAATCGCTTATACGAGAGACGGTCAATCTCACCGAGGCGGTATCTTTAAAACAAAGGTGTTAAAGACGTTTGGCGCTGGCGACTCGTATGCATCTGCGTTTATTTATGGCCTAATGCAAGGGCTTGAGATTCCTCAAGCGATGCGATTAGGTGGAGCTTCTGCTTCGATCGTTATTTCTAAACATAGCTGTTCTGATGCAATGCCAACAAGGGCAGAGATTTCTGCATTCATGGAAACGGCTGAGGAATTGGTATAGAAACGTCATGAATCAATAAGCAAGTAAGGGCGTATCCTATTGGGTGCTTCTACATTACAGAAAAGGGAGAGAATGAATATGACAGTACAAACAGCACAAATTGTAAAAAACTACATTGGCGGCGAATGGGTAGAATCTATTTCAACTAAGATGGAAGCTGTATATAATCCTGCAACAGGAGAAGTAATCGCTCAAGTACCACTTTCAACAAAAGAAGATGTTGAGCAAGCTGTATTAGCAGCAAATGAAGCGTTCAAATCTTGGTCTAAAACTGCTGTACCAAAACGCGCTCGTATTCTATTTAAATATCAACAATTACTAGTAGATAACTGGGAAGAGTTAGCGAAACTGATTACGATTGAAAACGGAAAAAGCTATAACGAGGCTTACGGTGAAGTTCTTCGTGGTATTGAGTGCGTGGAGTTTGCAGCGGGTGCTCCTACATTAATGATGGGAAAACAGCTTCCTGATATTGCGACAGGTATTGAGTCTGGCATGTATCGTTACCCAATTGGTGTTATAGGCGGCATTACACCTTTCAACTTCCCAATGATGGTTCCATGCTGGATGTTCCCACTTGCAATTGCTTGTGGTAATACATTTGTATTAAAACCTTCAGAGCGTACACCAATTCTAGCAGGAAGACTAGCAGAATTAGCTGCAGAAGCAGGCTTACCAAAAGGTGTATTAAATATCGTAAATGGCGCTCACGATGTAGTAAACGGGCTTCTGGAACATAAATTAGTGAAGGCAATTTCGTTTGTAGGTTCTCAACCTGTCGCAGAATATGTATACAAAAAAGGAACAGAAAACTTAAAACGCGTGCAAGCATTAGCGGGTGCGAAAAACCATTCCATTGTATTAAATGATGCGAATCTTGAACTAGCAACAAAGCAAATTATTAGTGCTGCATTCGGTTCAGCTGGTGAGCGTTGTATGGCTGCTTCTGTAGTAACAGTAGAAGAAGATATTGCAGATCAATTAGTTAATAGATTAGTAGAAGAAGCGAACAAAATTATCATCGGAAATGGTCTTGATGAAGATGTATTTTTAGGGCCAGTTATTCGTGATAACCATAAAGAACGCACAATTGGTTACATCGATTCAGGTGTAGAACAGGGCGCTACATTAGTTCGTGATGGACGTGAAGATACAGCTGTAAAAGGAACTGGTTACTTCGTTGGTCCAACAATTTTTGACCATGTTACAAAAGAAATGAAGATCTGGCAAGATGAGATTTTTGCTCCTGTTTTATCTATTGTTCGTGTAAAATCATTGGATGAAGCGATTGAAATTGCCAATGAGTCTCGTTTTGCAAATGGAGCTTGCATTTATACAGATAGCGGGGCAAGTGTACGTCAATTCCGTGAAACTATTGAATCAGGTATGTTAGGTGTGAATGTTGGGGTTCCGGCGCCAATGGCATTCTTCCCGTTCTCTGGTTGGAAAGACTCTTTCTATGGTGATCTTCATGCGAACGGTACGGACGGCGTTGAGTTTTATACAAGAAAGAAAATGCTTACATCTCGTTGGGAAAAGTAATCTTTAAGAGAGAAGTAGAATCTGTTTAGTTGCTTGTAAGCAAAAGTAAGGAAAGTAGTAAAACATAAGAAGGAAGTATTAGGAGTCTATCAAATTCCTAATACTCCTTTTTCATATGCAGAATGACTGTTAGAGATAGAAAGGAGCAAATCATATGCAAACTGTTAGAATGACGACGGCTCAAGCATTGGTGAAATTTTTGAACGAGCAGTATGTAGAGTTTGATGGAAAGCAACAAAAGTTTATTAAGGGAATCTTTACGATTTTTGGTCATGGAAATGTAGTAGGCCTAGGTCAAGCTTTAGAAGAAGACGCAGGGGAATTAGAGGTATATCAAGGGAGAAATGAACAAGGAATGGCAAATGCTGCAATGGCTTTTGCAAAACAAAAACATAGAAAACAAATTATGGCATGTACTTCTTCTGTTGGTCCTGGATCAGCAAATATGATTACTTCTGCAGCAACAGCTTCTGCAAATAATATTCCCGTTTTACTACTTCCAGGAGATGTATTTGCAACGAGACAACCTGATCCTGTTCTTCAACAAATTGAACAAACACATGACTTATCTATTTCTACAAATGATGCTTTTCGTGCAGTAAGTAAGTATTGGGACCGGATAAATCGTCCTGAACAATTGATGACAGCTATGATTCAAGCCATGCGTGTTTTAACGAACCCGGCAGATACAGGAGCTGTAACCATTTGTTTACCACAAGATGTCCAAGGAGAAGCATGGGATTTTCCAAGTTACTTCTTCCAAAAGCGTGTTCACCGTATTGAACGTCGTCTACCTACAAAAGCTAGCTTAGCGGATGCAGTGGAAATGATTAAGAGAAAGAAAAAGCCAGTAATGATTTGCGGTGGTGGTGTAAGATACGCAGAAGCGGCAGAAGAGTTAAAACAGTTTGCTGAAACATTCCACATTCCATTTGGAGAAACACAGGCTGGAAAAAGTGCAATTGAAAGTAGTCACCCATATAATCTTGGTGGCATTGGGGTAACTGGAAATATAGCAGCTAATACAATTGCAAAGGAAGCGGATCTTGTTATTGGGATCGGGACGAGATTTACTGATTTTACAACAGCATCAAAACAATTATTTCAAAATGAGGAAGTTGAGTTTTTAAACATTAACATTTCAGAATTCCATGCGAATAAGCTGGATGCATTAAAGGTTATAGCGGATGCGAAAGAAGCTCTTCTTGCTCTAATGGATGAACTGCAAGAAATTGATTATCGATCTAGTTATACAGTAGAAATTGCTGATGCAAAAGAGGCTTGGGAAACAGAATTATCACGTCTACATAATATTCGCTTTACAGGTCAAGATTTCACACCAGAAGTCGAAGGTCATTTCGATGAAAATTTAAATGAGTATGTAGACGCACTTGGTACACAATTAACACAGACCGCAGTCATTGGACAAGTCAATACATTACTTGATGAAGATGCAATTATCGTTGGAGCGGCAGGAAGTCTTCCAGGTGATTTACAAAGAATGTGGACATCAAGCAAACCGAATACATATCACATGGAGTATGGATACTCTTGCATGGGTTATGAGGTTGCGGGCGCATTTGGTGCAAAGATAGCTGAACCATCGAAGGAAGTATATGCAATGGTAGGGGATGGTAGTTACCAGATGCTTCATTCTGAGCTTGTCACAAGTCTCCAAGAAAACAAAAAAATTAACGTCTTATTGTTTGATAACTCCGGATTTGGTTGCATTAATAACTTACAAATGGGCAATGGAATGGGGAGCTTTGGAACAGAGTTTCGCTACCGAAACCAGGAAACTCGTAAATTAGACGGGGCAATTATGAAAATTGATTTTGCAGCTAGCGCAGCTGGATATGGTGTGAAAACATATCATGTTACATCACTAGAACAATTACAAGAAGCGCTTATAGATGCGAAAAAACAAATGGTTTCTACATTAATTGATATTAAAGTATTACCAAAAACAATGACAAATGGATACGAGTCATGGTGGCATGTAGGTGTTGCAGAAGTATCTAAAAGTCAAAGTGTACAAGCTGCGTACGAGAGTAAAGTAAGTAACTTGCAACAGGCAAGGTCTTATTAGATTAGGACACAAAGAGAGCTTTTTATCTACATGCATATTTATAGAATGCTCTCTTTTTAATGAATAGATAAGAGAAGTTGACGAAATTCTATCACAGTTTGTAAAGAGGAGAGACAAGGGGATGTTTAAAGAAAATACAATTAAGCTTGGAATTGCACCAATTGCTTGGACAAATGATGATATGCCGGAGCTAGGGGCAGAAAATACGTTTGAACAATGTATTAGTGAGATGGCACTAGCTGGATTTAATGGAAGTGAAGTAGGGAATAAATATCCGAGAAATACAGTTGTATTAAAAAAATCTTTGGAATTACGAAACTTGGAGATTGCTAGTGCATGGTTTAGTACGTTTTTAACAACGAAGCCGCTTGAAGAGACGGTAGCAGAATTTATTAAGCATAGGGATTTCTTGCATGACATGGGTGCGAAAGTCATCGTTGTTTCAGAGCAAGGGCATAGTATTCAAGGTTTAATGGATGTACCACTATTTAAAAATAAGCCTGTTTTTACAGAAGAAGAGTGGGATAAGCTTGCGAATGGATTACATCACCTCGGTAAATTAGCTCAGGAAAAGGGGCTACATATTGTATACCATCACCATATGGGTACGGGTGTTCAAACAACGGCAGAAATTGAAAAGCTAATGGATATGACTGATCCAGCGCTTGTATCTCTGCTTTTTGATACAGGTCACCTTGTTTTTTCAGGAGAAGAGCCACTTTATATTTTGAAGAAATATTTACCTCGTATTAAACACGTACATTTAAAAGATATTCGTCAAGAAGTAGTAGATGCTGTAAAGGAAAGCGAATTAAGTTTCCTACAGGCAGTGAAGAATGGAGCATTTACAGTTCCCGGGGATGGCGTAATTGTGTTTGATGAAGTGTTTACTATCCTTGCAAACTCTGATTATCAAGGGTGGTTTGTGGTAGAAGCAGAGCAAGACCCGGCTTTAGCGAATCCTTTTGAGTACGCATTAAAAGCTCGAAAATTTATACAAGAAAAAGCAGGTCTGTAATTTCTATATTTTGAGAGTATCCCTAAGTAAATGCCATGGTAATCAACATATCTTCTTACAAAAGGGGTAAAAAGACGCGACGGTTGTTTTTACATGTAATAAATAATATTGAAATAGGGGAGTATGTAATGCCATTAGTTCAAATGAAAGATATTTTAATAAAAGCAAATCAAGAGAATTATGGGGTTGGAGCTTTTAGTGTTGCGAATATGGAAATGGTCATAGGGGCTATCAAAGCAGCTGAAGAGTTAAGTTCGCCGCTTATTCTACAAATTGCAGAAGTTCGTTTGAATCATTCGCCAATCCATATGATTGGCCCTTTGATGATAGCTGCGGCGAAAAAAGCGACTGTTCCAGTAGCAGTTCACTTTGATCACGGTATGACATTTGAAAAGATTCAAGAGACATTAGAAATTGGTTTTAGTTCGGTTATGTTTGATGGCTCTCACTATCCGTTAGAAGAAAATATACAAAAGACAAAAGAAATTGTAGAACTTGCGAAACAGTACGGTGCGACGGTAGAGGCTGAGATTGGCAGAGTTGGTGGTAGTGAGGACGGATCAGAAGATATTGAGATGTTGCTGACAAGCACTACAGAAGCAAAACGATTTGCAGAAGAAACAGACGTAGATGCATTAGCTGTTGCAATTGGAAATGCGCATGGTATGTACAATGAAGATCCTAATTTACGATTAGACCGCCTACAAGAGATTAATGAGGTAGTCCATATCCCACTCGTTTTACATGGCGGCTCTGGCATTAGTCCAGAGGATTTCAAGCAATGTATTCAACATGGTGTTCGAAAAATTAATGTAGCAACAGCCACATTTCAGAATGTAATTACTGCTGTTAACAATACAGTCCTAAATAATCCGTATTCAGATTACTTTACGTACCACCAGGATGTTATTGAGGCTGCATACGAAAATGTTAAAAGTCATATGCAAATATTCGGAAGTGAAAACAGAGTATAAATAGAAAAGCTTTCTTCAGTAATAGTTAGATGAAACTTGGAATGTAGTTAGCTGACAAAAGTAGAGAATGATTGAGTAGCCATTAAATAAAAGGGGGAGAAAGCCATGTTAGGAAAATTAGGTGAATTAAATGAGGGGTATAATGTATTAACAGAAATGAACGGTCAATGCAGTGATATGTTAATGGATATAGGCATATATAAGATATCTAATGGAAAAGAAGAGTTGCTATTTGATAATAAGAATGAAACTGCGGTTCTTTTACTGGAAGGGGCAATACGTTTAGAGTGGGAAGGAATGGAACAAGTTATTCAAAGACAGTCTGTGTTTGAAGAGAACCCTTGGTGCTTACATGTATCTAAAAATGTGAAGGTTACAATTACTGCTCTTTCAGATAGTGAAGTGCTTGTTCAAAAAACAGATAATGATCAAGAATTTGCGTCTAAGTTATATACTCCAAATGAGTGTCAAAGTGTTTTAGCGGGAGATGGAGTATGGGAGGGAACGGCGCAGCGTGTTATTCGTACGATTTTTGACTATAACAATGCAGCTTATTCTAATATGGTAGTAGGAGAAGTTATTTCTTATCCAGGGCGATGGTCCAGTTATCCACCACATCACCATGATCAACCGGAGGTATATTATTATCGATTTAACAAGCCACAGGGTTTTGGATGTGCAATGGTTGGTGAGGATGCTTATCGCGTTGTACATAATAGCTTTATTACAATTCCAGGTGAGCTAGACCATCCACAAGCAACCGCGCCTGGATATGCCATGTATTTTTGTTGGATGATTCGACACCTTGAGAATAATCCTTGGAATGATCGTATCATGGAGGAAGAACACAAGTGGTTATTAGAACCAAACGCGAAAATTTGGCCAGAAAAGGAATAGACGAAAATAAAGGTTCGGGATAAAAATGATGTCCTTGCAATTTTTTTGCTCAGAACCAATTTTTTGAATTTAAGAAGGCTCTTATGTGAGATAACATAAGGGTCTGTTTGCATGTTCTACCTTTTATTATGTACAATAAGAATAAGAGATGAAATAGACAGGGAGAGGAAATCCATGTCCACTAAATTAGTAAATTTACGAATTGATTTTGCTTTTAAACAGTTATTTGGGACGAAAGGAAATGAAGAAATTTTAACGGGTTTCTTAAATGCAATTTTAGAGGAGTCTTTAGATGCACCTATTACATCGCTACAACTAGATGATCCGCATCTCCATAAATCTTATGAAGATGATAAATTATCAATTTTAGACCTATTAGCAACTTTAGATAATGGGACGCAGGTAAATATCGAAATTCAGCTTCGAAATACACATGATATGGTGAAGCGATCTTTATATTATTGGAGTAAACTTTATACATCCCAAATGCAAGAAGGGATGCCATATCGTTCACTTCGGAAAACAATTACCATTAACTTATTAGATTTTATTTTATTTTCTCAGGAAGATGAATTTCATACCATCGGACAATTATGGAATACAAAAATGCAACAAATATTAAGTGACGACATTGAAATTCATTTTGTAGAGATACCGAAATTAGTAAAACAATGGCGTGAAGAAAAAGTAAACCCTTGGGAAAATACATTTGTTCGTTGGATGTTATTATTACCAGCACATGAAGATGAACATTTAACTCAAACATTGGAGGAGATTGCGATGAATCAAGATCCAATTTTACAAAAGGCAATTAATAAATGGGAAAATATGAGCCATGATTCTTCTTTCCGAACAGCTTATGAAGCTCGAGAGAAATTACTTCTAGATGAACAAGCCAAGTTAGCACATGCAGAACAAGAGGGCATGGAAAAAGGTATTGAGCAAGGTAAGATGCAAATGATTCGAGGGATGCATGAAATAGGTGTACCACTTGAAACTATTGCAAAAGCAAGTAAGTTGAGTATAGAGGAAATAGAACGTATCTTGAAATTAAAGTAAATATATGAACCTTTAGTCAAATGAATAAAAGAAAGTAGACATTCATTGTTATAGTACGAGTAACAGAAAAGCATTGCTGAATAATTCGGCAGTGCTTTTTCTATATCATTTTTTGTTTTTCATACAGAATCACCCGTAAAAGTACTTTTTGTAGTTTAATTTTTCTGAATAATGAGTTACATCTTTAAAGTTCAAGCAACCATATGATAGTACAAAAGGGGAGAAATATTGTTATTATGCAAAAAATGAAATGGAAGAACTATTTATGTTATTTTGTTATTCTTATACTTCTTGGAACAGTAGTAACAGCCAAACCAGCTATTTCTAAGGCTGAGGAATCTGATGTTAATATTACATTGTTAGGTACGGCAGATATTCATGGTAGATTTATGCCTTGGGATTATGCACTTGATGGTGCAAATACGAGTGGAAGTTTAACGCAGCTTTATACGGTTATAAAGAAGGTGCGTCAGGAAAATCCCAATACCATATTAGTAGATGCTGGGGATACAATTCAAGGAAACTCAGTAGAGTTATTCAACGATCAACCACAATCGCCAATGATGGTAGCGATGAATGCAATGGGATACGATGCTTGGGCATTTGGAAATCATGAATTTAACTTTGGATTAGATACATTGAAAAAAGTTAGTGAGCAATATAAGGGAAAGACGTTAGCAGGAAATATTTACAAGGAAAATGGAGAGTATTTTCTTCCTGCATATACAATTGTTGAAAAAGGTGGAATTAAAGTCGGGATTATTGGTATGAATACACCAATGATTAGTGATTTTGAAAAAGGGACAGGTCATTTTGATGGTTTGGTAGTGAAAAATCCAGTAGAAGAGACAAAGAAGGCCATTAAATATATACGCAAAAAAGAGCACTCCTATACATCGCGAAAGGATGCTCTTTTTTATGTAAAGATAATCTTGTCTACTTTTAGTCTATCACCCTACGCACAATTATAGTAACGTGAATAGCCCGAAACAAATCTGTTTCGGGCTGGGGGTTCAATATTTTATCCACTTTATTCAACTTTTTTGTATTTGTAGTATGAATTTTCTGATTTTTTAAGTAAGAAAACTGGATTACGTTAATTAATAGATACTCCACCAGAGACATTCAGTTTTGTTGGTGCAGGCGTATCTCCACCATTAAATGAAGAGTGTTGTGATACATTTAAACTAATCATGCTACATGCTAATGTACTTACTATAATCGTACTGAATAACAATTTTTTTATTTTTTTCATTACTTTAACGCTCCTTTTCTTAAATGTTTCTTATCAGCATTTAATAAAGAATATGGATTGCCTGAAGACTATAAACCGGAAGATTTAGTTGTACCAAATGTACCATTCTCATTCAGTGGAACGCTAGAAAAGAGTTATCTTCGTAAAGAGGCAGCAGAAGCACTAGAAAGGTTATTTGATTTAGCAACGCAAGAAGGAATCCAGTTAAATGCTGTTTCTGGCTTTCGCTCCTATGATTATCAAAAAACCTGTATGCAAACAACGTGAAAAGAAAAGGACAAGAGCATACGGATCGCTTCTCGGCAAAGCCAGGACATAGTGAACATCAAACAGGATTAACGATGGATGTTTCTTCAAAAAGTGCAAATAATGAGCTAGAGTTAACCTTTGCGAATACGAAAGAAGGAAAATGGCTGAAAGAAAATGCGCATCGTGCAGGTTTTATCATTCGTTATCCAAAAGGCAAAGAGAGCATTACTGGATATGCATATGAACCGTGGCATATTCGCTATGTAGGGGATATTGCTGAAAGTATATATAAGAAAAAACTGACTTTGGAAGAATATATGAATCTGTAAAAATAGAATTGTAAACGATACTGCTATTTAAAAGATGAAAGAGGAGCGATTCATATATTTACAGTAATGTGAGATGTATGATCTTACGTGAGGTGCAGAATGATAAGGATTAGGTTAATATATGATGGGAATCATAGAGCAATGAAAAAGAATATAAATATTACGTATTCAGTTTTTTACTAAATAACAGGGCATCATTCTAATTAGAATGATGCCCTGTTACTTTTTAGCATAATCTATTGAATTACTTTTTCAATTTTAGGCATTACAGCAATTGGGGGTAAAGATTTGGTCCATGCAGCAGCATAAATATTTAACTGTTCACCTATAGTGTAATTTTCACCATTTGAAACTGGAACCCTTAAAATCTTATTTTGAGAAACTAACTCCCACCAATCATTTTGATAAGCGAGGGCTTTATCTTTTGTAGATGTAGCAGCAACCACTAAATAATTGTTTTCTACTGAAATGACATATCCAGTAAACGGCTCTTGTTCTTGTTTTTGAATAGAATGAATAGGTGTAGTGCTTACAGACGCTTCATTAGAATCTGCAAATGCCGGTGTTAATCCAAAAGTAAATCCACATCCTAATGTTAAAGCTGTTACGGTTGTTACTAATTTTTGTTTTTTTGTAAACATAATTATATATCCCCCTTATATTTTATCCCTACACGTGCCATTTTCTAGTTCTATACATATAAAGCCTTTTAATATTTAGATGCTTAACTAATTTGTCACAAATATCCCATAAATGTTAAAAATATCGATTAAAGGAAGTGGATTTGTGTTATAATTCACTAGGTGAACTGTTATTATTTCATTCATCCTTTGATGAATGGATACCCTTCCTTAATTGTAAATATGTTCGATTTTATTGGTGAAGAGGGAAGAAAACCCTCTTCTTTTTTTGTTCCTTCTATAGTTCGAGGATGCCTTAAGGAAGTAAAAAGATGGATTGTGTTTATATATTAGTAAAAACATTTGTGGCCGCTTTTGGTGGTTACTAGAGATGTTGGGGCGTAATATTTAAAGTTTAAGTAATCATAGGAGCCAATTGACTAGATTACAGGAGCGTTCACAATGGTATTTAACGGAGGATTGAAGTGTAAGTAGGATTTAAAATCATCATCGAATAGGTAGTTATTATAAGTTATTTCCCTAACAAATAATCAATTTTGTTTAAAATATAAGACTACTATTTTACTTAATCAAGTGATTGTTCACATTGTTAAATAATTACTTTGTGTGTTATTCATCTTGTTACCTTACAAAAATGTAAGATTTTTTTAATTGACACTCGTATATATAAGTAACTATACTAGTTACACAATGTTGGTGAATATATTTATTAGTCTCAATCTATAAGTGTATGTCGAAGGGTTCTTCTCGAAATAATAGTTCGATATAAGATTCTTTATCTGTAATATAGTGATGACGCCAACTTAATCTATATTTTATTCGAAGTCATATGATTTAAAGATGAACTACAATTTATATAATTTGCCAACTTGGAATAATTTCTTAGAGGTGCTAAATTTTGAAGAACAAATTAATTGCTACAGGAATTCTTGCTGGAAGTTTACTATCATATTCTACTAGTATTGTTGCAGATACTCACAGATTCCCAGATGTTCCTGCATGGGCTGACAAATCCGTTACTTATTTAGTTGATAAACAAGTATTGAGTGGTTATCCAGATGGGACTTTTGGTTCAAGTGATACACTAGATAGAGCTTCTGCAGCAACCATTATGACAAAGGCTCTTGGTATACACATTGATTTAAATGCAAAACCATCTTTTAAAGATTCACAAAACCACTGGGGAACCCCTTATATTGCCGCAGCTGAAAAGGCAGGAATAATTAAAGGTGAAGGAAATGGAATATTTAATCCTTCTGGAAAAGTTACTCGTGCTGCTATGGCTACTATGCTAGTGAATGCATATAAACTACAAAATAAAAACACTAGCAATGGACAAAGTAAATTTGAAGATTTAAAGGGCCATTGGGGTGAAAAGTTCGCAAATACTTTAATTGATTTGAAAATTTCAGTTGGTACAGATAATGGCTGGCAACCAAATAGATTCATAACACGCGCTGAAGCTGCACAACTAACTGCAAAAACAGATATGCTTCAATATAGTCATAGTAATCCTTTAGAAAATAAAACCATAATTATTGATCCCGGACATGGTGGCGAAGATCCTGGGAAATCCACAAAGGGATTACCTGAAAGTAAGATTGTACTAGACACTTCTTTACGTCTACAACAATTACTTGAAAAGCATACACCATTTACAGTTTTATTAACTCGTCAATCTGATAATAGACCAGGACATGATCAAAAAAGTTCTTTACAGGAACGTGTGAAATTTGCTAAACAAAATCAGGGTGATATCTTTATAAGCGTACATGCAAATGCTTTTAATGGTAATGCAAAAGGGACGGAAACATACTACTATAAATCTTCTAAATCTGAAAAAACAAATCCTCATGTGGAAGAGAGCCGTGTTTTAGCTGAAAAAATTCAAACTCGATTAGTAGACGCTCTTCAAACACGTGATAGAGGCGTTAAACATGGAGATCTTCATGTTATAAGAGAAAATGACATGCCAGCTGTGTTGACGGAACTGGCGTTTATAGATAATGGTATTGATTACAGTAAATTATCTACGGAAAATGGCAGACAAATTGCAGCAGAAGCCATTTATGAGGGGATTTTAGATTATTATGAATGGAAAGGAAATAATGTATCTGAATATAGGTTGTAATAAGCAAATAAAAATATAGTAATTCTCGAAATGAAGAATTCTATAATTTTTTTGTATTTTTTTAAACAAGAATTTTAAATATGTATTTAAAATTCTTGTTTAAATCGTTATTATGTGTTTTAATGATATTGATAATAGTTATCAGTAAAGAAGAGATGGAAATTAGCAAATCAAGTGTTGATAGTTATTGGCATAAAGATTAATAAATTTCTACATTGTAACGTTATAAATCTATCTCTAGTATTGAGAGCTAAAAATAATACGTTTATATCTTTTAAATGTTTAAGAAGGAGTGGCTGTCTGTATGAAAAAAGCAAAGGGAGTAGTTAAAAGTGTTGCCGTAGCATCCGTTATTATGTCTGGATCAATTGGTTTACAAGCAACATCTGCATTTGCAGATTCTAAAGGAACTGTAGAAAATCTTCAAAATGGTGGAAAAGTCTATAATAGTTTTAAAACTACTTATGACATGAAGCAGAATATCAAAAATTCAATAAAGGTTTCTTTTATTGAGGATCCTTACGCAGATAAAAAAATTGCAATTGTTACCACTGATGGTAGTAATATAGATGCGAAATATACAATTAATGGGGGATACTATAACGCAGGTTTAAAATGGCCATCGGCTTATCATACGGAAGCAGAAATAACTAGTGGTGATAGCGCTCAATTCCATAAAGCTGCCCCAGTTAATACAATGACTTCAGCAAAGGTTACTTCTGAAGTAGGGTATACACTTGGTGGAAGTGTTAAAGTTGGGGTAAATGATAAAGGGCCAAATGCCGATGCAAGTATTACAGGTAGCTTTGCTTGGAAAGAAAGTGTATCTTATGATCAGGTAGACTATAAAACGGTATTAGAGACTCACACAGATAAAAAATTAAATTGGAAAGTAGGATTCCAATCGTTTAATTTCCCAGAGTGGGGAATTTATAATCGTGATTCATTCAATACTTTCTATGGTAATCAACTATTTATGAAATCACGTAGTTATAATGAAGGAACGAATAATTTTGTTTCAAAAGACACAGTACCAGCTTTAACAGGATATGGTTTTTCTCCTAATGTAGTAGCTGTTATTACTGCTGATAAAACAGAATCTACATCAGATTTAAAAATAACAAATCGTAGAATTTCAGATCAGTACAATATTGAATGGGTAAGTTCAAAATGGTGGGGAACAAATAATAAGGATACATATAATGAGTTCTTTACAAACAACTATAAATTAGACTGGAAAAACCACCAAGTTACTCTTGATAACCAAAAAGCCCGTGAAGAACAAATGATTGGTATCAACAACGTGAATAACCAGCTTAACAAAGGAAAAGGAAAATTATCTTTTTCAATGAATGGAAATCAGCTTAAGGCTACATCTAGCAATGCTGGTTATGGTATCAGTTACGAAGATAAAAATTGGGGTATCTTTGTAAATGGTGAAAAGGTCTACACGTTTAATGAAAAAACAACTGTAGGTAATATCTCAAATGACATTAACAAATTAAACATCAAAGGACCTTATATTGAGATTAAACAAATCTAATCAGTAAATAAGGTACAATTGATGGATAATTATTTCATCAAAATATGAGTATAAAGGTTTATTTTAAATCTGTATAACGTAATGAAAGGACCAGATAAACTCTGGTCCTTATTATTTTTTGTTCATTCTTTTACTCAAGTAGAAAAGAGCGTAAAATACTTGAAAACTATTCATGTCACGCAGGGGGGATATTTTTTTTAGCATGGCGTTTAATTAGGATAGGAGAGATTGAAGAGCTGTCTCTTTTTGAGGCGTACGTTGTGTGGTGAATTGTTTATAGTAATGAAGACCTCATCGGTTGTTAAGTTACTACTTTAAATATATAATTAAATTTCATTAAAAAGATACTCTATTCAAATTCCTTATTGGATTTTTGAAGTGAAATATATATTATTTGAGGTGTGTGAAATGGGGAAGTCTCGTGAGCAGACGATGGAAAATATTTTGAAGGCTGCTAAGAAAAAATTTGGAGAGCGTGGCTACGAAGGTACGAGCATACAAGAAATTGCAAAAGAAGCGAAAGTGAATGTCGCTATGGCTTCATACTATTTTAATGGGAAAGAAAACCTGTATTATGAAGTATTTAAGAAATATGGCCTTGCTAATGAGTTACCTAATTTTCTTGAGAAGAATCATTTTAATCCTATTAATGCTCTAAGAGAATATTTAACAGTCTTTACTACGCATATAAAAGAAAATCCTGAAATTGGCACATTGGCATATGAAGAGATTATTAAGGAAAGTGCAAGATTAGAAAAGATTAAACCGTATTTTATAGGTAGTTTTGAACAGTTAAAAGAAATATTGCAGGAAGGGGAAAAACAAGGAGTATTTCATTTCTTTTCTATAAATCATACGATACATTGGATCACTTCTATTGTTTTATTTCCAAAGTTTAAAAAGTTCATTGATTCTTTAGGACCAAATGAAACGAATGATACAAATCATGAATGGATGCCAGAAGATTTGGTGAGCAGGATTATTTCTGCTTTAACAGATAAGCCTAATATATGAATTGCTCAGTGTTTATGAATCCTAATTTTCCTATTAAAAAGCCTAATTTCTCAATGTATTGTAGAGAAATTAGGCTTTTTCGACATTTCATTCAAATACTTTATAAACTAATGGCTTGATTTATTAATGATTCGAGTGAAGTCACATAGATATTGTTTTAGTTGCAACTGTTTGTTGAAATGCCTTATCATGCTCAACAATAACCATTGTAGGATTAAATTGTTGAATCAGCTCTTCAATTTGCATACGTGAGTAAATATCTATAAAGTTTAACGGTTCGTCCCAAATATATAAATGAGCTTTTTCACATAAACTTTTAGCGATAAGCAGTTTTTTCTTTTGTCCACCAGAATAATGAGATATATCTTTTTCAAATTGAATTCGGTCAAAGTCCATCTTTCGTAAGATGGATTTAAATAACGTCTCATCAATTTTTTGCTCTTCAATATAGTCTGATAGTGATCCCTTCAAATGAGAGGTATCTTGTTGGACATAGGAAATGGTGAGTCCTGTACCTAAAGTAACTAAGCCTGTATACTGTATCGATTGCCCTAGAATTAGTTTTAGGATACTACTTTTCCCGCTCCCATTCTTGCCATCAAGTACAATTCGGTCACCTTGTTCAACTATGAAGCTAATCGGCTCATTCACAACTTGGTCATCGTACTTAACAGACACGTCAGCCAAAATAACCAATTCATTTGACTTAAACTTCAATGCTTCTAATTTTAATGACTCAGTTTTCTCTACATTTTTTAGCAATTTTGACTTTTCTTCAATAGCTTTTTGTTGCCTTGATTCGAGGTTTTTTGCTTTTTTCATCATTTTGGCTGCTTTATGTCCTACAAATCCCTTATCCAACTTAGAACCTGAATTCCTTGTTCCATTTTTTGAAGCTTCTACATCATGAGACCAACTTGCTGAACGTTTGGAAGACTGTTTTAATCTTCCTATGTCTTTTTGTAGACGATCATTTGTAGCCTGTTCGTGCTCTTGCTGTCGATCAAAATTTAATTTCCAAGAAGAATAGTTTCCGCTTTGAACTTCAATATTTGCCCTATTTATAGATAAGATATGGTCAACGCATCCATCTAAAAAGATTCTGTCATGTGAAATTAAAATAAACCCTTTTTTCTTCTTTAGATAATCAGAGACTATTTTTCGTGCATCAGTGTCTAGGTGGTTTGTTGGTTCATCAATTAATAGAAATTGACCTTCATTTAAAAACAGTGCAGCAAGTAACACCTTTGTTTGTTCTCCATTTGATAAAGTTTTAAACGGTCTGTACATGACCTCGGCATCAACATTTAAATAGGATATTTCACGTAGAAATTCCCAATCTTCTGCTTGGGGGCAAATTTCTTCAAGGATTTCATGAGTAAATTTGTTCTTATCTGCAACAGGGTAGGGGAAGTAATTGAATTCTACCGAAGCAAGGATTTTTCCACTATACTCATAATTCCCTAATAATAAATTAAGGAATGTCGTTTTACCTCGTCCGTTTCTACCGATAAATCCTAGTTTCCAATCCGTATCTATTTGAAAGTTTACATCTTCAAAGATATTATCAAAGCTACCTGGGTATGAAAAAGTTAAGTCTTGAACTTTTATCATTGACATAATAATTCCTCCTTTATATATCGAAACGTTTCATATAAAGTCGGAACATCCATCCATTTTTTAATTTCTCTATATAAGTTTGATGGATATTAACGACTTATATAGAGCATTACATGTGTAACAATAGTGTCTGAATTAGCCATTTTTCCCGCTCCTTTATTTGTTAGGTAAATTTAGCGATTAATAAATTTCAACTTACATAAAAGGGAATAAAAAAATCCCCCAATTATTAATCGGAAGGATTAGTCTGTCTCTTATACTTAATAAGTACTTATTAATCATTTGAATCATGACAAATAAAGTATGAAATGAATTATAAAAATGGATAGACTAACCCTATATTTTGTAGTTTGAAGTTATAAAATTCAAATTAAAATATAAATTAGTTAATCATTATTCATCCATCATTCCTTTCATATTTCTATTTTTAGGGTAACATTCTTTTTGTGGAGATGCAATATCATCTTCACTTAATGTTAGATCATTTATAATTATTTGGCTAATTAGATTTAACAACAAATCTTTTTTATAAACATCGTATTTTATTCAAAATATCGTGTCTTTTGTCCATTAAAAGGTGAGCTATTTGAAATTGACATCACCCCCTCTTTGTAACTATAATGGTTACAACGGGTTTGGTAATTTCATTCGAATTTCTAAGTTAATGATAGTATATTTTCCTTCTTTCTAAGTGTGACAATAAGAGACTAACTATGTTGCAATTGAAGCTTAGATTCTATCTCATATTCAAAGAATAGTTAATTTGTATCATTCAAATTAACGATGAGCGAATACTTAAAAAACACATTTTACATCTTATTCTTTTGGGAATCCTTAGTTGAAAAATGGAGAATATCTGCGGGAAGCAAATAAGACTGTAGTATGTAGAAAGAAAACTTTTAAAAAGGTAATAATAAGGAATGATAGGTAACACTTAGTTTAATGAATACGAGTTGTGCCGTATCAAGTCATTTTTAAAAAAGTCTAGAAAAAATCAAGAAGGTGATTCCATTGCGTAAACATTCACATGTGCAATTTTATGTATTGATATTGGCTTTAGTAGCTTATTTAAGCTTTTGCTTTATATTTTTATTTGTTTTTCCGAATGAGTATTTTGTATCAGATTTTAATATACGACTATCATCCTTAGTTGTTGAAATTACTGTATTCATCTCATTATTTTACTCGATAGCATCAAGAAAAATTAAACTAGGAGTCTTTTGGGTTTGTATTACTATTGCAATAGGGTGTTTCTTGATAGGGAATTTTATATCAGCTTTTCAAGTACTTAATGTAGAATTACCAATTCAAAATTTTAATATCTCTGATGTGTTTTTGTTGTTTTTCTTATTCTTCTTTCTCTTTGCGTTCTTTTATAAAATCATGATGGAATGTAACAAGTGGGAAAAAGCGTATTTAATTTGTGATTTATGTATTGTTGTTACTGCTATTTTCACCTTAGAGTGGTACCTATTTAATAAACCTTCTGCAAATATCTTATTCTTATCAATTGGAGATGTTTTTCTTTCATTTATTTTCCCAATTATAGATTTATTGCTTCTTTTACTAGGAGTTAGCCTGATCTTTCGACCAGCAATTTTTAATGCGAAAAGCAAATTATTTATTTTTATCTTAGTATTAACTGGATTGTCCATTACGGATTACTTATATTTCTATTTACAAGATGATTTATCACAACGTTCACTTATATTATTAAGGTGCATGTATAGAGTTTTTCTATTATGTATTGCCATCGCTGCGACTTTCCCAAGGAGTGTATCTTCTAAAAGAAATTATTTTATTATTAATCCGACATTTGGAAAGAAACTTCTTGTCATATTCCCATATCTTGCAGTTGCAATATTAATTGGTTTTACTTTGAAAGAGCAAACTTCTTCATCTACACTGATTACGGGAAATTGTATTGCATTTGTATTTGTATTGATTCGTCATATAATTGTACGCATGCAAAACAAAGATTTAACTGAAACGTTAAAAGTGTTTAATAATCAATTAGAGCAAAAAGTATCTCAAAGAACGGAAGATTTAATAAAAAAATCTAATGATTTGGTGAAAAATCAAGAGAGGTTTAAGTCCTTATATGAGTATCATCCAGACCCTATATTAACTATTGATTCCAATGGTACCGTTTTAAATATAAACCAGTCTGGAAGTATATTATTAGGGAAGGACAGTGCTGCATTAATAGGAAAAGAGTGTTTCTCTATTTTTTTAGATGAAGATAAACCTGAATTGGAAGCAGCTCTAAAGATGGGAAAACGATGTAGTTCGTCTTCGTTACAGTTACGTGTGAAAAATAATAATGAGAAGGATATACATTTTTGGTATGTCACTATTGTTCCTATTATGATAGAAGGACAAACTTTTGGGAGTTATGTAATGGTAAAAGACATAACGAGGATGAAGCAACAACAGGATGAGATAAACTATCTAGCATTTCATGATACGGTGACGGAGATTGGAAATCGAATATTCTTCCAACAAGAATTAGACAGATCCATTGAGCGTGTACAAATAACACAGGATAAGTTTGGACTCCTATATATTGATTTAAACCGCTTTAAGACCATTAATGATACACTAGGTCATGCAATTGGTGACAGGGTTTTAAAAGAAGTTGCCAAACGTTTTAGGATATGTCTGTCACCAACTATTCCTTTAGCAAGAATAGGGGGAGATGAGTTTGCAATCATTGTCCATAACAAAACAGAGCAACAGCTTTTAGATTTGTGCGAAATACTATTTCGTATAACTGAAGAACCATTTGTAATAAATCAACACAGCTTTTATTTATCTCTTAGTATAGGAATAGCGTTGTATCCATTTGGAGGAACCAATGCCACAACACTTTTACAACATGCTGATATCGCCATGTATAGCGCGAAGGAAAAAGGTAACAATGCTGTTTGTATGTACGATGAAACATTATCTCAAAAAATAACAAGACGCTTACAATTAGAACAGGATTTACCAAATGCAATAGAAAATAATGAATTGTTTTTATTGTATCAACCACAAGTTGATAGTAAGGCAGGAAAGGTTATTGGTGCAGAGGCTTTAATACGCTGGCAACATCCAGAGTTCGGGTTAATTTCACCTTTTGAGTTTATACCTATCGCGGAAGAAACGTCGCAGATTATTTCAATTGGGAAATGGACGTTACAGGAAGCGTGTCGGCAACTAAAAGAATGGCATTCTGCGGGCTATTCAAATTTAAAGATGGGGATAAACTTATCAGCTATAGAGTTTGAACAGAAAGATTTTGTTCAAACGATTATTTCTACCATAGAAGAAATAGGAGTACCAGCTAACTTAATTGATTTGGAATTAACAGAGCGAATTGCCATGGTAGATGAAAAAGAAACTTTATCGAAGTTAAAAGCATTAAAATCATATGGTGTACATTTATCAATTGATGATTTTGGTACAGGATATTCTTCATTAGCGTATCTACCTTTGTATCCAATCGATACTTTGAAAATTCCAAGAGAATTTGTGAATAGGATTGGAACTTCAAATGATGGAGATGAAATTATACAAACGATTATTTCGCTAGCCCATACTTTAAATATGAAAGTAATAGCAGAAGGGGTAGAAACGAAGGAACAATTAATAGTGTTACAAAGTAATTCATGTTATCTAATTCAAGGTTATTACTACAGTAAACCTATAAATGAAGATGAATTTATCAATTTTTTAAATACGCCACAAAATAAATAAGTCCCCAAAGATATATTATGAAGTAAAGTGAGAAGACGTTCTATCCATTTGGTATAGAACGTTTTTCTTATGTTTATTTTCAAAAGATATGCAGTTAGGTTTCTGTTTTTGAGAGTAAATTTAGTATTCATATTCCCAGGAGTGGACTACCCGCCACTTAGCAAAGTCTGAAGTGGAAGCTTCTCAGTTCCGCGACGGAAAGTAAGCTTTCGATTCCCTGAGCGTTACTTCGGGCTGTGCCACTCCTTAGATGTCCTTCGCACGTTTGAGGAAGGAGAATTCTTTCGGGGAATACGTTGAAACTTAGAAAATATATTGATTCTATTATCATAATTGTGTAATATATGGTTATATTGTTAGTTTATTTAATTCCGTTTATTCCCACATCTTCTTGTGTTGTGGTTGAGTTGTAGAAGCAAGTTACGTCTTGTTTCAATTGTGAAAGGGCTTCTTTGAGCCGATTAGTGTATATATAGCTTATTTTGCTATGCACATTATTAATCGACTTGAAGAAGCCTTTTTTGTATTGTTTTCAAGTTCGCAGGCTGGGTTATAAATTTTAACAAATTATAAGAAAGAGGAGATATGAGAATGAAAAAAGATAATATTTGGACAGTATTAAATGATTCAAAAGAGCAGGAAACAAGACAGTAATCCAAAGGGCCGGATGATAGATATGTTGGTATGAATGAGCTATCGGAAATTACAGATGAAAAACTGCCATTTTAATAACGTCGAGGTAGTTTATAGAGGAGAAAAGGAAGAACTAAGTGATGTATATATTTGGATCTTCTTTTTTTTATTGCAAAAAAGGACTTGGAGGCAATTATTATGCGTATAAGAAGTGATTTAGTGGCGATATTTTATTCACCTCACTAACAAAAGGGAAACATTGAATACGGATAAGCTTATGCTAGTACAAAAACAAGAGTTTACATTCTGGGATAATTTGATTCTTGAAGTAGATATTTCTCAAAAGAAAGGGAAACGAAAAAGCAAAGTAATGGGTAATTTGAATTCGATATATTTGCATAATCGAGAGGGGGAATATCATGTTTACAAAAATTTTTATCGGTCTATTTTGTTATATGTTTTTGGTAGTTTGTAATTCAAAGGAAAAATTTCTAATAGAAGCAGCCAAGAAAAAAGAAAGGGAAAATAAACCGGTGGAACGACCCATTTATTGGTGCCCAAGAGAAAATAGACCTGTCGGAAGGGAACAAGAACGTATTACTGCTCCAACAAAAGAAATCTACTTAGAAAAGGATGTAGAAAGTGTATATAATCTAGTTGCTACATCGGTTCATAAGAATCTGGATAAAGAAGAGGGTAACAAGTTAAAACATGAAGATATAGAAGAAGTGGTTTATGATATTCCATTTCCAGGTGATGAGGATATACCAGAGGGATTACTATAATATGAGTATTTTATCCAGAACTAGAACATGTTTCAATTCCATTAGATATAGAACACATAGAACGCATTTTTCCAGTTCAACAAGGAGTATTCAATGTAGAAGTTATAGTTTTTGTGAAGTAGACTGCAAACGTAATAGGACGAGAACAAGACTGACACGTGTCATGAAAATGTCTGATAACAAGCGCTATTGGATTCATACAGAGGGAGAAATATTACCAGAAAATCAACTGTTGTATATAGAATTATAAATTGATTCATCGTATCCCTATACATTAGTTAGATGGAGTAGTAGATAGCTAGGAAATATATGAATGTATCTCCTAGTTATTTTTTCTTAGATAGCATGAAAACAGCATTTTCTCACTCATTTGTACAAGGATGAAATTTTTTTATTTTTGTACAAATGAGTGGGATAGAATGATTCACCATATAAGAATATTCAACTATAATGAAAAATTGTACGTCATTGTAATATTAAAATGTTTTGAGATTCAGGTGATTAACAGTCTTAGAACAGGAGAATTGAGAACTCTTCGTAATTTTACAATGCTTTAAATAGATAGTACCAAATCATGAGTATTGTATGAAAAAAATTTTATTAAAGTAAATAGGAGTGATAATATATGGCAATCGATCATATAAGCAACAACGTAGTAGAAAAATTAGAACAAGCGGTGCGCTATGAAAAGAAACAAGTTCAGTTATTACGTGTAAGTAAAAGTAGTTCTAATATACACGCGTATATGATTTTTCCGGAATTCTCAGAGGTTAAAATTTCAAATACCGAACTGAATGAATATATAGAAAATCTAACAATAAGCTTGAAATACGTCATTGATCGCAAGTTGAGTCAACAAGAAATAGAAAAACAAAATCATTCGTTCATTATGACATGTGCAGTTGAGGAGGATGGATTAATAGATGATGAAACTATTCATTTTCATACGACTTATGTCAAACCACCAACAATTGCAAATAAAGTATTTAAGTTAGTGTGTGGATTAGGCAATCGTTTAGATAGCTTAAAAGAGTTACATCTTACAGTATTAAATAATAATATTAATCGAATTGAAATTGGATTTTACAATGAAAATGAAACACATATGGCAGTAGAGAAGGAAGAAATCGCGAATGCAATTATGGGGGCATATACAAAAGCAAATATCTATTATGCAGCAGATCTCTATTATGTTGCAGAAGGAAATCAAATCAAATTAAAGAGCGTTAAACCAAAATTAGCGGGTGATGTGTGATGAAACAAGAAAAAAGGATGATAGGAGTCTTATGTACGCTTGTTTTGATGGTGTTACTATTTGTTCCCTTACAAGAAGTTCAGGCCTCTGTAAAAGTAGATTTTAATGAATTGAAGGGGAACGATGTTTCGTCATCCTTTAAAGAGGGATTAAACAATCGAACGAAAACAAAAGAAAAAGATGATTCATTTGGCTCATCAATCATACAAAAGATTGAAGGTCTGTATGCTCCGGCTTTTAAGGTAGGAGTAAATATCTTTTCTATTTCATTCGTATTAGGCATTATTGTCATGGTTATGGCGCTAATTACAAAGAATGGTCAATGGATGAAGTGGGCAACTGGAAGTATGATTTTCTCATTTATTAGTATGATGTCCCTGAGACTAAGTGTGTACTTCTTGTTCAGTTCGGATGTATTTTCGTTTATGAACATCTTTACGGATTTTTTAGACCTGTTTAAAGCAACTGCACTTATTTTCACACCGTTTATGTTAATTGCAGGTATTCGTTTAAGAAAGATTCATGAAAGTACGAAACAGCCTGAGTATTATCGTTGGTCTAACCGTGTCATAACAGGATCTTGTTTGCTGTGTATGTTAGCCGTACTCGCTCCATGGCTATTTGCTAATATGTGAAAAACTATATATGGAGATTAAAAAGGTGCTGAATCTACATTCAGTACCTTTTTCTAGCTATTTGGTTTCTTCTTTCATATTCTTCAAGTATTTCCAGCGATATAGGAGATAATATGCCACTTAGAAATACAGTTGTATTTTTGCAGGTGAAAAGTTTTGAAAAAGCTGAATCTGTTTCTTGTTCTGTTACCGTATTATCTACTATAAGCTTTAACATATCTATTACAATTCTCTTTAGGCTGGTTCGTAAATTAATAGAGGTGTATCATGTCATGCTTATAATTTAAATATTTCTCAATTGAAAATAACCTGATTTATTTTGAAAGGACTGTTTGTTTTGAAAAGAAATCGAGAGTACTTTGTTTTACGAAATTCCATTTTAATCGGTTGGCTGCTCACAATTATTGTTATGGGCCTATCTGTCTATTTTTCTTCCATCGCGTATTTATTAATCGGCTGTTTCATTCTGTCCCTAAAATACGGTTTAATGGGCACAATAAAGAATGTAGAAAAACGTCTACCTACATGGGCTAACTTTGGTGTCATTGAAAAGCCAGTAAATAGAAGGGTAACTAGACCCTTTCAGTTTCGGGGTGGACTCCTTGTATCTTTAGCGTTGGGATTCGTGGAAATGGTGATAAAAGGCTTATGTATCTCATATTTTATTTTAGGATTAGAAACGTATGTATATCGTTTGATGCGCAGAAATGCAAGAGTTTGAAAAGGAGGCTTCTATTATGAAAGTATTGATATTCGAATTGATTCTCATTGTATTTCTGATTCCTTTGAACATCGTTTTAAAAAAACATGTACCGAAATGGAAAGGGAAAACCGGGGAAAAACTAGTGAAACGTATATTGGGCAAATTGGATCCCACAAGTTATTATGTGTTACATGATGTGATGGTTCATACGGAGTATGGTGATACAACGCAAATTGACCATATTGTTATTGCGGAAACAGGTGTATTTGTTATAGAGACAAAGAACTACGAGGGCTGGATTTATGGAAGTGAGAAATCAGCCAGGTGGACACAGGGTATTTTTAAAAAGAAATCCTCTTTTCAAAACCCATTTCGACAAAACTATAAACATATAAAGGCAATGGAATGGGTGATGGAACAACAGCTGCCATGCATCTCTATTGTCGCATTTCATCCAAAATGCAGTCTAAAAAGGGTAAATGTTCATTCTAAAGATAAACATGTCCTATATTATAACGAACTAAAAAAATGTATTGAATCATATATTGAACCGCAACAAACAATCGATGAAGTCCAACATATCTATCAAAGTATATTACAAGCAAACATTATGGATAAGGATATGGAGAAGAAACATGTGAAGTATTTACAGAATAGGTTTGCTAAACAATAAGAAACGGAGAAAGAGAGACATGTTATATGTAATAGGATTTGTCGTCATATCTGTAATAGTTATTCGCCTTAACATGAAGTATCACAAGCTAAAAGGAGATCCAAAAGATTTCGTGACGAGAATAGACAAGTAGTTTTAAATATCTAACTGGATAAATAAAATAAAAAGGGCTTCCGGATACGGAGCCCTTTTTTATACCTAATTAAAAATAGTTAGCTTAATGCTTTTTCTATATGGTTTAGTAATGTAGTTAGCAATGATACACTATTAATATCCTCACCCTCATATTTCTCCAGCTCAACACAAATAGGTTCTGTGGCAATTGTAATTATCTTGGCATTTTTAATTAAATTATAAAAGATATCATGGTTGTTGGGGTGAATTGAGTTTACGGTATGAAAATAGTCTAAATCAATATCAAGAATATAGTCTTGAGTGAATTGATTATTTTCTATTAACCCTGGTACCATCTTATTTATAATATTTAATTTATCTTTTAGATAAATTGACTCTATGGCCTGATCGAAGTGCTTTTTTTCACAGTCGTTATTATGTTGGTCATGATTCTCAGTTTCATCACCAATCCAGCATTTAGCACCAATAATGTACATGCCATCTTTAGAATCAGGATAACCTTCTGGAGCTTTGACTTCAAAAACCTCTCCACGTAACTCAGCTAAAATTATAGAACGAAAGTTTTCAATTCTTTTTTCCTCTTTAAATGACATTGGCTTATCCGTGTCCCCTTGATAACTGATAACAAACGCTTTTTTTATTATGGTAGATTTTATAGCCGTATCGATATGCTCGTCAAATCTTAAATTCTCAATTGCAGATTGAACACTATGCAAATTATTATAATTTATATGTTCTACGCAAATTTCTCTACATTTGTCTCTCTTGATATAAATCTCATCACTTGCACCTGTGTACTGATTATAACAATGTGCGAGGAAGGCAAGATGACAATCTGTATGATGGTCAAGGGTTACTAGTATAGGTGCTGTATCAGTTGTTGTACGATAAATAGCCCATGGCTCAAGTACATGATGGTGATCCTCAACTATGTAAATATCCTTATTCTTAATTTTCTTATGTTCGAACATTTAAACGCATCCTTTACATGTTTTTTGCTTGAAAATGAACAAATAATAGTGCTTATGTTCAAGAGTATAACTTGTATTATGCCCTGAAGTGCATTGTATTTAATTATATAGATTTTTTGTTATTATTGCTAATTAACTACAGATGGAATTACTAGCCACTTAACGTCCTAACGGACTATTTGAAGAGGGAGATCTGTACTACCCTATTAGCTTGATAAATCCCGTTAATTTATAAGTATTTCTTATCTAGTATGATTTTTAAACTAATCGGTTATATTGAGACAATGGCCAAGATAACGGTGAGGTGAAATATTTGAGTACAGTTGTAAAAGTAATGAAATATCAAATAGTTTGTCCTGTAAATGTAGAATGGAAAGTGTTTGAAACATATTTACGTACACTTTCATATCAATCTAGAACTATTGGGAATAGAACAATACAAAAAATATGGGAATTTGACAATCTATCGTTGAACCACTTTAAAGAGACTGGCGAATATCCAAGTGCCCAACAATTATATGGGTGTACTCAAAAAACCATAAGTGGATATATTTATGATCAGTTAAAAGAAGAATATCAAGATATTAATAAAGCCAATATGTCCACTACTCTACAGAAGACAATTAAGACCTGGAATAGTAGAAAAAAAGAAATTTGGAGTGGTGAGATGTCCATTCCTTCATTCCGAAACAATTTACCAATTGATATTCATGGAAACTCTATTCAGATAATAAAAGAAAAGAGTGGTGATTATATCGCAAGCGTATCTCTTTTTTCATCAAAATTTATAAAAGAAAACGATTTACCCAATGGTAAAATCTTAGTGAAATTATCGACAAGAAAACAAAATAGTATGAAGGTAATTTTAGATAGAATAATTGATAGTACATATGCCAAAGGCGCTTGCATGCTCCATAAACATAAAAAGAAATGGTATTTATCTATTACTTATAAGTCAAATATAAAAGAAGAACTTAAATTTGATGAAGATTTAATTATGGGCATAGATATGGGGAAAATAAATGTTCTCTATTTTGCGTTTAATAAAGGTTTGGTAAGAGGGGCAATTAGTGGTGAAGAAATTGAGGCTTTTCGAAAAAAAATTGAGCATAGACGTATAAGTTTATTACGTCAAGGTAAGTATTGTAGTGGAAATAGGATAGGGAAAGGCCGTGAAAAACGAATTAAACCAATTGATGTACTAAATGATAAAGTAGCTAAATTCAGAAATGCAACAAATCATAAATACGCAAATTATATAGTACAACAGTGTTTAAAATATAATTGTGGCACTATACAATTAGAGGATTTACAAGGAATAAGTAAAGAACAAGCATTCCTAAAAAATTGGACGTATTTTGATTTGCAGGAAAAAATCAAGAATCAGGCAAATCAATATGGGATTAAAGTGGTGAAAATTGACCCATCCTATACAAGTCAACGGTGTAGTGAATGTGGGTATATCCACAAAAATAATCGGCAAGATCAATCTACCTTTGAATGTCAGCAATGTAGTTTTAAAGTTCATGCAGACTACAATGCTGCAAAAAATATTTCTGTTTACAATATTGAAAAGGTAATACAAAAACAATTGGAATTACAAGAAAAATTAAATCTAACAAAATATAAAGAACGGTATATATAGCAGATGGAAAATATTAATTAAATAACGTAGTAGGAAGTAGTTTGGCGGATTTCCACGCCATAAATGGAGAAGTGATATACGGTAAATTTACCAAGTGTCAACGCTCCATAAGGTAGTATTGAATGTTAAAAAACATTGATACATAGGCATTCTAAATGCTTTGAAAGGTGTAACACAAAGACCGTTACATAATACATAAATTCGCTGGTAAAAAAGAAGGATATTGTTGATATACAAGGGATTGTCGCAATAACCATTGTTAAGCACCCTTATATTATCGGGGTTTAAACTTAACAATAGATGTATTGAAATACGCCCTCTAAATGTGGACTATTACTTTCATTATTTTGTTAAAACATAACAATAGATGTATTGAAATCTTATAAGGTATCCATATGTATAGACCCTGTTCACTGTTAAAATATAACAATGTATTGAAATACTTATTAATAAGTCGGTTAGAGCCCTCTATTCAGGGTTTAACAAACTAATAGATGCATTAAAGAAGGCTAATAAATTAATAAGAAACCCAAGGTGCAAGAGTGTGAATTATTTAATTTTTGGTGGATTTCCACGCCATAAATGGAGAAGTAATAAACGGTGATTTCACCAAGTATTAACGCTCCATAAGGTAGTATTGAATGTTAAAAGACATTGATAGGTAGGCATTACAAATGCTTTGAAGGGTGTAACACAAAGACCGTTACACGATACATTAATTTGTTGGTAAAAAAGCAGGATATTGTTGATATACAAGGGATCGTAGCAATGTTTATCGTTAAGTATTCTTATATCATTTGGGTATTAAACAAAACAATAGATGTATTGGAATGTTAACCAGCGATTTAAAGCCATTCCCTTCTCCCTGTTTAAACAAAACAATAGATGGATTGAAATGATTCCAGCACTTGGCGAAACAAGTATAGATAACTGTTTTAACTTAACAACAGATGTATTTGGGGAAGATAACAAATCAATCAGAAATCCAAGGGGCAAGGGTGCAAGTGAATTAAATAGTACTACTAAGGAACTAGTTAAATCCTTATAAAATTCCTAGATATTTCAACTAAGAAGAAAATTTCAAAAGCATATTTATTAAATATCAGCAGTCCCTGGGTTTATTTGTAAAATCAAAAAATCCGGGGACTTTAATGCTATAAAATACAATCAATTTAGTACGCAGAGGCATTTGTATATTTTGCCAAAATAATAAACCTTATATAATATAAACATAGAACCCGTTTGAATTATATAGATGTACCTTGATTCAATATTAAATATCTTGAAATCAAACTAGCTTATAGTCAATTAGCGAAGAAAGGTAAGTGATAATGTTGGAAGATGTGCTTTTGGAAAAGAGGGACTTAATACATGGAGTGATTTTTGAGGTATCTGAAAATTATCGAGAAATTAACTTTCCAATAGGTGCAGTTATCAAATATCTAAACGTAGAAGGAGATATTTTATATACAATACTTAAATCTGAAACAGATTTTCCTTCGATGTGTAACTTTACAATTTCTTTTTTTTAATGATCATCATATTTTTTTTTTGTCATTACTTAAAAACCCTTTCTAGTAAAAAATTATCATCTAGATAGTTTATTATTGTATCACCACCTCCTTTTGATGACTATAGTCGGTCTATTAATATGTCATGGAAATCCCAAAAGCTTTCAGTGAATTATTAAGAAAACATAGAAAAAAGGCTGATTTTTCTCAAGAACTATTAGCTCTTCAATGTAATTTAGATAAAGCTCATATTGGGTTACTTGAGTGTGTTTAAAGACAACCAAGCATATCTACCATATACGTCACGTTTAAGGTGTTAAATATTCCTCCACATGAATTAATTAAAGAAGTGGAAGAACTTATAATTTCCCAATAATGAATAAGTCTAAGGAAACAATCTAATATTTCGGTTATTTAATGCTTCTTTTTATTTTTTGGTATAAGATTATTATATAAAAACCATCCGTATATCCAATTAATTAAATGAAAAATTTCCACCAAGGATTTACAGCATTTTAAAAGTATTTTAAGGAGTGAGGGAATTATTTTGAAAATATTTGTCCCAGCAGTTCAAAAATGTATTTTTAAAGAAACAGGTTGTAAAAATTCCATATACCACCTTCTTGAAAATGAAAAGGAGATTACTGGTGAAATTATCAAAACTGAAAAGCATTTTTTTAGTTTTGAATGTGGAGAAGATTTATACTGCTTTACGACTGACAAAAAGAAAATTGATTTGTCAGCTACATATGTATTACTTATTGAAAAAATAACAATTGATCAAAACATAAATGTTAATGAAATTGATATAAAGTGTTGGCTTAAAAACCCTTTACTATCTAGAAATTTTACTAATGAAGAAATTTTAAACAGCTGGAGTAGAGCATTCAATTTTATTGAGGAAAATATAGAGATGGGTGAAAAGGGACTACGTAGACCACAAATTGGTGCTCTATATTCTATTTTAAGCCATTTAAAAGTTCCAAATAATGTGGCTACAGTGGTAATGCCTACTGGTACTGGAAAAACCGAAACGATGCTTTCAACATTAATAGCGGCTAAGTGTGAAAAGTTATTAATCACTGTCCCAAGTGATTCTTTAAGAACGCAAGTCGCTAATAAATTTCTTAAATTGGGCTTACTCAAAGAATTTGGAATTGTTAATTCAAGTGTGTTATTCCCAAAGGTGGGACTGATTTTCGAGAAGTTTCCTTCTACAGAATCTTTTGAAGAATTTCTAGAAAACTCTAATGTAGTTGTTACTACCATGAATATTTTATCCCGGATGGATAAAGGTAACAGAGCTTTACTCTCAAAATATTGTTCCAATGTATTTATAGATGAAGCACATCATGTAAAAGCAACCTCATGGGAAGAGGTTAGAAAATCATTTGATGATAGTAAGGTAATCCAGTTTACTGCTACTCCATTTAGAAATGATGGTAAAAACTTAGATGGTAAAATTATATTTAATTACCCCTTAGAAGAGGCACAAAAAGAAGGATATTTTACTGAGATAGAGTTTATACCTGTTAAAGAGTATGATGATCACAAGGTAGATAGGGTAGTTGCAACAACCGCCATTGAAAGACTAATTAAGGATAGGAATGATAATGATTTCCCTCACATTCTAATGGCTCGATGCTCTAATAAAAGTAGAGCACTACAAGTTTTCAAAATATATCAAGAGCTAACAGAAAACACGAATCTTATCCCTGTTTTAATATATTCAGGAATTGAAAATCAAAAAAATATTTATCAAGAAATTATACAGAAGAAATATAACATTATTGTATGTGTGGATATGTTAGGAGAAGGATTTGATTTACCAGAATTAAAAGTTGCAGCACTTCATGATATAAGGAAGAGCTTACCAATAACATTACAATTTATCGGGAGATTTACTCGTACTAAACATGATGAAAGTTTAGGTAAAGCTGCATTTATTGCTAATATTGCTGAATTAGAAGTAACAGGTGTTCTTGAAGATTTATATAGTAATGATGCAAACTGGAATAATTTAATTAGCAACATAAGTTCCACTAGTGTTGAATCCGAAATAGAATACAAAGATTTTTTAGAGGGATTTAAGAATATAACTCAATCTAACTTTGCATTCAAAAATATACACCCAAAATTAAGCACAGTCGTATACAAAGGTAGAAGTATGTTTTGGTCACCCTTAGTATTAAAAGAGCACTTTACAAACAACACTAATTATGAATATGTGTTTTTTGATATAAACCAAAATGAAAATATGGTTGTTATTGCTTATGCAAAGAAAAATGCCTTGGATTGGTTAAATGATAAAAACACATTTAATTTATCATGGACATTGATAATTTTAATTTGGGATCCTGAAAAAAAATTACTATACATTAACAGTTCAGATAATTCTAGCCTATATAAAGAATTAGCAACTCAAGTAATAGATCAACCCATACTAATTAACGGAATGGAAGTCTTTAAGTCACTTTATAATATTAACAGATTAAAACTTCAAAATGTTGGTATGAAACTTTTCTTAGCAAAAGATATCAGATATCGTATGAGCGTAGGTAGTGACCTTAGTGAAGCTATCCCCTTAATGGAAAAACAGCGAAGCCAAAAATCATATGTGGTTGGGACTGGATTTGAAAATGGAGAACCAGTTAATATAGGCTGCTCGTACAAGGGAAGAATTTGGACTAAGTTACAAGGGAATTTGATGAATTTAAAAAATTGGTGTACTAATGTTGGGGAGAAACTATCAAATTATTCAATTGATCCTAATCAAGTATTAGTTGAATGCCTAGTTCCCACAAGAATATGCCAGTTTCCTAATGAAGTCCCAATAGGTATTGATTGGGATTACGAAGTGTATATGGAAAATGAGACCAAATTCCGTTTTAAGGTTGGACATATAGAAAAAAACTTAAGTGCAGTAGAATTAAATATTAAAAACTTCGGAATTAGGGATTATTTAGAAATAGAGTTAAAAATTGAGGAGATATGTATACCTATTAAATTTACAGTATTTAATGATCTTTCTCATGGTTACGAAGAAGGTTTACCCAACTATAAATTTGAAGTCTTGAGCGAAGACACAGTACTCGTGGAATTCGGTTCTAAAGGGATGCCACTTATTGACTTTCTAGATTACTATACACCTACTATTTGGTTCGCAGATGGATCTTCTTTAACTGGGAATGATCATATTATTCTAAAACATCACATTAATTTATATAATAGGGAATTATTGATTCCGTTTGATTGGACTGGTGTTGATATTTCGAAAGAATCTCAACATGTCAATCCCAAAATTGAAGATTCCATACAATATAGAATGATTCAATATTTAAAAGAAAAAGATTATACTGTTATTTATGATGATGACGGCAGTGGTGAAATAGCCGATATTGTAACAATTAAAGAAACTGAAGATGAATTAAAAATACAACTATACCATTTAAAATACGCTAAAAACGGAAGAGTTTCCGAATCTATAGCAAATCTTTATGAAGTGTGTGGACAAGCACAAAAGTCTACACAGTGGAAATATAAATCTGGAAAAGAATTTTTCAGCCATTTACTAAGAAGACATACCAAAACCTATTCAGGTCAACAATGTAGCCGATTAGAAAAAGGTAATCTAGAATTATTGGCAACGCTACAAGATAAAGCAAAAAAGAAAATTCCGATGTCTTATGAGATTTTTATTGTTCAGCCAAGTATTTCAAAGAAAAGTGTGCGAGACGATATTTTAACTTTATTAGGAGTTACAGAAAACTTTATTAAAGAGACAACCGGTATAGAGTTAAAAGTTATTTGTAGTTATTAAAATACGTAGGAGTCTTACTCTAGCGTCTTGTAAGACTCCTACTATTATCTATAAATTTAATCTAGCTATCTTCCAAATCTAAATTAAATAACTCATTAAGCTTTTCTATTTTTTTTATCGTTTACAGTCCTTCCCTGACTTTCATCCCATCGCCTTTAGGCATGGGATGAAAGTCAGGGTGGATACGGAGTGCTACTAAATAACCGCAAGGTTTGTGGCACTCCGTATCCAAAATGTGGGTATTCTTTAATTTTTTACTTTTCTCGTTGCAGTTTTTTTAATCGAACTGATACATTGTAGGTATGATAAACGATTATAGAAAAACCAAAACAACCGTTTCCTTAATTAACTACCATTTTGTGTTTTGCCCACGATACAGAAGAAAGATTTTCCTTAATGCAAAAGTAGAAGAACGTTTCAAAGCGTTGGTTCAAGAGTTATGTAACGAACTAGATATTGTTATTATTGCAATGGAATGTGACAAAGACCATGTCCACTTGTTCTTAAATGCACTACCAACACTTAGTCCTGCGGACATTATGGCGAAAGTTAAAAGCGTGACGTCGAAGCGTTTAAGAGAAGAGTTTTCTCATCTCGTGCATTTGCCAAGTCTGTGGACACGTTCCTATTTTATTTCTACGGCTGGGAATGTATCAAGTGAAACAATGCAACATTATGTTGAAAGTCAAAAAACGAGAGGGTGAAACTTGTGACACAAACCATCACGGTCAAAGTTAAATTGCTTCCGACAAAAGAACAAATTAGGCTATTGGAACAAAGTAGTTCCGATTATATCAAACTCATCAATACACTGGTATCTGAAATGGTTGAAGCGAAGAAAAGCACGAAGAAAAGTACAAAGGATATTAAAGCCAACCTTCCAAGCGCGGTTAAAAATCAAGCGATTAAAGATGCCAAAAGTATATTTTCTACAAAAGTGAAAAAGAGTAAATACAAAATTGTTCCGATTCTAAAAAGACCTGTTTGCGTGTGGAATAATCAAAACTATTCATTTGACTTCACACACATTTCAATGCCCTTTATGGTAAATGGAAAGTCAACTCGGTTCAAGATTCGTGCTTTATTAACTGGCAAATACAATCGGAATTTTGAATTATTGAAACATAAGTTAGGTACACTTCGTATCATAAAGAAATCTGCTAAATGGATCGCTCAAATGTCTGTCACAATCCCTACAAATGAAAAAATGGGAACAAAAATTTTAGGAGTGGACTTAGGTCTTAAAGTTCCTGCAGTGGCCATCACAAACGATGATAAGGTTCGTTTCTTCGGAAACGGTAGACAAAATAAATATATGAAACGTAAGTTTCGTAGTATTCGCAAAAAGTTAGGAGAAGCCAAGAAATTGAATGCCCTTCGGCAACTTGATGATAAAGAACAAAGATGGATGCAAGACCAAGACCACAAAGTGAGTCGTGAAATCGTTGATTTCGCAACGAATAATAATATCTCTGTCATTCGATTAGAGCAACTAACGAACATTAGACAGTCGGCACGAACAAGCCGTAAAAACGATAGAAATCTACACACTTGGTCATTCTTTCGTCTAGCGAAATTCATCGAGTACAAAGCGAAATTAGTTGGTATAAAGACCGAATATGTGAACCCTTCTTATACAAGTCAAACATGTCCGAAGTGTTCTGAAAAGAACAAAGCACAAGATAGAAAATATAAGTGCCAATGTGGATTTGAGAAGCACCGTGATATCGTTGGGGCGATGAACATTCGCTACGCAACTGTGATTGATGGTAATAGTCAATCAGCCTAAGAACCTATATGGTCTGTCTTAGGAGGGGTGATGGCACACCCTCATCTTGAAGGCTGTTCAAAACAGAAATGAACTGCGAACGGTTAGTCATTCAAAAATCCCATCCGTTACACCGTAAGGTGTAGGACTTGCGGCTTTAGCCGTGGGAGTGTCAAAGCTAGTCAAATTAAGAAATTATTAGAAAAGAATATGACTGATACAATACAAGGATTTAAATCGAAAAAAACGGGGAAATTATTCGGTGCAAAATTAACATATGACTCCGCACAGAAGAGACTCAAGTTTATAAACGAGAAGAAGAAATAATATCGCAAAATCTTAAATTTCATATATAAAGTTAATAAGAAATATGATATGATGAAAGTAACAAAATACTTCTAAAACTATCTTGCAAAAGGACACACCTACGCATACATATGCCATAGGTGTGTCCTTTTTTATGTATTTTTAAGATTTCAAGACTCAAAAGGGGGATATATATTGTGTACCAGTAATATAGCATCTGCTAATGTATCTTTTGAAAAATTGAAAAGTCAGGAAGAGAATGAAGAAAGTATGGCGTCAATATGCCCGAATTGTAAGAAACGTTCATTTAGAGAACAATATATTGATCATCCAAAATGGATACAGTTTTGCCTATGTTGTAATTATCGAGAAGTAAATACATTGGAAAGTCCGTTTGTTTATTAGACGCAGCTATTTACATATTTTAAGTAGGAGCAAGAAATTTTGATATGAAAATATGGATTAAAGCTATTTGTATAACATCATTCGTAATTCAAATGTCAGCATGCAGCAGTTCCGCGCAAACAAAAAATGATTCGAGACCTGCCCAAGCAGTACAAAACGGAATACAACAGCACGTAGAAGGGAAAGATATTGTTGATATTCCAGAAGCTTATAAGAGGAAATTAAAAGGCTTAGAGACCGTTAAAGGGAAGGTATTACATATAAAAGACGGAGATACGATAGACGTGAACGTAAAGGGGCAGAAACAGACGGTTAGGTTACTGTTATTGGATACCCCTGAGTCTGTATCTCAAAAAATCCCACCACAAAAGATGGGAAAAGAAGCTTCTTCCTTTTTAAAGAAACAGCTAGATGGAAAAAGTGTAACCTTGGTTTATGATCAAGGACCAAAAGAAGACAAGTACAGTAGGAAATTGGCTTATGTATTTTGTAATTGTATACACATCAATGAATTAATGGCCAAGTCGGGTTATGGGATTATAGCCTATATTTCTAAACCTAATACTACATTACTACCCGAAATGCTAGAGGCAGAAAAAGAAGCAAAAGAAGCAATGGCTGGAGTGTGGAGCATTAAAGGGTTTGTAAATGAAAAGAAACGGCATTATAACCGTAATGATGCAGCTTAGCACCCTAATCCATTGAAATACAAATATTTGTGCAAAATGGAGGTTTTTTGAATGGATGAAAACAAAAGAAATATGCTCTTATCCTTTATCATTTCAATTTTATTTATTTTCGCGAGCCTATTACCATTTAGTAATAATGAATATGTGTATGTTATCTCCAAAATCGGTGCTGCAGCTGGTGTAATAAATATTGTGATGATGAGCGTTTTCTTGTATTTTCAAAGCAGAAAAACGGGACATTTATTAAATCAGTAAATTAAAACTTAATAGTTTTCCTTACTCATATCTTTTTAAGCTTGGTAAGGAAAACCGAAAAGGAGTGTGAAAGGTGAGTCAAGTACCTGGATTTTTGAAGTTTGTTTTAGCGAAAGAAAGACGGTATGTATATTTAGTTGTAGCAGAAAAGAAAAACAAAAAAGTACATACACACATGGTATATAGATTTGGTCCGCTAGAAAAAGCATTAGAAATCATGTACGAAATGCGTGGTGATTTTGAAAATCTTTTCCCTCTAGAATTAAAAGAGGGGGATACGACTGGAAAGATATCAACGATTGGATACTTTCTATTGAAACAGGGTACTCGAAACACGGAAATAAACTGGTCATATATTAGCAAATGTTTTGCATTTTAAAAAAAACGTGAGGCGAAAATAAGATGTCGATCATTCAAAAGTATCACATTGCAATTGCTTGGACGATAGCTACTAGTGCAATGCTTATAAGTTTAATTTTTAGTGAATGGATGAAGCTGCCTCCATGTGATTTGTGCTGGTACCAAAGAATGGCCATGTATCCATTAGTATTAATATTGGGGATAGGAATGTATAGAAAAGATCCGCACGTCAGTACGTATGCATTTCCATTTGCGTGTATCGGTTTAATGTTATCTGTATATCAAATTACAATTCAAGCGTTTCCTATTAGTGAGATGAAGATTTGTTCTGTAGGGGTTTCTTGTACAGAAGATTACTTAAATTTATTCGGTTTCATCTCGATACCAATGCTATCTTTTATTGGATTTCTAGCCATCATAATACTTCTATATATTAAATCTGATAGAGAGACAAAAGAACAAACAATATAGTGGTTATGAACAATGTACTCAAGTAAACACAACATACTTAAAAATAGATAATTAAAATAAAACGAAATTATAAAAGGAGAAATTAAAATGACAACTATTCAAGCAACTAATGAAATGTACAAAATCCCAGAGGCGGATGTAGAATTATTAAAGATTATGGCCCATCCAGTTAGGTTACAAATTGTGAAGGAGCTAGAACACCGCAAAATTTGTAATGTAACACAATTAACGGAGCTATTAGATGTCCCTCAATCTACCGTATCTCAGCATTTGTCTAAAATGCGTGGGAAGATTCTTCGCTCGGAAAGAAGGGGATTAGAGATGTATTATCATATTGTAAATTCAAAAGCATGTCAGATTGTTAGTGTACTAGGTTTATAAATAACTTAAATAGCAGATTACGAGAATAATAATGAAATAAGGACAGCTATGCCAAGCTGCCCTTATTTCATTTGTGTTTTTGCATATATTTGTGTGTAGTTAGTATAGCAAATATTATTCTTTCCTATCAAACTTCAAGCTTATTTTTGTTTCTCAATATGTTTCGTTTACTTTTATATTATAATAAACTTAATTCTTTTTATTTACGTATATTTCCTGGGGTGAATCCTTATTATAAGGATTCCTTTTTTTGTTATTTAATCAATTAACAATATTCAAATAAAATTTTCAGATGGTATATATTTATAAAGAAACTGTTGAAATAGCATGTTTATAAATGAATTGTTGCTTTCCGTGACTGGAAACTAGCACTGAAAATTTATCAACAGCGATAATGATTCCTGGTACTCTTACGCCGTTTATTAAAAATATCGTTACTAATCTTTTTTCCTCTATTAATTTTTTGTAAAAATCTTCTTGTGTATGCATGAATGGTTTCTTCCTCTCTTTAAATGTTCTAATCTTTTTAGATCCTTCTTATGGGGACAAAAGGAATAATTTAAGTTTAACATTTTTATTGTATATTAAGATTTTAAAATAATATTTTTATAATTTTTACAAGGGGTACCTTTATATAAAAACAAAAGCCCTCACAATGAAGTGAAGACCTTTGTTTATTTATCATCCACCAGTATGGCCGTGAGCATATTGTACGACTTTATCCTCGCTAAGAGCTTTTTGTGTATCAGTTACATTGTTAGCGTTAAACATAAACGTGAATACGGCTGTTAATCCAATTAAGCTAAACATTACTTTTTTCATTTTAAAGCCTCCTTTTCAAAGTTTTGTTCTTCTGCTTGATGGCTAAGATAAAAATAATCGCTTGCTTTTGAACGGTTATTTTCTTGATGGAATAAAACCGCTAATTTTTTAGCGTATTCTTGTACGTACTCATGTAGGTCTTCTCTATCAAAATAGGAGATTCCTGTTTTAATTGTCTTTTCTAATTCGTCAGCAGTTACTTTTTGATTAAATTTTTCTAAAATTAAAAAGTGATGTTCGTACTCTTCATTTTTAAGTTCTCTACAAATTTCTAATCCTTTATCTATAAGGTTAGAAGTCTCCTGGGTTTCACCAATTTTCATATGTTCCCTAGCTTTAATAAAGATTGCTTTATAATCTTTAGGGAGTTCCTGTATAACTTCAGATAAATAGCGTATTGCTAGTTCAGATAAATTCTGGCCAGCATACATTAATCCTAAATTGTGACGCACAAACGTAATAAATTTTTCTTCACCTGATTTTTTAAATGTATTAATAGCCGTAATGAAATGTTCTTCAGCTTCCTCAAATTGTTTTAAATGAGTACAAGCTAATCCAATTAAATTATCACATAATCCAATACTAGTCTCATATCCTGTATGCTTTTTAAAGATACCCTTTGCTTTAGTAGCTTCTTTGATAGCCGCAAGTGGCTTGTAGATATGATAATGGAAAGTTGATAGTTTGAAATAAAATTCAGCATGTTCAATTTCATCAGGAATATGATTTAATAGTTCCTCAGCTTTGTTATAATGTTCCCTTGCACTTGTGAAATTACCTGTAATATTTGAATGAATAGCTTTAAAAAAGTGGTAGTAGTATTGTAAAAACTGATCTGCAGGTACATCCAATGAATCGACTTTATCAAAACTATCTTTTCCAATACTTAAACTATCAATCATATATTGATGACGGAAGTCTAAAAGAGCATAGTATAAAAGTAGGTTTTGATCCTCTTCAATATTGTGTATTTTTTGATCAATTTCAAGTTTTAATTTATGTGCCGCCCCTATATGTCTGGCACGAATCTCTGTATACCATTCATTTAACATTTTGGTAACTTGCTCATTCCCTTTTATTGAAACAATCATAATATATTCCTCCATCCTATAGAAATATGCTAATGTTATATATTACCATTGTAGCAAAATCCCCTTTGTATTTAACTATTTTATATTTATTTTTCAATAAAATTCAGAAAAAACAGTTAATTGAAAACGACCACTTACATTTATTTTGTACGTCCTCCTTTAACAAATCACACAAACGTAATATGATTGAGGTAAGTTGGGAAATATCACGTTTGCGTGAAAGGGGAATGAATATTTATGAAAGCAGAACGGATTTTTGAGGATACTAGTGCAGATGGTATATGGAATAAGGCTATATTCAAAGTAAAAGAAGGTATCTATTATTATATATCTGAGAATAGTTCGATTGAGATAACTGACCATGAGTATCTAAATGTAGAAGTGTTAGAAGAAGTCCATCAGGGAGAGGATCCTAATTTGTTTGCGGTAAAAGGGGATGAAAGAGACATGCTGCAGCAGTTAGAGGTGGATGGATTTGATTTTGAAGATGTAGAATGGGAAGACCTTAATCTATTGGATAACGAAATTATGAGTAGTACGGATGCAATAGAAGAATGGGGAATTGAATCATCGACATTACGTAAAAGAATAAATGATTTCCCAAAAGGCTCAATCCGTAAAATTGGCACTACATATGCTGTGACTCGATTTGGAATGCGCTGTGTCTTCGGTTCGAATAAGAAATAAGTAAAAATATAATAAGGAAGGTAGCGTTCAATGAAGAATCATACAAGGGATTCTAAAGGTCAATTTCTACAAACCAATAAGAAATGGTCTCACCTAAAGCAAAAACAGCGTGAAACCATATCAAATTGGATGAGAGAGGCTTATATAGAGAAGATTAAGGTTCATACCGTAGATTGAAACCGAGAGAACATGAAATTTGGATACCGGAATACGAGGTGGAGAAGTATTATAAGGAGAAAATAAATAAGTGGTATAATGCGGTGCAAAAATAATATAAAAAATTTTAAAAATACATTTTGATAAATTGAATAGAGAGGGAGTCAAAAGTGCATTGTTGTGAAGAGTGTTTTGATGAGAAAGAAATAGTTATGTATATACAATCTCAAGATATGATTGGTAATTGTGATTTTTGTGATGGTGAAGAAGTAAATATTGGTGAACTTGAAGGGGTTGGAGAGTTTATTAGAGAGGGATTTTCGCGTGCATACGACCATGTGGAGGATTTTACTGGTTCAATGTGGGATTCGGAAGAAAAGGCATATATTGGGTTCGATGGGGAAGAGACAGGTGAATCTATTTTAGATATTCTTTATTGGAATGAACGTATTTTTTCCGCAGCGTATGATAAGGAGGCTGCCACAGTTTTACTGCAAAAATTAATAGATGAGAGTGGTCCATCTGATTGGGATAAAAAAGATGGGGATACGGATGTCTTTGAGGATATTCAAAGTGAGTGCTTCGTACTGAGAAATGCATTGTATGGGACTGAAAATGTATCAGAATATTATATTTGGAAGGAATTTAAAAATACCTGTAAATATTACAATAGATACTTCGATATTTCGCCATCAGGTTCTAAAAGAGAAGCGCTATTGTCTGGCTTACATGATGTTTTTATGTTGATGGAAGCAGAAATTGATGAAAAAACAATCCTATATAGAGCAAGGGGGATGGATTTAGAAGCGGAAGGAAAGAAATTAAGTAGTTTAAATTTATTTAAAGAGATTGCACCTGCACCTGCTATATACTCTACTAACAATAGAATGAGTCCAGCAGGAATATCGTACACATATTTAACCACTGATATAAAAACTGGGCTAGAGGAGATTTGTGCTAGCGAAAATAAAAGTTATTTAGCAGGAAGATTTTCACCAAGAATGAATCTTAAGTTACTAGATTTATCTAAAAATGCCGAAATAAAATTAATGAGTATTTTTGATGATAACTATAAACACGAATGGATATGGTTATCTGAATTTATTGATGAGTTTATTGATGAAATAAGTAAAACTATATCTAAAGAAGATACAGATTTGGAATATGTTGCAACACAGGTGCTTTCTGAATATGTTAGAAAGCTTGGTTATGACGGAATTAAATATGAAAGTAGCAAAGTAAAAGGTACATATAACTACGTCTTATTTTGTGGCCCAAACCCTAATTTATGTAGAGAATGTTATGTTGATTATAATTTCAATAATGAGGACGAATTGTTTTATTTTTCCCAGTGGCTAAAACTTGAAGATGTCCAGTATATAAAGTATATTGGAGCCGAAGTAGAGTACGAGGTAATTGAATCTATTAATAATATAGAAGATATACAAAAAGATACACTTTTACAACTTGGAAAAATAAAATTCCGGAAATTCGCTGAAATAAGTAGATATTTATCTGAACTACAGGAACTTTTAGATGGGAAAGATAGTGTCTTTGTAGATAATATAGAAAAAAGTAACTTTAGCTTAAGTGCAGAGGTTGAGTATTTTATTAATATACATAATGAAAATGTTATTCGCTATATAATTGAAGTGAGTCAAGAACAATCCGAATTATATATAGGTGTAGTTTCGTATTGTAGTGATCGTATAGCTAAAATTAATATTTCAACTTTAGTAAAAATAGATGAACCTGATTTTCCTTTCTAATATAGTTAGGGGAATTTATAATAAAGATTGATAACTTGTAAAAAGTTGGATAAAAAGATTCGTTTCGTAGAGTATTTCTTTGTTCAATAATCGAGCCAGGCTGTAGAGAATTAAATAATTTACTATTTTTATTTGATATGGGGTGAATTTTATGAACAGTGATAATAGTAAAGACAATGCTTTTTTAGATGAATTTGAAAGGGTGCTTACAAAAGGAATTGAAAGTGGACTTAAAAAAATGTATGAAAAACAGGCACAAGTGGACCAATACTTTCCAACTGATATTCCAAATGATGTTTGTAATCATGCTTTCATAAAAGGAATCAAGTTTGATAACAGTTTTATGCCTAAAGTACATGACTTTGTTCTGTTAATGAAATGTGGTGATGAAGAATTATTCTTATGGACACATACAAAGGATTCATATACTGCTTTAGTCTCAAGGGTCTCAAAAGATGTAAAGAATAAAAATTTCTGGAAGAACATTGGAACAGTTATTCAACTATCATACTCTTACTCTACGTGCTTTGAGCACACTATGGATATGGAGTATAAATGGTGTTATTATTTTGATTCGAATGAATCAATATCAGAGCAGATAATATATGGTGGTGACTCCGACAGATATAGTTTACTGAATGGTACTATTCTACAGCTCACTGATTTATCTGAGCTTTCTCCACTTATAGAACTGCTTTTAAGGGATGATAAGGCATATACTGCTATGAGTAACTTTTATGCATCTATGAAAACACATTATTGTTGTTTAATATGTGAGTTAGGTCGAAAATCTTATAAAAATCACCCAAGTCATGAACCAGAACTTTGGGAGCAAGCAAATCTAATATCTGATTATGAGGCAGCAATTGTACAAGCTTGCAGATGTGTTGAAGCATTAATAGGAAAACCTCCTAGACAAGATAATAGAAGTCGATTTTTAGAGCATAAACAAAAATGGATAAACCAAATTGGTATAAATCCAGATGATAAGTTCACAAATGATGAAACTACATATATGGATTTCTACTATAAACTATTTGAACTTAGAAATGCAGCTGCACATAGTTATGGAACGATACCTTTTGACCTTGAAAGGAAACAGGCCATAGATGCACAATGCTTCGCTTCGTTATTGCTCGATGGGTATGTCACAAAGAATGTTTTATCAGAAGAAATAATAATAAGGAAACTTATTATAAATCAGAAACTATTAGAGAAAGTCGACGAGGGAAGGCTTACCCCTAGAACGTACCAAGAAGATGAGTAACATTTAGGTTCTGTGTATCGGTTAGATTCTAAAACATAAAAATTCATTTAGATATTCAATAAACGGGCGCTTTAATTGAGTAAGGATAAAAAAATTATCAAACTTTTTTATTAAAAGATGATTCAATTGAATATAGAAGAGTGTGTTTTGATCAATCTTTTTTTCAAAACACACTTTTTCTATCTGCTTTTTTATCAAGGTCTATTAGGTTAATTTAATCAAACTTTATTCCAAGGCTACAAAAGGCATATAGAACATTTTAAACACTCATATATTAAATGAACTGATATATGGGTGTTATATTTTTAAGACATAAATTCAACAAACTTATTATCTCTTAAGGCTTTATTTCAGTTTAATTTTTAGTAAGCCGCGATTAAATGAATAGCTTTGAATTTTGTGCAAATCATCTAAAGATATTCTGTTAGGATGCCTAGGTCTTTGTTTTTGTGTGATAATTTGATTTTTAGCAAACCTATTATCCCTGAATACATAAACAACATTTTTCTTTTGGGCTGCTGTAATAATATCCATAGTTTTTTTGACATATTCATTATGCGTTTTAGCACTAAAACCTGACGGTACATCGCCCCAAGCTAGTACAATTAAATCACTTTCATCAATATAATTTTCAAATCTGTATATATTTTCTTGAAGGTCATTAGAGTCATTATTATCAACGTAATTTGCGAGCTCTGCAGAGTCGGTTACATAGTAAGGGAATAGGTTTAATATTGTAACCTTTTTAACGGGTATATTTTTATATTTTTTAAAGAACCTTAATACTTTATTAACAGTATCGTCGGAGCAAATTTTAGTTGCTTTACTTGGATTCATCATTATGACTGTAGCCGTACTTTTAGCATTAGAAGTATTAATAGAAACCTCTAATGAATACCTCTTATTAACATCGACTATAGGTGATATATTTTGGACTATACAACCTGCAGGGTAGCGTACACACTTAATTACATTTGAATTCACTTGCATTCACTTCCTAATTAGACTTCGTTACACCTATTAATTCTTATTGAATACAAAGTAATTATTAATCAAATTGTCTTCTTTCCAAGCGATCAACAGCCTCACGTTTTTTCTCGTTATTAATATTAGTATAAATACTAGTAACTTCTACAGAGGTATGGCCAAGTTGATCACGTAATAATACTAGGTCCTTGTTTTCTTTATAGTGATTTGTAGCATAGGTATGTCGTAGTTTATGCGGGCTGCGTTTCTCATCAAATGCACTTGTATATTTATCGATTAACTTCTGTATAGCTCTAACTGTTAGCTGCGTATATTTCCCTTTATAATTTGTCAGAAAAGTAAGTCTTCATCTTGAGGACAGCTATATTTACTAGGACGAACCTTAATATATTCCTGAACACCATCTAAGCAAGAGCGCGTGGCTAATATGGAAGATTTTTTATTACCTTTACGAATCACTTTTACGGTACCCTGACGGAAGTTTATGCTAGAGATAGTAAGACTAGCTACCTCAGAAACTCGAAGGCCAGTGCCTAAAGTGAGGCTAATGATGGCTATATCTTACCTGGTACTCGTATAACAGCCTAAATAGATATAATAAAAAAGAAAATAAGTGCAGTGAAAATATGACTAAATATAAATAATACACTTTCATTTGCAATAGAATGGGATGATCTAGAATTATGCCGAATTAATTTTTTTATTATTAAACCATATATCATAGAAACTAAAATGAGTAGAAGTAATAGCATAATAAATTGCAACCTATTATATTCTACGGATGTTGCAGTAATAATAGCAGGTTTTAAAGCGATGAAATAAATTGTTAAATATATAAAAATACTTAGAATACAATATAATGAAAAATTCAACAAGTTTCTGTACAAATAAACTCCACCTCTTTCCTTTTCACTCTATAATTTAGTATCTATATTCCCATCTCTTATAGAAGTATCCTAATCCTATTTAATTATTATCATAGCAAAATGGGTTACTATAAAGTTAATTTTAAACTATTTAACAATTAAAATCAGAAAATAAAGACAAGTAATTATAGAATTTCTAATAATAATTTAAATGCATATATTCATGTATTTTAATGTAAAAATGACATTATAATTAATTTGTTAGATGTTAATAATATTTCTTTTAGAAAGGGTGTATATTGAATTGCAGTATTCTTATATCGAGTATTTTGATGGTTGGGAGAAGATATTTCCTAGTGGTAACTTAATCGGGTTTCAAAAGAAAAGATATATAGAGCTAGATTCTATGGTTATAGATAATGATAAGGAAGCTAAGTATATAAGAGGTAGAAAATCGTTATATCAGGCAGAATGTCCTATATGCCAAGACATCATGTCGTTTAATAAAGGATCTAAGATAGTTAATAAAAATCCATATTTTTTTCATTTAGATAAAGAACAATGTTTTTCATTTGAATCATTAGCACATGCTAGAACTAAGAAATATTTATATGAATTATTTAGTAAGGCTGGTTACATCGTAAAAGAAGAGAAACGACATAAAGACATTTCACGTGCCGACGTAGCAGTACTGCAAACAATTGATGGAAAAGAAGAGCTGAAGCTGGCAATCGAGGTACAGGCGTCAAATATTCGGACTAGTAATATTGCGAAGAGAACAAATATATATTTTGAAGAAAATGTACCAACTGCATGGGTGTTAATACTAGATAGTTTCTTTCCACCTAAGGAAACAGAAGTAAATGGAGAAAAGGTCTACACGGATAGTTATAGTGGTACAAGAATAAGTAGTTTTAATCCAGAAACAAATTCTTATGAATATACATATATTTCTCCATTAAAAGAGGAATATTTCTTTATAACAGGGGAAAATAATAAAGCATTTAACTATTTTATGGATGTATACCATGTTATTGTAACTGTTGATCATAATGGACATGTATTTTTAATTCGAAGAACTCCTGAAAGTTCTAAGTTAAGGGTAGATGCATTGTTAGAGAACCGAGAACATTCAACACAAGATGATATATTTCTGGTTAACCGAATAGCAGAGCCTGATATTGTACCAGTATTATTAGAAACGGAATTATTGCGAGCACCACATAGTGAAAATGATACGAGGATGAAAAAGAATACTCAATTAAATGAAGAATTTAAAGGTCAAATTCATAGAAGCGATTCTGGTCCTACGAATTTAGTAGATACTGCTATTGAGTTTGATAAAGCCCGACAGATAGAGGAAGCATTAAATAGTATAGAATTAGCGAGAAAAGCAAGAAAAGAAATAAAAATAGCTTATACTAACAAATTACTAGAGATAGAACAAGAAAAAGCTGAGGAGCGCAGAAGGCAAGAGGAAATATTGGCTGAACAAATGGCAAAGGATTATATGAGCGACTTATATAATCAATATAAAAAGGAATTTAGCATTCTAATAGAACGCTTGGAGACAGAAAAGGTTCAATTTCATTTATCTTCAATTGATAACTGGTATTCTTGGTTGAATTATTTAAAAGAAGAGTGCCATAAGTGGTATATAGTCGTAAAAACTTTATTTAAGGGATTTCCAACAAGTTTCTTAAGTGACAAGAATGATTATGAAATGTATTTTACTGAGGAACAAAATAGATATAAAAAATGGATTGAGGGTAGAAATTTAATTGAATTTGTAGAAGAATTACAGCAACATTATGAGCAGGTAACCAATAATACTTCAGAAAAAATGTTTTATAAAGGGCTTTTGGATAAGTATGGACAAAAGTTAGATACAGTGCAAAAAAAAGAAAAAATACAAAGGGAGCAAGAAGAGCTACGTATCAATCAAGAAAAAATAAAGAAAGAGGAAGAAGAACGAAAACGCATTCAATTACAGAAAGAGCAATTATATAGAAAACAAGAGCTTTTAAACAAAGATTATGATGAGATACCTCATTTAACAGGAAATGAAATCGATGATTTTAGAAATCGGTTTTGGGAGGAATACGTAGGTATACCAAAAAAAGAACGTACTGCCTACGAAAGAAAATACTTTCCTACATTCACTTCTGGATTACCAAAATGGTTTGTGTCAAGAAAGCTTAGACATGAAGAAAAAGAAATTGAAGCTGTAAATAAGCAAAAAAGCAAGAAAAAGGATAATAAAGAAAACTTAAAAGATAACGATGATGGTTTTATTCAACTTAAGTTATTATAAAAAGAATTAATGAAATTGAACGAGAACTTATATAGATTAATTTTATTTATACATATAGATTAATTTATTGTTAAATTTATTTGGGGGATACATATGAGATTAAATAAAAGTGAAAGATCATTGCCTGTATTATTAGCCTATGAAAGAGATGAAATTGGAAATCTTGCAGTTTGGTGCCCATATTGTGCGACATGGCATCTTCATGGACAAGGAGACGGGCATCGTAGTGCTCATTGTCAAAATAGGAGGAGTCCATTTATAGAAACCGGATACATTATTAAAAAAGGATCAAAAAAAGATTATGCTTTCGGTAGAACATATTATGACAGTTATGACAACTTAGATTTGAAATATCGTTACTAGAGGATTTTCTTTAATTTAAGAATCAATTTATAAGTAATGCCAATGAGTTAGTCTTATTTAATCAGATAAGTTATTGGAAGGAGTTGAAATTTATGGGGTATAGTACTCTATCTCTTGATTTTAAAAATGAAGTAGTTGTCGATAAAACGAAGTGGAAAGAAATATGGGAGGATTGTATGGAACCAGATAGTTTTGCTGAGTATGTGTATATAGTCATTGAAAATGCGGCTCGTCGTTATAAATTTAAACATGACTTTGAACCAGAGATATACATGTTTAATTTAAATAGCCCTTTTAAGGTGAATCTGAGATTTGGTAATAAAAAATACATATTAATAATGAATCCCTTTGATGAAAGTCAACTTGTTAATGCGGAATAAGGTTATTATCGGTAACATCTTTTAATCAAACTATATTTCAAATCAATATTAATAACTTTATTGTTATGGAGGAATTATAGTGAAATCTAAAAAAGAGCATATCTATCATTTTACGAACGTTTTAGATTTTGAATACATCTGTCTTGAGAAGAAGGGGCTTGGTTTTCCAGAATTAGAAGAAGTGATGTTTAGTTATGTTCTCTCTATGCCACAAGGAACCCTAGAGTTTAAAGAATGTTGGATATCCCGTGAATATGTAGAGGAAGAGGAACTGAAAACAGTCCAGGCTACGTTTGAGGACAGTAAAATAAAAAAAGCAGTTCGTTTATGGGGATCTAAAAGGAATATAGATGGTAAAGTGCTTACAATGAAGATGGATTTTTTAAATTTAGAGACAAAAGAGCTTGAATATGAAATGGATATATTAAAAGTGGTGCAGAAGAAATAGTAAGTATATTTTGTTTACTGTAGAAACTAGTATATGATAGTTTCTACAGTAAAATAATAAATTTACATAATATAAATTGAGATTTAATTTTATTTATGTTAAAAATTAAAATGCAGGGGAATATATTAAGGTTCAAAGGGGATCAAATACCAATTTTGTAAATATTTTGTTGCGTATATATAAATTGTGTGAAAAGTAGGAGAGAAAAATGGATATAAAAAAATTGAAAATAAAATGGAATAAGCTATTGTTCGATTTGAAAATACATTCTTCTGATGGTCAAGAGTTTGAAAACTTATTTTGTAAGATAATGCAACATGCAAATGAAGATTTCTTACCAGTCGATGCATACGGAAAATTAGGAGACGGATCAACAGATGGGTACATTTTTAAAGAGAAAGTTTATTATCAATGTTATGGTCCAAGGGCAATAAAAGAATTAGCAACGGAAGCTTATACTAAAAAAAAATTGAACGATGATTTTGAAAGATTGTTAGATAATGGAAGGGAAATAAAAAAATATTATTTTGTAGTTAATGATAAATTCAAGGGAATATCTCAGCCTATTAGAGAGGCCATGGATGAAATTAATAATATTCATGATGAAATAGAGGCAGATTTTATAGGTGCAAATAAGATTAAAAATATATTTTTTGAAAAATTAACGGATGAACAAATCGAAGATGTTTTAGGGATGAATCCACTCGAAAATTTAGATTTCAATAATGCTGAAGCAGTTAATATAAGGTTAGTATTAAAAACTATGGAGAAGTATTTAATAAATAAAATAGATGCTTTGGATGAATTAAATCCTAAAGTTTGGATTTATAAAAATAATGGGACAGATCATGTAAAACGATCGATAGATAACTATCATTCTATAATAGAAGGTGAGATTTATAGTGAGCTAATTCGACAAATAGAAAGTTTGGGAATGGGTTATAAAATAGCCTTTAATGCGTATTTAAATGATGAAAATAAATTGATTGAATTATTAATAGCTAATTTAAATAAGGGTTCTCGTTTTACAATGGTACATTATAATATGGATTACTCAAATTTTATATTTAGCTGTTTAAGAGATATTATTAATCTTTATAATGAATTTTCACGTACTATTAATGAAGTACTTGGAAATGATATTTTAAGTACAATTGATAATAAGTATCTCCAAATCAATAAGCAGATTGGATTTGAAACAGGTAAATTGGAAAAAACATTAGAAGAATATCTTAATGATATTTTAAATTCAGAAGACTGCGGGGCAGTTTATTTGTTTGAAGATGAAATTGAAAATAGTGAGTTTTTAAATGAATTACAAAAACTACACAATAACAGTCCAATATTCCGGTATAATTATTCTAAAATCGAAAATAAGAAGATAATTAAGTATTTAACATCAGTTTTAGAATCTATTTCTACAGACATTCAGTTTGAATTCAGTCCTCATATTCAGAGAAACCATGTTATTTTTATAAAATCGGTGTTAAATAAGGAAGAAAGAACTCAATTAGAAGAGTTGCAAAATAGAAGTAATCTTGCGATCTATAATTTTTTTGAAGATTAAATATTCTATGGTGGCACTTAAGGAATAAAGGTTGTTTCTGTTATTCTTCTAAAGATACACAAATCACTTTTACCAAAAGATAAAAAAACCATTGTACAAGAAAAGTATGATGGTTTTCAAAAAGGATGGAAGCCCTAGTTTATAAGTGGTGAAGATAAAATTTAACATACGTTATGTTATCTATAATCATACGAGTATTTTTACATGAAAAGTAAATTTTTATCCTCATGATAATTATATTTAATTATAGACTATGCATTTTTTACTTAAATTTGCTTTGCACAAGTTATAAACTTAAATAACAAAAAAGGAGGGAGTTCATAATTTAATAGAAAGTTTGTTCTTTACATTGAAAGAGTAGTAAGTAGGAATCACATAGAAAGTTTTGAGGCATTATTAATAATCAAAATTAATTTTACATTATATCCGTGATTAATTGAGATATGAGTAATCACCTTTACATTGTGATATAAAGATGATAAACGGCGAATCGATTGTAATAAATCAAGGTCCAAATTTAAAGAAGGCGATAAATAAATGTGAAAATATGATCCATGATTCTTCTTTCCGAATAGCATATGAAGCTCGAGGGAAATTACTTCTAGAACTAGCGCATGCAGAACAAAAGGGTATGGAAAAAGGTATTGAGCAAGATAAGATGCAAATGATTCGAGGGATGCATGAAAAAGGTGTACCGCTTGAAACTATTGTAAAAGCAAGTAAGTTGAGTGTGGAGGAAATAGAACTTATCTTGAAATTAAAGTAAATATATATGAACCTACAGTACTCATGAATAAAAGAAAGTAAATGTTCATTATTATAGTACGTCTAATAGAAAAGCATTGCTGAAGGTTTCGGCAGTGCTTTTCCTAAATCGAATCAATTACGTAGTAATATTTTTCACTTATTTGATTGGGTACTACAGTATGCATTACCAAAAAATATATAAAACTCGTTAAAGAAGAGGCTTTTCAAAATAAAGGTAAACATATTCTTTATATACAGAAACGGTCATTTAATATAATTCAACTAAGTCGCGAAGACCAACAACGTGCAGTAATTGCTAGGGCACTATCCTGCTATGTTGTTTTATTTATTGCTGATGAACTAACGGCAAATAAAATGATTGAGTTGTTTCAGGAACTCGAACATCAAGAAGGTAAATGCGTAATTGTTCTTACGCATTCGCAAGTATTTGCAAAAAAAAACAGGTCGAGCAGTTTATTTAAGTAAAAAGAAGTTAGTAGTAAGCGAAATTAAGAACATTTAAGGGAAAAGCTATTTTCGTTCCAAATTAACAAAATTTTCAAAAAGTATAGATGTTAATATTTGTTATATGATATATTTGTCAAAGTACTATTCCTGTAGTTTTAATGATGAATCTGTAAGATAGTTTGTTTGTCACATATATTCATCTTAAATTAAAAAGAACTTGTAGAGATTCCTACAGGCTCTTTTTAGTTTAAGAGTTGAATGTAGATTTGAAGTAAAGAAACAACTTTTTGAGAGGAGAAAAGTAAATGTTTATAAAAGCGGAAAGATTACTAATACGAAATTTTGAGTTCAAAGATTGGCAAGCTGTTCATGAGTATACATCAGATAGCAATGTAATGAAATACATACCAGAAGGGGTTTTTACTGAAGAAGATACAAGAAACTTTGTAAATAAAAATATGGGTGAAAATGCTGAGAACTTTCCTGTGATACTGATAGATGAAGATACTCTGATTGGTCATATTGTTTTTCATAAATATTTTGGCGAGCATACTTATGAGATTGGGTGGGTATTCAATCCTAAATATTTCAATAAAGGATATGCTTCTGAAGCAGCACAAGCTATATTGAAATATGGGTTTAAGGAAATGAAATTACATAGAATTATAGCGACATGTCAGCCACAAAATATCCCATCATATCGATTGATGGAGAGAATTGGAATGAGAAGAGAAGGCTATTTCAGGAAGTGTATCCCCCATGGAAATCAATGGTGGGATGAATATTATTACGCTATTTTAGAAGAAGAGTAGTGTTTCAGAGCGCATTATTTAAATCGCTTGGTCTATAAAATCATTAAAATAATACTTGGATTTCTGTAAGCACTACAGAAACGACTTTAATAGACATCTGTCATTTACATAGACAGATGTCTATTGTATTTTTTGCGGCAAGACTAAATAACTTTACTGTTACTTTACAGCAGTGGGGTAGTTCAAAACAACTCCTTCCACAAAATATATACTGATTAGTGCTGTTATTCATTCTAATCTTTGTAATAACCTGATATAGCTGCTAGTCCAAAAAAGTTCGCAATCTATTATAAGTAATTCATGAAGATAAGATAATGAAAAATATTTTTTTATTTTAATATTTAAAACTTATGTATACGTGTTACAATGAAGTTCTCCAATTTATTTTATTCTCCTATTTAGAATTTATGGTTTAGTTTCCAATAATACAAAAGTGGCTGTAGTAAATAGATAAATGAATAAAGCGAAGCGGTCAGAGTGGTTAAAAGGATAAGGCTGTTAAGTATAGTTATTCAAAGAATAAGTTCACTTAGTTAAGTTAAATGGAATTTAGTATGGTAAGGATTTCATCTAATGTGAATCGATCTAAATTAAACTTTTGATTCAATCAAAACTAAAAATCATCTTTTAAATGAAGTCTATGTTTCTACTGTTAATGTAGAATAATTTGTAGTTTTAACATTGCTTACTATAAAAAAATTGCATATTCGAAAGGTGGATAGATAAAACTCTGCTTGTAAAAACTAAATTGTTATATAAGGAGATATATGTAAAAGGATATAACTGTAATTTCATTTCGAATAATACCATAAATCAATGTAGAAAAAATAAAGGAGCAAACGATTAAATAAATAATATAAGTTGTAAGAATGAAAGGAAGAATTTGATAGTGTTTAAAATAAAAGAAAGATTGGAACAAATGAAGCTTAAAACGAAGTTGTCTATGGCATTTATTTCAATATTAATTATACCTAGTCTTATCGTAGGAGTATCATCTTATGATAAAGCAAAAACAGATCTTAATGAAACAATTCTACAAACTGCGAAAGATAATGTAAGTATTTTAAATAAGATAGTTGACGATGAGTTAGAAAATAAACATGTAGATGTAACTCATTTTGCAAAGATCCTTACACAAGGTGATTATAATGCGGACCAATTGCAAAATGTACAAAGTAAATTTGATCAATATATACAGTTACATCCAGAGATAGAAACAATTTATACTACATCCAGTAATAATCAATTTATTCATGCACCGGTTGGAAAAATACCAGAAGGATTTAATCCGTTAGAAAGTAGTTGGTATAAGGATGCAGTAAAAGCTAATGGAGAGATTATTGTTTCGTCTCCCTATAAATCAAAGGCTACAGGAAATATGGTAATAGCAATTGCAAAGCAAAATGCTGATAAAAGTGGTGTCATTGGTATGGATTTGAATATTGATGATATCGTAAAAACTTCTAAAATGATAAAAATAGGAAAACAAGGCTTTGTATCTATAGTAAGTCAAGATAAGACTATCGTTGTTCATCCTACACTTAAGCCAGGTGAGAAATTAGAGAAATCATTAGCAGATGAACTATACAAGAAAGAAGATGGAGTAATTACTTATAGCCTTAATGGTGAGGATCGAAACATAAGCTTTAAAACAAACAAAAAAACAGGTTGGAAAATAGCTGGTGTAATGCCTATTAAAGAAATTGAAGAAGCTGCCAATCCTATTTTTTATAAAACGCTCACTATAATAGGGGCTTCACTGTTGTTAGGTGGAATTGTAATTTTCTTCATTCTTAAATCTATTATTAATCCACTAAGACAATTAGTTATTTCAGCCCAAAGAATTAGTCAGGGAGATTTAACTGAGAAAATAGATATTCGTTCAAAGGATGAACTTGGTCAATTAGGTGGTAGTTTCAATACAATGGCAGAGTCGTTATGTAATATAATTTCTCAAATTAACACATCTGCAGGACATGTGGCTGCTTCGTCTGAAGAACTAACTGCTAGCGTAGAGCAAGCAAGTGTTGCGACAGAACAAATCACAAAAGAAATGGAAGAAATATCGAATAGTGCAGAAGTTCAAAATAATGAAGTTGCGTCTGGAGCTAAATTAATTGGTGAGGTAACACGAAACATTCGATGCGTAGCTGATAATGCTTCCGAAGTATCGACTTCATCCTTATATACAAAGCAAAGAGCTAACGAGGGCGAACAATTAGTAGAACAAACTGTAATGCAAATGCAGTCTATCCATCATTCTGTTTCTCAATCCGATAATGTAATTAAATTATTAGATAAGAAATCGCAGCAAATCGGAAGTATATTAGAAGTAATTCAAAATATTGCTGCACAAACAAATTTATTAGCATTGAATGCAGCGATTGAAGCGGCAAGAGCAGGAGAACAGGGGCGTGGCTTTGCAATTGTTGCTGATGAAGTCAGGAAGTTAGCAGAGCAATCATCCGAATCTTCGATGGAAATTGGAAGTTTAATTAATGAAATACAAGCAGATGTACATGAGACTGTAAAAGCTATGAATGAAGTAGGAGTTGAAGTGCAGTCGGGGATTCAGGTTGCGAATGATACAAAACAAAGTTTTTATGAGATTTCAAAATCTGCAAATGATATTGTGTCAAAAGTACATGGTATGGTGGAATTATCAAATAAAATGACAAGTGATGTAATGGAAGTCGATACATCAATTAATCAAATATCTATGGCTGTGAAAGAGAATTCTTCAAGTATGCAAACGATAGCCGGTTCATCTGAGGAGCAACATGCTTCTATGGAAGAGATAAATTCTTCAGCAATACAATTAGCACAGATGGCCGAAGAGCTTCAAGAATTAATTGGTGGATTTAAGATATAAGTTAAGATTCTAGGATAGAATTCTAGATAGTATATGTAAGGGTAGAAGTTAAAAATCTTATAATGTAGTAAATAAATATAATATGTATTTTTTATTATAAAGAATGAAGAAATAAGGCTTTTAACCGCAAGAACTACGGGGGTAGCCTAATCAATTAGAGTTCAATGAGTTTACACATGCAGATCAACTACTTTAAATGGTAGTTGATCTTTTTTATTAGATATTCATTTTGAATATCTCTTTCATTCAAGTGTAGTGTTGATACAGAAGTATATATTGAACGATTTATCACATCCAAAAATCTTCAAAGTCTACGCCGAATCCTTTTCTTTTTAAGGCCCTAATTATTTTTTGACCATTCCCTAATGAAGGCTTGAATTGATTCGAACGGGAGATACGGCTAATTGTATTTTGGTTTACCCCACTCCATTCCTTTAATTCCGTTTGAGTAATATCATTCTTTCTTAAAAATTTACCAAACTTAGATAACGGTTTTCCTAAGCCAAACACTGCGAACACTCCTATTCGTAGATACTCTATTAATCACATTTTTACCAAAGCCTGATTTTTTTAAACAAAAGTGTTAATAATGTACAAGCTGTTCGCAATATGATGTATCAAGGTCGCTATCAAAGTTGCTAGCAAACGTATTATCAAGATAGATATCAAATCAATTAGCTTCTGTATTGGCAAAGTACATATCAAATTAACTATCAAAGTAATGTTAACAAGGTAATAAATGAATCAACCCTATGTTTTATAAGTTTTCTTATTCTGTTTATAAAGAGAACGGAGGCATTTAAATGCGAGTAAGGAAAGAAAGGATTTTTTTTCGTAAGTTTATAGATCGGCCATACAAAGATAAAGAAAATACAATTCGTAAATATAAGTCATTAAGTCCTTTTGCATTCTTTCATATGAACGATCAAGTGTTAAATACTTATATTGCATTAGGAATAATGGGGACGGTTTTAATTGGGGCAGTCTTGTTAGAAAAGTATTTGGTACAAAATGAACATATATTTGCAGCAAAGTTTGTGAGTGGAAGTATTTATTATGGTATGCGAATTGGTGGAGTTTGCTTGATTGGATACGCATTTTTTCGCATCGTAAGTATGTTTTAGGGAGGAATGGAGTAAATGAGGATTATAAAGGAGTGGCTTCATACACAAAAGTTAAGGAATCGACTTAAAGAGGTTTTTGCAAAAGCAGGACTATATACGGAACATCAAACACGTGGAGGTAAAGTGCCTATTTATCCAAAGGTACATAATATTTCTTCTTCAACAGAAAGTGTAAGGTATGTATTTACGATACCAAACGGATTAGATCCACAAAAGATTGAAAAGAAGTGGTTTTGTTTTCAACAAATATTAGGACGGAATATTACGATTGAAGGGGATGTGAAAAAATTTGTACTACATGTATTCCATTCAAATTCTGGACTAAAACCTTATAAGTACTGTTATAAAGAGTGGCATTCATTATTAAAGGAGTATCGTCTTCCTGTTGTGGTTGGCCGGGATCAATTTGGGAAAATGATTACATACGATATGCTTGATTCCAATACACCACACTTATTAATTGCGGGGGAAACGGGAAGCGGGAAAAGTAGTATGGTGCGTGTTGTACTATCCACTTTCATTCAATATATGTCACCTGATAAGTTGCATTTGTATCTTGGGGATCTAAAAAACTCTGAATTTCATTTTTTGCGAAGAGTGAAGCATGTAAAAGACGTTTGTATGGAAGAAATCGAAATGAAAATTATGCTTCAAAAGGTGTGGAAGGAAATCAGAGAACGAAGAAAACTCATGGAACAGTTTGAGGTTGATCATATTGATGCGTACAACAAATTGAATCCTGATAATCAAAAACCATATATTTTACTTGCTATTGATGAAGTGGCGATGCTTAAAGATGAAAAAGAATGTATGACTACAATCGAAAAAATTTCAGCAGTCGGCCGATCACTTGGGGTCTTTCTTATGCTTAGTATGCAGAGGCCGGATGCAAAGGTGTTGGATGGCAAGTTAAAACTCAATATGACCGTAAGAATTGGTTTTAAATGCGATAGTGCGATTAATAGTAATATCATGGGTACTCCTGGTTCAGAGCATTTAGAGCAATCGGGCCAAATGATATTAAAACGAAATGGATTAAAGAAAGTGCAAGCACCTTATTTGGAATTAAGTAATGCGAAACAAATTGTTGAACCCTATCGCATGTCTAAAGAAGAGAAAATGCTCCAAATTCCTCTAAAAAAAGAAATTCCTTTGTTTGGGGTGTTAGATGATGAGGAGTAGAGATAAAGGAATTTTAAATGATTTGAAGCGATTTAGATGCATGTCCCGTGATGATATTATTGACTTGCATTTTCAGGGTTTAAAGAATGCAGTAACTTGTTGTAATACGGTTATGAAACGATTAAGGAGAGATGGTTATGTTGATGCAAACGTATTACAGCACCCATACATTTATTTTCCACAACCAAGTTCTATCAAAAAAACGAGTCAAAAAATTCCTCATTTCCTTGGTATTGTGGACGTATACAAACAACTTGTCTACTACGAGAATCCTAAACTATTCAAAGTGGAACCTAAGTATGGGAAAGAGTATATGGAGCCAGATGCCTTTACAATATGGCGTAGATCCCCATTTTTTATTGAATTTCAAAAGTCAGTATACAGTAAAAAAATAATGCAAGATAAGATAAATAGATACGAGTTATACTTCCATAGTCAAGAATGGCACAATGAATCTTGGCAACCGAAAGCTTCTAAATTTTTCCCTTCAATCCTAATCATTACTGACAAACATTACGACGTTCAATCTTCTTATTTCCGTATATTCCAGGCGAATTCTATAGGGGATTTTATGAATAACTTAATAATTAAATCATAAAGAAAGCCTGCAAAGTGCAGAGCTTTTTTCTTTTCAATAATCTATTAAGCAATGTATGATGCTCTATTACAGCAAAGCAGATATAGTCTCCCTTCAAATTGATAACGATAATTCCTGTTTGGATATGAATCACAAATTTAGGAAAGTAAATCTTCATTTTAATTTTATTATAATAGGTAATTCCTATTGAAACTATATTTATTATTATATTGAACTATGAATCACTGCATTTTAAACTAAGTTGGAATACAAAATACTATCGGAAAGGAATTGGGATTCATTATGAACGATAAAGGCACACTATTGTATACAAAGCTAGTAGAACATGCAAAGCGAAAAAAGGTTTCTTTCCATTTAGTGGAAGGTAAATAGATTGCTGATTTATACAAAAATGGTTATAAATAAGCTTTCGGATAAGAGGATGAATGAAAGATAGAGTAGCAGGGAATTTGTAGAGTATAATCTCATATTTTTTTATGTATGGCGACGTATTAGTCGTTGAAAAGGAGGGGATAAAAATTGCACATGATAAGGAAAGACACAAATTCTGAAATAGCGTTCAATAAAGCTAAAAGAATTATGCCTGGCGGAGTTAATAGTCCGGTTCGCGCATTTTCATGCGTAAATCTAGCACCTATCTTTGCTAAAAATGGGCAAGGTGCACACGTATTTGATATCGATGGGAATGAATTTATTGATTATATTGGTTCATGGGGTCCACTCATATTAGGGCATGCTCACCCGGAAGTTGTTAAAGCTATACAGGAGGCAGCAAGTCAGGGAACAAGTTTTGGCTTACCAACAGAAGCTGAAACAAAAATGGCGGAGTTAATATGTAGAAGTATTCCATCTATTGAAATGATACGTATGGTCAATTCTGGTACAGAAGCTACCATGAGTGCCATACGTTTAGCAAGAGGATATACGAAGCGGCAAAAAATCGTGAAATTTCAAGGAGGCTATCACGGACATGCGGATCCCTTTTTAATCAAATCCGGATCTGGTGTGGCAACATTGGGTTTACCTGACAGTCCAGGAGTCCCGAAAAGTGTTGCTTCCAATACCATTACAGTACCTTATAACAGTATAGATAGTATTCGTTTTGTATTTGAAAAATTTGGTGAGCAGATTGCTGCTGTTATTGTTGAGCCGATAGCAGGAAATATGGGGGTCATACCACCATTGCCCGGATTTCTTCATGGGTTGCGTGAGATTACTGAACGCTACGGAAGTCTGCTCATTTTTGATGAAGTGGTAACTGGTTTCCGTGTAGGCTATTATGGAGCGCAAGGCTTATACGGAATTAAGCCAGATCTTACATGTCTAGGAAAAGTAATTGGGGGAGGGCTCCCAGTAGGCGCTTATGGCGGAAAGCGAGAAATTATGGAACAAATGGCCCCTTCTGGATCGATTTATCAAGCTGGAACATTATCTGGAAATCCGGTCGCCATGGCAGCCGGGTATGCAACTTTGCAATTATTATCTCAGCATGGAATCTATGAAAAACTAGAAAGAAAAGGTGCTAGATTAGCTGAAGGCTTTATACAAAATGCCAAACTGACTGGTATTCCATTGAAAGTAAATAGAGTGGGTTCAATGCTTTGCTTTTATTTTACAGAACATGAGGTTGTGAATTATGAAACTGCTCAACTTTCAAATATGCGTTTATTTAAAAAATATTATGCGGCTATGTTGAATCATGGTGTTTTAATAGCTCCTACGCCCTATGAAGCCATGTTTATATCGAATGCTCATTCGGATGAGGTAATTGAAACAACAATTGAGGCTCATTATCGAGTATTAAGTATGATAAGTAAAGGATTGGGGGAGTAATTATGAATTTTTCAGAAATACGTAAGCTTTTTCCGATTCTAAATCAGCAAATTAATGGACATCACCTAGTATATTTAGATAATGCTGCTTCAGCACAAAAACCAATTCAGGTAATTGAGGCACTAAAACACTACTATGAGTGGGATAATGCAAATGTCCATCGTGGGGTTCATTCACTGAGTTCACGAGCAACGGATGCTTATGAAGGAGCACGGTTTAAGGTAGCTCGTTTTCTTCACGCAAAATCAGAAAAAGAAATAATATTCACTCGAGGTGCCACAGCAGCAATTAATCTAGTAGCAAGCAGTTATGCACGATCGGTATGTAAAAACGGGGACGAAATTGTTATTTCTGCAATGGAGCATCACAGTAATATAATTCCCTGGCAGCAAGTAGCAAAATGCACCGGAGCTGTATTGAAATATATTCCACTGCAACCAGACGGGACGTTTACAATAGAAGATGTGGAGAATACAATCACAAAACGGACAAAGATAGTTGCCGTATCACACATATCCAATGTACTAGGCATTACTAACCCGGTGAAGAAAATGGCATCCATCGCACATAAGCATGGAGCTGTCATTTTAGTGGATGGAGCGCAAAGTGTTCCTCATATAAAAGTGGATGTTCAGGATTTGGGTTGTGATTTCTATGCATTTTCAGGGCATAAAATGTGCGGGCCGACGGGAATTGGTGCTCTATACGGAAAAATATCACTCCTTGAGAAGATGGAGCCAATTGAATTTGGGGGCGAAATGATTGATCATGTTAATTTATATGATTCAACGTGGAAGGAATCCCCTTGGAAATTTGAAGGGGGTACACCAATTATTGCTGGGGCTATCGGTTTAGGAGTGGCGATAGACTTTCTTGAACAAGTCGGAATAGAAAATATTGCAAGGCATGACAAGCTTTTAACTGGCTATGCAGTAGAGCAAATGAAGCAGATTGAAGATTTAACAATAGTTGGTCCAGAAAAAGAGCGTTTGGGACTGGTGACGTTTCAAGTGGAGAATATTCACCCGCATGATATTGCTACTGTTTTGGATACATATGGAGTAGCCATACGTGCTGGACAGCATTGTTGTCAGCCGCTCATGGAACATCTGTGTGCCAGCTCTACGGCACGTGCGAGTTTTTATTTGTACAACACAGAAGAGGAGATCAATCGATTCATATTCGCACTTCATAAAGCAAGAGAATTCTTCAAGGTGAGGGGTTAATAGCTTTTGCTATCTCCATTTTCTATGCATTTCATATGTGGTTCAATAGATTTAGTTCAAGTATGCTTCTCTTTTTGTAGAATAAGAAAATAAAAATCCTGTATTAAAAATACAGGATTTTTAATCAACTTTTATCGGATGCACATTATAGTTTTACAATAGGTCAAAAGAATTTTTAAACTTCAGACTCATTTTAACGTGCATAAAGTACAATCTATTTAAAGGTTTCACTTTTTATAGTGGAAATCAACTGCTCCATGAATACTCGACTTGCTGCACACAAATATTTGTTTTTACGGTAAGCGATACCAATTTCCGTAATAAGCATAGGGTTTTCAATAGGAATCGTCCGTATAAGTTTATTGTCTATATAGTCAAGGTAACCTTTTGGTAGAATGGTGACACCAACTCCTTTGCTGACCATATGAATGATTGATTCCATAGTCGTCATTTCCATAACCGGTTTAGCTGCGAATCCAAGTTCATTACATTGTTCGTTAATCAGCTGCCGCAAAAAATATGTGTCAGGCAATAAAATTGAGGGTGTTTCTTTTAAAACGTCAAGTGTAACAGATTCCTCTTCAGCTACGGAATGATTGATTGGAACTGCTAAAGCAAGATGTTGTTTAAAGAGTGGAATGGTTTCTAACTCATCATGTTCCATAGGCAAAAATACTACGCCCAAATCGAGTTCATTTTCCAAAAGACCGTTATAAATATCCCCAGTTCGCATACCTGAAACAGCCAATTCAATATTGGGATACCTTTGGTGAAATTCGATTACAGTTTGAGGAATCAAGTAATTTGTAACTGTCAGGAGCGCTCCTATCTTTAATGACCCTCTTTTTAGACCTTGTATTTCACTAATTGCGGCACGAGCTTGTGATAGCTCATGGAATACATTATAGCTATGATGAAGCAGTGTTTTGCCCGCTTCGGTAATAGTGGTTCGTTTTCCAACACGATCAAACAATGGCGTACCGATTTCATGTTCCAGCAATCGGATCTGCTGGCTTAATGAGGGTTGGGCGATTCCTAACTTTTCGGCTGCACGAGTAAAATGTAGTTCCTGACATAAGGTCATGAAGTATTCCAATTGCTTTAAATCCAATAGTTCTTCCTCCAAAAGTTATTATTTTTTTATAGGAAATAATAATCATTATAGGGTAAATTATAGTAAATATCTATTGTTTGTGTTCGTACATACAGTGATTTTTTCCCTGTGAAAAGGTTTTGTTCATATGACAGTAATCAGCTTGTTTCATACAATCTTTAGGTGCACTTTTTTGTCACTTGTACGTATGTATGCTGGAATCTGTGGGTTAATAGATTAATTGTGGATTGAAAGTTTTCTTTCAAATATCCGTGTTAAAGGCAGATTTTCATGTATGTTATGAGTGTAATTATTAAGATGAATTCATACGGTAGTGGTTGTTGTGTCGGCAAAAGCATGATACAGTCATTTTTTTAGGTTGTAGAACAAAACCTAATGCTTATTGTTAAAGATTAATTGTGAATACAAAATTATTATGTTTAATGAGAAATATAGATAGGAGTAACAAAATGATTGTCTATACTGTACAGCACGAAGCAGCATGGAAAGCTTGGAAGAAACAAGGGTATATAACTAGTGACAATAAGTGGGTGGATTCCTACTTGAAGGTGCCCTACCGATGGATGAGACATCGCATGAAGCAAGCAATTCCGTCATATCAAGGTGAGCAACTAATATGGTTATGGCATACGGATAATTATCCTAATCGAAATGAGAAATGCTGGGGAAAAACTGGAGAAAGGTTTGTCATCCTTACGTTAGAGGTGCCTGATTGTGATATTCTCTGGAGTGATTATCAGGTTTGGTGTGGCTTACTAAACGAGAGCATTTCGTATCAGGAAAGAGTCGATGAACAAACTGCGGAGCCTTTTGAATTGTGGGAAAAAGAGATGGAAATGGAATATGGTATTATGTTTGATTTTAATGCCTTACAGGATCATCCAGATTGGTATCTAGACATACCAAATGAAATTGAAAAACAGGGCGTTGTTGGTATGCTGCCAATTTCAGCGATAAAAAAGGTTCAACGTTTCCGAGAAAAGGCGCTGCCTAAAAAGTATAGTAAACGTGTAGATTCAAGAACAAAACGTGTGAATAAAAAGAGAAGAAAAGCAAAAGAGAGAAAGTTACGTCTACAGGAAAGGTTGCGTAAAATCTAAATTCTGTGCGAGTAGATATCTACTTAAAGAAGAAGTCTATAGAAGCACTTAAAATAAAATTCAAATGGAGCATTTATAAGTAGATAGAAGACTCCAGATTGGTGAGTAATAATTATATAAACAATTGCTAAATCATTATATTTATTAACTTTAAGAAACTCTTGTATATCAAGAGTTTCTTTTTCTTTTAGTATCAATATAAAAAATTAGCATAGTTAAAATGAAAAGTGTCAAAGTTTTTTTCGGTGAAATGCCTCATCTATCATATATACGATGGTTTAATTAGGTTGTCATAAAACGAATAATACTTATTGTCTAACTATTTTTTGAAAGATATAGTTATTAGTCGTCAATTAGATTAAATAATAGGTAAAACCTATGGTTTCTATAATAATGATTGAATTGTTTAATGATAATCTCAAGATTATACTTAAAATCTAAATAATTTAACTACAGCTTAAGGAGGAAAAGAATTTGAGAATTCATTATTTGCAGCATGTCTCTTTTGAATCACCCGAACACATTTTAACTTGGGCGGAGGCAAAAGGGCATGAAGTCACAGGGACATTATTATATGAAAGCAGTTGTCTACCCTCTTATTCGGAATTTGACATGCTCGTCATACTAGGTGGGCCGATGGGGGTTTATGACGAGAAAATATATCCATGGCTTGAATTGGAGAAACAGTTAATAAAGAAAGCTATTCAGCATCGAAAACTAGTACTTGGGGTATGTCTTGGGGCTCAGTTAATTGCAGAAGCCCTTGGAGGAAAAGTATATAAAAATCATCATAAGGAGATTGGTTGGTTTCCTGTTAAATTGTCGGAGGAGGCCAAGCAAATCGATTTCTTTAGCGGATTTCCGGAGGTGTTTGTTCCTTTCCATTGGCATGCAGACACATTCCAGCTTCCTCCGCAAGCAAAGAAAATTGCGTATAGCAAAGGATGTGTTAATCAGGCATACGTATATGAAGAGCATGTCGTTGGATTACAATTTCATTTAGAGTCAAGTGCTGCCAGTATTGAGAGATTAATAGTACATTGTGCTGATGAAATTGAGCAAGGGATGTATGTACAACGGCCACATGAAATGCTTGAAGAGACACACTCGTTGGTTCTATCAAAATTCATACTATTCACTTTGCTCGATGCAATGGAGATGAAATATCAGGTATTTGCTAACGTAGAAAATTGTTCATAAATTTCTAATGCTACAATTAATCACTTTATTATAATGTGAAAAATCAAAGATTCATATACTATTTAACTTTTTGGTCACCATTTTTGGCAGCGAGAGGTGGCTTTTGCTACCCCTCTTTAAAAGGAGCTATGTAAACATGAAACACTTATTAAATAATAGAGTAACACGATTGCAGTCCTCAAAAATGGACCCCTTTTTTGATATGGCTTCGCAATATGAGGATGTCATCCATTTAACCATTGGTCAACCTGACTTTCCTACTCCAGCGCATATAAAGATAGCTGGACAAATAGCAATTGAAAATAACCATACAACGTACCCACCTTCTTCGGGTTATACAGAACTTCTTAAAGTTTCCTCAAACTACATGCATGTAAAATATGGACTTACTTATGATCCTAACCACGAAATACTAGTAACTAACGGATCAACCGGAGGAATTTATCTTGCTCTTAGAACTATACTTAGCGAAGGTTCCGAAGTTATTCTACCAACTCCTATTTATCCTGGATACGAACCGGTTATTCGTTTATGTGGCGCAACACCTATTTATCTAGACACAAGGGATACAGGATTTAAGGTTACAGTAGAGGCTCTTCAAAAAATGATGACCGATAAAACACGGTGTGTCATTATCCCATCACCGATGAATCCTTCTGGAGTTACACTGAATCAAAAAGAAATAAAAGCAATTAGGGATTTGCTGGTTGATAAAGATGTAATGGTTGTTTCAGATGAATTATATAGCGAATTGGTTTTTGAAGAGGAGCATGTATCAATTGCGAAAATGGAGGGAATGAAAGAGAAAACAATTGTCATTAATGGGCTATCAAAATCCCATGCGATGACAGGATGGAGAGTAGGATTTGCTTTTGCACCAGGATATCTGATTGAAGAAATGAAGAAGCTACAGCAATACACGACGGCTGCTGTCTCATCGATTAGTCAAGTTGCTGCTATCGAGGCATTGACAGTAGGAATTAATGATGCTCACATCATGCGTGACGAATATCGTATACGTCGTGATTATGTGTATAAGAGGTTGCAAGATATGGGACTCACAGTAGTCAAACCAGCCGGTTCATTTTATTTTTTTCCGTCTATCTCAAAGTTTGGGAAAACCTCATCAGAATTTGTTGCTGATGTATTAAAAAAAGCTAAGGTTGCACTCATTCCAGGAGATTCATTCACGGAATATGGAGAAGGGTATGTGAGGATTTCTTATGTACAGCCAATGAAGGTGCTAGAGGAAGCTCTAAATCGTCTTGAAAAGTATCTAGGTGAATTACAATCCTAGATACGTGCTTTGACGAATTACGTTTATCACTATCAGCAGTTAAAAAGGAGGGTTTCTTATGGTGAAAAACAAGGTCTTGTCTATAGCAGGTTCGGATAGCAGTGGAGGTGCTGGAATCCAAGCCGATATGAAAACATTTCAGGAGTTAAATGTCTACGGGATGACTGCATTAACGACTATTGTTACGATGGATCCTAAAAATTATTGGGAGCATCATACATTTCCACAAGAAATTAAAACAGTAAAGGAGCAATTAAGAACTATTATTGAAGGAATCGGTATTGATGCAGTAAAAACAGGAATGCTTGGATCGGTCCAACTAATCGATTTGGTTTCCAAGGTAATTGATCAACATCAACTCGAAAATATTGTTATTGATCCGGTTTTAGTTTGCAAAGGTGTAACAGAAGTAATGCATCCTGAAACAGTAGATAGTTTACGAGATTTGCTCATACCAAAAGCTACAATTGTCACACCTAATCTACTGGAAGCGGCACATTTAAGTAAAGTGGCTCCGATTAAATCCATTAAGGGCATGAAAGAAGCAGCAAAAATCATTCACGATTTAGGTCCAAAATATGTTTTAGTGAAAGGAGGGAGCCGCCTAGCACATGAGACAGCATTAGATTTACTATATGATGGAAAGAATTTTAAATATATACAATCAGAACGATTTCAAACCGACCATATACATGGTGCTGGATGTACTTACTCTGCAGCGATTGCTGCTGAACTAGCGAAAGGGAAGTCTGTTATAGAGGCAGTAAGCATTGCGAAGTTATTTATTACAGAAGCAATACGCAGTTCATTCGCTCTCAATCAATATGTTGGCTCAACGAATCATAGTGCATACAAAAAAACTACTAATTCATTAGAAGGGATAGTTAATAATGAAGAAATTAAGGGAAAAAGATTATCAAGTAGCTGAGGCAATTGATTATGAATTACAACGCCAGCAAAAACATATTGAACTAATTGCTTCTGAAAACTTTGTAAGTCTAGCCGTTTTAGAGGCAATGGGCACAGTGCTGACTAATAAGTATGCTGAAGGATATCCAGGAAAGAGATACTATGGTGGATGTGAATATGTAGATATTGTAGAGAGTTTAGCTATAGAGCGAGCAAAACAATTATTTGGAGCGGACCATGCGAATGTGCAGCCTCACTCCGGGGCACAAGCAAATATGGCTGTTTACTCTGCTTGTTTGAAGCCTGGAGATACAGTATTAGGAATGGATTTATCCCACGGTGGTCACCTTACACATGGGAGCCCTGTTAATTCCTCGGGTGTATTATACAATTTTATATCTTATGGAGTAAATAAGCGACATTTCAATATTGACTATGATGAAGTTAGAACTTTAGCGCTGAAACATCAACCTAAAATGATGGTAATTGGTGCAAGTGCATATTCAAGGATTATTGATTTTGAGAGATTATCGAGCATCGCAAAAGAAGTGAATGCATTTTTTATGGCAGATATAGCCCATATTGCTGGGCTTGTAGCTACTGGAATGCATCCGAGCCCAGTTCCATATGCTGATTTTGTTACTACTACTACCCATAAAACCCTGCGTGGTCCTCGAGGGGGAATTATACTCTGCCGAAGAGATTGGGCTGCTACAATAGATAAGAGTGTATTCCCTGGTATACAAGGAGGGCCAGCTATGCACATGATTGCGGCCAAGGCAGTCGCTTTTAATGAAGCGTTGAAGCCCGAATTTAAAAAATATGTTTCAAATACAATAAAGAATGCTAAGGTGCTAGCAAAAGAACTAAGAGAGTTAGGCTTTAATGTGTTGACAGGTGGAACGGACAATCATTTGCTACTTATAGATCTTTGTAATATGAACCTAACAGGAAAAGAAGCTCAAATATTATTAGAGGAAGTAGGGATAACGGTTAATAAGAACTCCATTCCTTTTGATAAAAAGGGTCCTTTTATTACGAGTGGAATTCGTTTGGGGACACCAGCAGTTACAACACAAGGAATGGGTGAACTAGAAATGATTAAAATTGCTGAAATCATTTGTTTAGTATTAAAGAATCCCCAGAATGTAAGAGTTAAAGAAAAAGCATGCTCTATCGTAAAAGAATTAACTAAGAAATTTCCAATATACAAGGATATGACTTTAATGAAAGAGATAATAAGGAATTAACCCGGGTCGCTTTTTTGCACATTGTATTTAATTCTTAGCAAAATGAATGGATTGCCCGAAGAATAGAAACCAGAGGATTTAGTTGTACCAAATGTACTGTTCTCATTTAGTGGAACGTTAGAATAGAGTCACCTTCGTAAAGAAGCAGTAGAAGCACTAGAAAAGTTATTTGATTTGCAAAGCAAGAAGGAATCCAGTTAAATGTTATTTCAGGGTTTCGCTCCTATAATTATCAAAAAAACTGTATGCAAACAATGTAAAAAGAAAAGATCAAGAGCATACATAACGATAAAAGGAGCAAATTAATTTGCTCCTTTTTCACTTGAATTCTACATGAAATTTAGTATCAATGATTCCAAATGCAACTTTACATGGGAACGGGTTTCTCCCTGTTGAAGCAGCAGACATACATGAAAGTACCCAATATTCTAATTCTAAAGGTAAGCGGAATGCTTGGATACTACCATCATTGTTTTTTACTGTTACAATCGGTGTATTTACCCTAGTAGTAGCGAAACCATCTGTCGTTATCATCGCTACTACATCATTATTATGAAAACCAGCGCTTAAAACCTCGTAAGTTAGTCCATCTTTCTCATTGATAATCATAGGTATATTTAAATAGGGATAGTTATTTATATCATTATGAGTAATTGTTCTCGCTGTATTCTTTCTTATATGATTCTCTTGCATTCTATATACTCCTTTATAATACTCCAAAGATAATCACCTAAATCTATTCTATTTTACGTCTATTATATTCGTAAATTGTATTGTCAACTTATTATAGAAAGCATCAGTACATATGATAGAGCTATGTAATGGAACTATATCGATAACGGTCATATAATTGGTGAGTAAATAACCATCTTCATAATATGTAATTAATATCTCTTCTTCAGATAGCAATGAACATAGTAACATGTTCTCAATCCGTTCTTTCTCTTCAGAAGTTAAAATGGGGCGTGCAACTTTATTTTTCTCTTTGATCATTTCACGTATTCCGACGAATTGTTCTGGCATTGCTGCAAACGGTGTCCATTTTACCATTCCTCTGCCTTTTGGCATATTAGCGTTGTTCATGATTTGTGTCCCCCTAACAGTGTGTTTCTGTATCTAGCTGTTGCATTATTTGTATAGGAAATTCCTCTTAATATGCTATTTTTTCCAAACTTTATGCGTATTTCATCCATTACTTTCGTTAGCTTTATTTCTTTTTCTCGTTGTATGATGTTATCAAAAAGAGAAATTTGTTCTTCTCCTTCACCAATTAGTTTTGTTAGAGAAATAGTAATACTTCTAATTGGTTCTCCAGTATATTGTTGATGTAGAAAATATAGACAAACTTGATAAATGTCCATGGTTAAGTTGGTCGGACGGCTTAAGGTATGTGTTTTGCTAAAGCCACCCGAATAACTTTTACTATATCCAATTGAAAATTGAACGGTTTGAGCAAGTTTGTTTTGTTGTCTTAATCGATAGCAAACTTCTTCGGTATGTTCCAGTAGGATAATCGGAAATTCTTCTATTGTATAATCACGCATTAAAATTTGGCTTTTTCCTATAGAAGTTGTGGCAGGAACATATTTTTCTGAAATGCGACTAAAGTCAATCCCATTACTATGTAAGTGTAATTCTTCGCCAATCACGCCGAAGCTTTGTTTTAAATATTTAAGAGGATAATTAGCTAAATCTCCAATTGAATGTATTCCTTTTTGATTTAATTTTGTTTCTGTTTTATGCGAAATCCCCCAAAACTTATTAAGCGGTCGTATGCTCCATAATTTTGTAGGTATATCTTCGTATTTCCAATAAGCGACTCCGTCTTTATTTTTCTTTGCTTCAATATCTAAAGCTACCTTACTCATCAATAGGTTAGGTGCAATCCCGATTGTGCATTCAATTCGTGTGTGTTCATATATTTCACGTTTAAACTGTAATGCAAATTCATTTGGATTCCGGGCAAATAGATGGATGCTATCGGTAATATCCATAAAAAATTCATCGATGCTGTATTGATGAAAGTCTTCAATAGGAACATATTGTAGAGCTAACTTCGTTATGTAATTGGAGCACTTAATATAGGTTCCCATAATTGGATTCACAATAAGGATATCTTTTTGTCGAGGAATCTCGTATAGCCTTGCCATCTTCTTTACACCCATTGCTTTTAAAGGTGGAGTTGCGGCTAAAACAATGGACCCATTCCTATTTACATCACCGACTACAGCTAATTTTGTATGAAGTGGGTCTAATCCCATTTTGATGCAACTAACAGAAGCATAAAAGCTGCGAAGATCGACACATAAAATGATTCTATTCGGTAAAATTGAATAGTAATACACTATAACTCCTCCTAATAATAATGAGAACGTTTGTTCTTATTCTTGTTCTTATTATACACGAACTTACGTTCTTTTATGAAGTGATTTTTGAAAAAATATTTAATTATATGTAGTAGAAATAAGTAGAACGACAGAGAGAAATAACGGCCAAATGTTATTGAAGTTTCTAGGATATAAGCTGTATCATTTATATTGGTTAGTACAGGAAGAAAATGATGGGAGGATGTAAGGTATATTATCCTTTCAAAAGGTGATAGTAATTTATCGTAAAAAGAGGTTTCTATTACGAGATTATGTGAAAATATAATTTCACATAATAGATTGAAGGAGGATGTTTCATAAATGGAGCAGGTTATACAAGAGTTTTTTTCTCCAAGTAAAAACTATAAGGTTCAAATCATTAAAAGAAAAGATGGGCTATACACAACAGAAGCTTATAGATGGATGGAGGATTGTGGATATGAATTTTGGAGTTATATATCACAAGGATTGACTTTGATAGATAGTGAGGAACATGCGCGTAAAATTGCTATGGAACAACTAAAGGAATGTTCAAGAGATGAGTTTTAATAATACGCTATTTTATTTGTAAAATTATAAGGGAATATGATGTTTTTTGAAAATATAGAAATAAAATTTATTTAATCTTATTTATTTTATAAGAATTGTAAGGTATACTAAAAGTAGGTGCAAAAATGCGCTATTTGAAAAAGAGTGCAAGTCAAAAAGGAATCCGTAAAGGATTCCTTTTTTGTTTTTTAGTAAATGAAGCAACTTCCTATTATCTCTGTCTTTTTCATAAACATAACAGGTATTTTTGGAAAATTGCCACATTCCTGTAACAAAACAAAGGTATGTTATGTGTGTAAAAGATAAAGAGAAAGAGAAAGAAGGAGAAAGTTGTGAAAAAAATTTTACCAATTGTTGCGTTGTTAGGCATGATGAATTTTGGAGTACAGGAAATGAATGTAAGAGCTGATACCTATCACAAGAGTGATTCAAAAATTAGTTTTTGGGATTCGAAAAGGAAAGGTACTAATTTCATGAATAGTACATCATTACCTGAAAACTATAAAAGTGCAAAAGAAGCTAATATTGAATATGTTCGTTTAGCACCTGATAAATGGGCAAAGGATAAAGATTTTTTATTTGAGGATAAACCAGATACCTCTGGGAAGGATTTTCTGATAGGAAATGCAGATAACTATCAGGGATTAGTAAAGGAGGATCTAGAAAAATTAAAAGCGGATTTAGATGCCGCACAATCGCAGGGAATGAAAGTTGTTCTTACAATGTTATCCTTGCCTGGTGATCGATGGCGCCAATTTAATAATAACAAGAATGACGACAGAATATGGGAAGAAGAGAAATATCAAGAACAAGCAAGTCAATTTTGGAAAGACCTTGCTTTGGAACTAAAAGATCACCCTGCAGTGGTCGGTTATAATATTATAAATGAACCTCATCCAGAAACAGCTAAAAATAATAGATATAATGATTTTTGGACGGAAGATTATGAGAAATGGTATGCAAAAGTAAAAGGAACGACAGCAGATTTAAACAAATTTTATGAAAAGGTGATTCATTCTATCCGTGAAGTGGACCAAGAAACACCGATTATTTTAGATTCAGGTTTATATGCTACTCCATGGGCCTTTAATTATTTAAAACCAGTAGAGGATAAAAAAACACTATACGCATTTCATATGTATGAACCATATGAATTAACGAGCCAAGGTGAAAAACAAAACAAGGAATATCAATATCCAGGATTAGTAAAAGTAGGGGATTTAGAGAAACCTGTAATGTGGAATAAACAGGGATTAGAAAAATTTTTAAAGCCACTCCAACAATGGTCTAAGAAAAATCATGTACCATCTAACCGAATTATTGCAGAGGAGTTTGGAATTAACCGTACCGTTCCAGGAGCTACCCAATACATGCAAGATCTTATTTCTATCTTCAACCAAAGAGGTTGGCATAAATCATTCTATGCATTCCGTGAAGACACATGGACGGGAATGAATTATGAATTAGGAACAGGAAAAATAAAATGGGACGAAGAGGGTAAACCGATACGTCAAGATAATCCACTCTGGGATGTAATAAAAAAAGATTTACAGGGGCATAAGTAGTTTAGAATGCTTGGTTTAAGAACTAAATGTAAGCATCTAATTCTAATAGAATTAGATGCTTTTTATATCAAAGAAGGCGGAGTCATATTAAAGATTCCGCCTTTCTTTTACATATAGAGTAGCAACCTGGTTTATTTACAATAAATAATAAGATTCTTAGAGAATAGTTTAAAAAAAGTTAAGGAAGTTTAAATAAATGTGGTTGCAATTATTTAAACCTTGAAGTTAAAAAACTTTTATGAATTTTTCGCTAGATTATAAGCTTTAAATGTTGAAATTTATTTACTTATTTCGCCAAATGAATACATTTATACAATTAGATGGAAGTTAAGGGTGTTGAATCAAAACATAATAGTTTGTTATTGATGAGTTTATCGTAAAGTTGTTATTTAATGTTTCATCAAATAGTATTTGTATACAATGATAAATAAAGAAAAGGAGATTATTATGAGAAAAAATAGATTAAAAGATACAACATAGATAGCATGAATAGCTTGGGGTGTAAAACAAAAATCCTTAAGTGCATTAAGGAAAAATGAGGGAGTTAATATGGGGAATAATTCAAAACATAAAACTAGAAAAATACTTGCAGCCACCGCTACAGTAACCATGCTTGCAACTGGAATGATTTCTACAACAGATATCATTGCAGAGGAAACTCAACAGCAAAATAAAATATCGACATCATTTCAAGAGGGAAAGTCAGTTAAATCAGAAAACAGAATATATACAGTCCCAGGAAAAGGGGATGTTGAGGTACTGAAACAACAGGAAAGAAAAAGTATGGCATTTAGTCCATATGAACCGACTGGTTTATATGCAAAGCCAAATGAACAAATAACGATTAATGTAGAAGGAAATCAAAATATTCAAGCATACATTGGAACGTATTCGTATGATGCTTCTTGGAGAGAAGATTCTAAAATAAAATCATTTACATTAAAACCAGGTATAAACACAATCCAATCTCCAAATGGAGGAATGATTTATTTTTACAATAAACAACAAGGTGGTACCATTCGAACAACAGTCACAACTGGTGGAACGACTACTCCTCTCTTTGAACTAGGTAAGCATACAAAACAAGATTTAATAGACATGCTGAACCAATATCCAAATGCACATGCAGTGGAGCTAAAAGGAGAACGTGTATTAATTACGGCCAGCCCTGCACGTGTTAAGAAATATTTGCTAGGTTCTAATACAGATCCTGTACAACTCTTAAAAAAGATGGATGAAGCTACCCGAATTCAAGACAAAGTAGCTGGATTATCCGAAGAACAAGCAGACAAGCATTATATTCATTACGTAGAAGAAAATCATTCACCAGATTATTATATGTATGCGACTTCTTATCGAACTGCATATGTAGGAGATGCAATTCAATACGTGTTAGATATTAATAAATTTATAAAAGATGGTTGGGGTCCTTGGCATGAGGCAGGGCATTTGAGACAGCAATCACCTTGGAAGTTTTATAATATGACAGAAGTACAAAATAATATTTACAGCATTTCTGTAGAAAAGGCGTTTAATCAACCATCCAATTTAGAGAAAAGTGGAATTTATCCGAAAGCGTTTCAATATCTAGAACAAACGAATAAAAATTATGACGAAATTAGTGATGCTTTTGTTAAGCTTGTTATGCTCTGGCAACTACAATTAGCATATGGAGAAGACTTCTATCCTAAGCTGCATCAATTGTATAGAGATATGCCTTCTAATGAACTTCCACAAACTGATGAAAATAAAAAACAATTATTTATGATCTCAGCATCAAAAGTAGCCAAACAAAATTTGATGCCTTTCTTTGAGAAGTGGGGATTACGTCCAAATAATGATACCATTCAAAAAGTGGCTGCATTAGGCTATCCGATTTTAACAGCAGAGATTTGGAAGGGGACGGATTCTAATCCGATTAAACCAGATGTACCTAATGCAAATAATATTTTAGAAGGAAGCCAGTTTGCATGGTCAATGAAAGGGATTAGTGATTTTGAGTTTGCTAAAATCAATTTCAATAAGTCGGCTGAAGAAATGCAAGTGGACTTAAAAGCAGGCGTACCGCATCATTATTTTAATGAAACATATGCGAGTATTAAAGTACAAAATGCATCAGGCAAAGTAGTATACAATAAAGATATTTATGGAAACAAACAACAAAATGCTGAATCGCAAAAAGTTCCAGTTAAAGTAGGAGATTATATCGAGTTTACCCATATAGAAGGGGAAGCAGTAAATGAAAAGACACGAGCTACACTTACTAACCTTGAGAATAATAAACAAGAATATATAGGAAAAAAAAGAATCTATCAAGTTACTTCAACGGGATTAAACAAAATAGATTAACATGAAAAACATTCAAATTTTTAGTTAGATGCTTAATAGTCGTTCATTATGAACGGCTATTTGGCTTTTATTTAATATAAAGTGAAATTAATTTTAAAAATATGTTTGAGGACTGAGTGATGTTTAGGTGCTGTAAATTTGAGAAAAAAGAAACAGAATAATAAGGTATTTGTTGATAAAGACTCTCTGGTATTACAATATTTTACATATTTGGTATGATGTATATGAGTGCTATATATTAAGGGAGGAATGAGAATGAAGAGGTTCATAGCTCATGCAAATGGTAATAAGATCTTTAAAAAGTTAGTTTTAATGGTGTTACCAATGGTTCTAATGTTAATGATGATAACCCCATCGAATGATGCATTGGCAGGCGACCAATCAAATGCAAGTTCACTAAAAGGTGTGAATCTATTTAATGGAAGCTGGACTGTTGCTATACAAGCTGCAAATTTACAATATGTGTCTGCTGAACCATCGGGAAATGTAGTAGCAAATCGTAGTGCAGTTAATGAATGGGAGAAATTTGAATTAATTCCGACTGGGGAATTATATACGTTTGCTTTAAAAGCGAAAAGTAATGGAAAGTACGTTTCGTTTGAGCCAAATGGTAGAGTAGTAGCAGATCGTACATCAATTGGGGCATGGGAAAAATTTATCTTATATAATGGTGGAGACAATAGGATATATGTATTACAAGCGCTAAGTAATGGTAGATTTATATCAGCAAATGGCGGTAGAGATTTAACAGCTAATAGTTATGTAGCTGGAAGCTGGGAAAGATTTGTTATTGTGTACTTCTAAATTTGGAAGTGTTATGTATCTAGATGATAATGACATGTGTAGTTCATATGCATGCCAAATAAAATAAAGAGTTAAGTACTTAATATAAGTGTATATTTAGGTACAAAAAGGACTGCAAGTAATTGTCAGTCCTTTTTGTATGTTAATTAATTATCTGCTGTGGATGTAATAAGAAGAAAAAGAACCCTATAGGGTTCTTTTTCAAGGCATATTAACCGTAAGGAGAATCATGAAATGCTACTTCAAACCTTTATTAGGGGAAAGATTTTGAAAAAGCTTAACATACATCTATTTTTACATAAATGTAAGATATAGTAAATTGATAATCTTTATACTTACTATTACTAATATTCAATTAAGATGGTTAACACTATGTGTATAGTGTTAACTGATGTTTAGTGTAGTATACATTTAGAAATCTAGTATTAGATTACAAGTGTTAAAAAGCTAATAGGTTTATCATTTCAAATTCTAACTAACATTTAAACGATTATAATTGAAATGGGGTGTGTATTAACTCTTATAAGCTAATGAAAGTAATTGAACTACCCCCACTTTCACTTCGTTTAGAAGTGAGGGATTCCTAAGTAAAGGGTTCTATCGAACTCTAATTGATTAGGCTAACCCCGCAGTCCCTGCGGTTAGAAGTCTTATTGCTTCATTCTTTATATTGATACTTGCGTTAATATCCCTATCATGGTGTGTACGACAAGAAGGACAGTCCCATTTACGTAGGTTTAGATTTTTAACGTCTTTGTTTTGATATCCACAACAAGAACATAATTGGCTGGAAGCAAATGTTTTCGATACGACAATGACTTGTTTGCCATACCATTTTGCTTTATATTCCAACATGGTTCGAAACTGTGACCAAGATACTTCACTAATTGCTTTTGCTAACTTACGATTTTTTAACATATTTGATACTTGCAAATCCTCTATACCGATAACATCGTGGTTTTTGATGATTTCAGTTGAGATTTTGTCTAAGTAATCTTTTCTAGCATTTGATATGTATTCATGAATTCTAGCTATTTTTACTCGTTGTTTATTCCAACGAGATGATCCTTTCATTCTTCTAGAAAGAACACGCTGTGCTTTCGCCAACTTATCTTCTAATAATCGGAAAAACTTCGGATTTTCATAGGGTTTTCCATCTGACAAAATAGCGAAATCTTTTAGTCCTACATCTATCCCAATGTAAGAATGAGTTTTCGGAAGTTCTTGTACTTTTGTTTCAACTAATAGTGACACAAAATATCTATCAGAAGGGTTTCGTCTAACTGTAGCATTTACAATACGTCCCGTTATTTCACGACTTTTGGCAAATCGAACAAGACCTAGTTTTGGCAATTTTATTTTGTTTCCTACAATGGCAATGTTTTCATTTGTTTGTTTTGTGATATAAGATTGTACGTTATTCTTCTTGGATTTGAAACGCGGGGCACTATTTTGTTTTTTGAAAAAGCGTGTATACGCATCCGCAAGGTTGCGAACAGACGACTGAATCGCAATACTATCCACTTCTTTGAGCCAAACAAACTCTTTCTTCATGGCAGGAAGTTTGGCAGAGCATGTACCATATGTTAAACCTTTTCCAGTTTCTTTATATGCGTGATCCCATAGGGATAGGAAATGATTGAATACAAAGCGAGAACAACCTATCGTTTTATTAATTAGAATTGCTTGTGCATGATTTGGATAGATACGAAACTTAAAGGCTTTATTAATTATCATTTGATTCACCTCCATTTCGGTATATGAATATTATACACCAAACGTACATTCGATGGATAGTGAAGTAACACTTTATGTATGTCGAACAATTAAGATGGCTTCCTGCCATCTCTTGTTCGAAGCCAATTCATCTCCCACCTACTCACTTCGCGTTCCTTGAGGAAGGAGTCTTCTTGGCTAAAATGATAAAA
>NZ_JBTIWT010000022.1:0-92907 GCF_054353775.1 Bacillus sp. 5w2 | reverse complement strand
TCTTTACTTAGGAATCCTCCACTTCTAAACCAAGTGAAAGTGGGGGTAGTTCAAGCCTCTTTCAAGTCCTAATGCACACCTTAAAAATAGCACTTTTAAAAAGTGCTATTTTTACTTTGCATGTCATCCATCCATGTATAAGGATAATAAAACTCTTTAATTTTATCTTTAGAAAAGCAATAACCTCCCATCAAACAGGATGATAGAAGGTTATTAAAGTCATTTAAAATTTGTTTTTTGTTTTAATGTTTTCAATTTTAGCAAATCATACTATTGTTTAATTTGAGAAGCAAATTTTAAAAACAAACTTCTTTATTTCAAGATCATAATTTTTTCTTTTACAAATACCGCAAACCTCTCCAGGTCACCTTCCTCAATTAAATTCATCACTTCACGTTCGCCATCATGAAAAAAAATGATTTTCTTTCCTGTTAATAATCCTTTTTCTACATCTATTGAATTAATTTTGGCATAATTAAATACTTTAAACGTTTCACTCCCTAAATATTTTGTATAAAAACACATACGTTCATTTGTAGCGACCAATATCCCTTTTCTTTGACTACCCATACCAAATACTTGATATTGAAACATTCCATATAGGCTATTTTCAATAATCTCATTTTCATTAAGATGTGATTGTACCAATGTCATAGCCGTTTTTATATTTTTCATGACAACTCCTCCTGTATTCTCCCTTTATTAACTATAAGGATATTAGAATATCTATATTTTCATCATACAGGATAAAGAGTTTAAATTCCAATTAATACCACTTTTTAGAAAAACTTTATTAACTGTGAACAATCCTACGATGAATTGAGATTTTAACTTTTGAATATTTTATTTAATCCTTACTAATAATATAAATAAATTGGTACCAGCCAATCAGTATCCATAATAAATCTTTCTTTTTTTGAATTCTTCCTGTGGCAAGGCGGCTATTTTTTATAGCTGCCTTGCTTGAATTAATTATAAATATTTACACATACTATTAGCGGAATGCTTGAATCATTGTCATTGTAAAATGTTCAGCGCTTCCGCTCCTTAAGAGAACAGTCTACGCAACTGTTCTCTTTCCTATTTCCTTTTTTCACAGATATAATATGACAAGCGTTATTAACTCCGCTAAATTCAATAGCATTGCAACATTTTCAATATTCCCTCAACAAATTCTCAATATTTTTCATGGACAACAGCACACTTTCTCAACAGTTTTAATATCTTAATATTAAATACTGAAAGGAGATGTTGAAAAATGACTTGGTTCATTATTTTAGGGTTTATGCTTATTTTAATAATAAGCGGTTTTCATGCACATAGTATTCATATCATTTTCAAAATAGGTTCAGATACAAAAGCTGTGCCAAGTTGGTCTTTCGTTAATAAAATAAATTTCCGAACATTAAAAGAATTAATAAAAGGACTAAATAAGGATAAACTTAAAATCCTTACAATAGGAGAACTTGTTATTCCTTTAAGTTTCTTTAATAGATTATTTAGCAAAACATTAATTTTTCTATTCCTATTCTTTTACTCTCAATACTTAAACTAACGTAATATGAGATGAGTTAAAGAATAACAATCACTGCGCGTAGCAAGCCAACAATCGCTCGCCTATGATGAACTGGACCTGAAGAATTAAACAAAAAATTAAGCAGCTGTTTGAATGTGAGTCCGGTATTGTACTGGACTCATTCCTTTTAACTGTACTTGGATTCTTTTGCGATTGTAATGACCTATATAATTATCTAATACTATCTTAATATGTTCTGTATTTTCGAATTTTGTAAGATAAATTACTCTTTCTTTGTCTTGTTCTGTAATTCCATCTCTTTTTGAACGAAGGCCTTTAACTTTTTTAAGTAATCGACTTCTATACGTAAACATTCATTTTCATCTTTTAATGCCTCTATAGCCTCTTCAATAGCTGCTTTATCTAACTTCAATCTTGTATTTGTAATTCCCATAGCTGGATCCCCTTTCTTCTTTTATATAGGAAATCCATGTCTTTTAAATCATATATTTCCCTTCATCTATGAACCATTTCAATGAATTCCTTAACAAAAACGATTCATTTATTTCCTTCGTATTTAATCTATTTCTAAACATTTCAGATATATTCTTTGATAAATCCCACTATATTCATTCCATATTTTTCTCTCCTAAATGAACCGTAGTACATATTATCCACAACATATTTATAGGTTTTTATATTATTTTTAACAAAATCTGCTTACATTTAAATAGACATACCACTTTAATCTGTCAACTCCACCTATATTGATAAATATAAAAAAACGGATTTATTCGACAATTCAATGACTTATAACAGGAAAATATATACATTAAATAAAACCTGATATATCTTTAGTTTGTAAGTTGTAGTTAGTTGGCCAACTTTCCATACAATTTAATAATTTAAAATATAGGGGATCTAAAATGAATCAAGTATTAAGAAAAAGTAAGAAAAAAATGATGTATCTAGTTGGTTCACTTCTAATTTCTCTATCAATGTTTTCAACTACTAGTTTTGCAGCTACAGAAGGTGCTGTAAAAAGTGTTACAAATAGTACCTATACCGGAATTGCAGCTGATATAAATCTACCAAAATCAGTTGTTGTTAAAGATGGATATGTGAATTGGTATTTAGGTATTGGAGCATCTAAAGTTGAGGGTGGTATTTCCAAAACACCAAGTGGATATAAGGTATTTCTAAATTCAGGATATAATGAATCAGGTCAAAACAGTAAGTATTGGAACACACAGTTTGATGCGTCAATTAAAGATGGTGATCGAGTAAATCTTAAAATAGTTAATAACGGAAATGGTACGGTTACTATGTATGTAAATGGAAACCCTAGATATGCAAATCAGCCTGTATATGGCTCATTTTCTCAATATGAACCAGTAAAAATGGTTCAGGGGGTTGAAGATACTGGACGTAACTCCTTTAGCCAAGCTAGCTTTTCAAATGTACTTCTAAGAACAGATACATCTGGGTCTACCTACAAAAGTTGGAACAGTTCAATTTCTTCCTCATTTTCAAGGCACGGTACTTATGGTAACAATTTCACAGTTTATTCTCAAGTACCATTAAGTGCAAGTTTACGCTAAAGGTGTTATTTGAATCATAATGTTTTTGTGAAAAAGTAGTTGCACTTGCAGCTACTTTTTTCATATAGAGTACATTGTAATAGATATTCGCGCCAACATAAATGACATCTTTCAACTTTTTCAAAAAAAAGCTATTTATTTAAATGTTATGTACAAAAAAGCGTAGAAATATTTAATTTCTACGCTTTTTATAGGCTAATCAATTCATTCACTTACTATTACAATGCCTCAAATTCATCAATTTCAGCTTTACGCTTTAAAAATAGTTCCATATCTTTACTCTCTCTTTCTATTAAACCAAGAGCATGTGTATCATCCAAGGCTAACTCTTTATATCCCCATATATAATCTATAGTTGTATCTTTGACATGTCTGTGTTCTGCACAATACCATTCTATAGGTTGTAACGCATCAGATATTTTAAATAATTCTGCTGGATACCATGATGGCATATTTTCACGTTCTCCTAAGATTAAATATGTTAATTCACCACTGTGTAACTTACATATGCCATAAACAATATATTCCTTCTTAATAACTAAGTTAAATATTTCCTCGGTTGCCTTTGTTAGATAATCTCCAGTGTTGTACAAACAAGCTACTTTCATAATAAACGCTCCTTATTCATTTTTTATCTTTAAATTTAAAATCATCAAATTCACCAGTTTTTGTATTTTTAATATAATGTATTTCCACACCATTTACACCTAGGATTTTTCTTTCCCCATTTCGCATGAAGGTTCCTTTTTGCTCTACGGTAACACTTTCATACATACACATCTTCATTTCCATTTGAATGATAAATTATTAAATCAAGATTTATTATTATGCAAAATTACATTTCAATTGTAGTTGATAATCATTCTTAATGTAACTATAATGATTACATGTTAGGTGATATACGAAAGTTATTTACGAATTAAACCTAACTGCGCATTTAACTACAACCGGAATGGAGATGTTATAAGGTATGAAAAAAATCATTTTAGCTGGTGCATTAGGAATTGCAGCTCTTGCAGGCACAAATCTACCAGGATTAGAAGTAACAAAAGCAAGTGCAGCTTCTATCGAGTCAAATTTATCAACAATTGAAGGGCGTGTAGTTGAGGTTACTGATAATGTTATCTCTGTTGAGTCAACAAAGTATTCAGAACCTATTAGTATCTATTTAAACTCTACACCAAATGTAAAAGTTGGTGATCAAGTAAAAGCTACTGGTGCAATGATGCGTAATTTTACGGACTATATGATTGCAGAGTCAATTGAAAAGGTTCAAGGTACTGATACATTACACCAAGGAAGTTATTTAAAACATGTTTTTGCATACGAATATGAAATAGGACATGTTACAAAAGTAGATAAGTTTAAATCTGGAATAGAAGAATATAATTATGTAATTGTTCAATATACTGGAATTGACGGAAGTAAACGTAATGTTACAGTTTATTTGACACACGGGCAGAAATTTAATGTAGGTGAAAAGGTTAAAGTTCATATGTCGAACGCTGAAAGAAGTAATGAGTGGTCGATAACAGATGAGATTGAAAAAGTTAATGATTCTCAAGCATTAACTGATGATCGATGGATTTGGTCTTAATATAAAATTGTATTTTTTCTCTTATTGAAAAGAATTATTTGTCTTGGTTAATTTCTTCTGTTAGTAATATGAAGAATTGAAATATTATCCAACCAACTAAATGTATAAACCTTTTAATCGAAAAGAACTTGTAGACAAAACTACAAGTTCTTTTTACTTTTCCAAATAATAAGAGAAAGTAAACAAATATTCAAAACTTCATATTTATAAACCAATCTGTTCAAAATTGATGGTATATTCTATAGCAATATTGGTTCTTTAATGGCTGGTAAAAACTCGATACTCATAGCGTAATGTAATAGCAAATTGATATACTCTTGATTTGGTTCTAAACAATGTACATTCTTCAAATATCCTTGCGTATATAAACAAGATGGTATAGCTACTGATAGCTCTTCTACAGATTCTAATAAAGGCATTATGAGCTCTAAAGCTTTCTGTTCATCAGTAGTTAGATTCGTATTAAAAAACTTCTCTATATACTTCTCTTGTTTCATTAACAGGATATCGTATCCAAAAGCTTGTAAACTATTAATAAATTGGTCCCATTTTAGCTGAGTTGGATTACAAATATGCATAGTTTTATTTACTGTATTGACCTTATAGGATAATTCAGTAATAGCTAAACTTCCATAGTCTACAGGCGTTAAATCTACATACGTATTGATTTCAGGTGCTACGTTAGATAAGCATATCCCTTTCAACAATCTATAAAAAGCGTTTTCATTAATATTGAATTGAAATTTACCCGTTTTAGAGTTACCCACTAAATTCCCCACACGGTATATCGTAGCACGAACCCCTTTTTCCATTGCTTCTCTGACCATTTTCTCGCCTTGAAACTTACTTTCTAAGTACACATTATCTAAATTTTGCCCTCTATCAAAATTAGACTCAAAGAATTCAAATTCTTTTGGATCGCTTTCAGCCTGCCCTACTACACTTAAAGTAGATATATAATGAAAACGTGCATTTGTATTCTTAGCTAATTCCAATAAGTATTTTGTAGACTGAACATTTACCTTTTGAAAATGCTCACGTTCCCCATAGTGTCTAACTTCTCCACCACAATGTATGATTGACTCTACCTTATTCTTTAAATAGTCCAATCGCTTTGAATCTAGACCTAGATTCATCAAAGATAAATCTCCTTCAATTAATTCTACTCTCTCCTCCAATTTTTGAAGAATTTCTTTACCGAAATAAAACACCATTCTTTCTTTCAACTTTGCATCAATTTCTTGATTCTCATTTTTTCTTACTAAGCAGTAAATAGTCGTAGATGGCAACTGTAATAACCGTTCCAAAATATGTGCTCCTAAATATCCTGTTACTCCTGTAAGGAACACTACTTTTGGATAATTCACCATATCTAACTCACATTCTTCTAATTTAGTTCTTTTATAAACAGGAGTCGTTTTCGTTTCATTTTCCTTACATACTACATTCATATTTTTCTCTTTCTTGAACGATATTTCTTCCATTTCTTCAATATGAGAGGCTAATTTTTCTATGGTTCTATACTTAAAGAAATCTTGGATTTTCAAGTTAAGGTATAACGGTTTTAATTTGACTAATGCCGGCATAACTTTTAAAGAATGTCCACCCAAATTAAAGAAATCATCTTTTAAACCTATAGATTTAATGTTTAGAACTTCGGACCATACTTTTGCAATGTTTTTTTGCACTTTAGTTTGAGGCTTAAGTATACACTCATCGTTTTGCTCATTATCAAACTCTATTTCTGGCAGTTTTTCGAAATCAATTTTCCCATTAGCCGTTATTGGTATTTCTAACACATGAGAGTAATATTTAGGGATCATATATTCTGGCAATACTTTTGATAAATATAAAGCTAACTTATTTTTCTCTATTTCTAAACCGTCCACTGTTTTATAATAAGCTTGCAATAGCATTCCATCTTTCGTTTGTGTTACCACAGCCTGATTTATCCCCACAAATTCTAATATTGCATCTTCTATCTCCCCTAGTTCAATTCTGTGCCCTCTAATTTTAACCTGCTTATCTTTTCTTCCCATAAATTCTATATTTCCATTTGGTAACCACCTTGCTAAATCACCTGTTCGATATAGTCTTCTACTATTGTCTTCTGAAAATGGGTTTGAAATAAATTCCTGTTTTGTTTTCTCTTCCTGCTTCCAATACCCTTGGGCCAATCCTAAACTTTCAATATATAATTCACCCATGCTCCCTACCGGACAATGTTGCATATATGAATTCAATATATGAACCTTTGTATTAGAAATTGGAATACCAATCGGTATGCTTCCTAAAAGATTATTTTCACCTTCTAAGACTGGTATGAAATAATACATCGCTGAAACAGTTGCTTCCGTAGGACCATACTCATTTACCAGTTGCACTTGGTTTTTAAAAGTATTTTGCCAACTCCTAATAGCATTTGTTGATGCAGCTTCCCCTCCCATTATCATAAATCTTAAAGAACGTATCTTCTCGCTATCCGGTTTAGTTAATGAGGTCGATAATTCATTAAAAAATACTGTTGGTAAATCAGAAATAGTTGCTTGTATTTCTTGGACTGCTTGGGCATATTCGACAGTTGAATAGCGCTGTTCATCACTTAATACATACAGCTCCGCTCCATTTAACAAAGTAGAAAAAATTTCCGATACAGAAGAATCAAAACTATGAGAATAAAACTGTGTTACTTTATCATTTGGAGAAATCTGAAATACTTCATTTCTCCATTCAACTAAATTTAATACTCCTTTATGCGTTAATAATGTACCTTTTGGTTTGCCTGTTGATCCTGAAGTATAAATCACATATGCCAAATCATCTGGCTTATTAAAAATTTTCACATCATCATTTATAGTCGTACGATATATATCCTCTATTATTGAAACCATATAATTGCTTACATTCAAATGACTTTTGTATTTGTTACTCGTTATAATTCTACATGCCTGGCTATCACTAACTATATAATTTATTCTATCCTCAGGGTATTTTACATCGATTGGTATATAGGCAGCACCGGCTTTTAATATTCCAAGCATAGAAACGATACTATTCATACTTCTATCTAAAAATATGGCTACCTTATCACCTCTTTTTATACCTTTTCCGATTAAATGTTGAGCTACTTGATTAGAGCTCATATTTAATTGTCTATATGTTAAAGATTCTGTTTCAGTCGCTATAGCAATCCGATTGGATTGTCTATCTACTTGCATATAGAATTGCTCCTGTATATTTTGAAAATAAGGATACGGTCTTTCTGTATGATTTACCTTTCTATATAGAGATTCCTCTTCCAGCGATAGGAATGAAAGATTCTCATATGCCACTGTTCTTTGATGAATAAATGCGTCCAGTATATTAAGTAAATTTTGAGTAAACCTATTAATTGACTCTTCCTTGAAAAGATTAATATTATACTCAAATGAAATCTCTACATAATCCGATCCTTCTTCAACAGCTAAAGAAATGTCAAACTTACTAACATCTTGTTTATTAGGTAACAATTGAAGCTTGTACGCATCATGTTGCTGCAAAATATCTTTCTGGTAACTAAACATAGTAGAAAAGATCGGGTTATTTCCAAAGCTTCTATCCGGATTTATTTGCTCAATTACTTTATCAAATGGGTATGATTGGTTTTGGAAAGAATTCAAACATTTTTCTCTCACTACTTGTAATAGCTGTTTTAAATTTTTTACATCATTTAATTGTGTTCTAATCGCTAAAGTATTTACAAAAAATCCTTGTATTTGTTCAAATTCTTGATAATTCCTTCCAACAACCGGTGTACCTACAATAATGTCTTTTTGATCCGTTAGATAATGTAACAATTGAATATATGCTGCCAAAAATAGCATATACATCGAAACATTCTCTTGTTCACATACTTGTTTCAAAGACTCTTTCATTTTATTATCTAACTTCATTTCAAATACTGTACCTCTATTTGTACTTTGATGTTTCTTACTAAAATCTAAAGGAAGATTTAGTATAGGAAGAGGCGCTGCAAGTTCGGCCATCCAATAAGATTTTTCTGTATCCCACCGACCTAATTTTAACTGCTCCTGTTCCCACCCAACATAATCTACATATCGATTAGAAATAGTTGGCAAGTCAGGATTTCTTCGTTTAGCAAAGGCACTATATACCTTCATTAATTCATCTAATAAATTCCTTACACTCCACTCATCAGTAATAATGTGATGTAAATTGATATATAAATAGGATTTTTTCTTATCAAAATTAAAAATTCTAATCCGGAAAAGCGGTCCATTTTCCAAATCAAATGGTGTATGATCCGTTTGATTTATTGTTCTACGTGTATATTCTTGTTGTTCCTTTTTAGCCATGTGTTCAATCTCATGGTGTATCAGGTCAATCGCTATTGATTTTAATATGACTTGTCTAGGCTCCCCATTTTTTTCAATAAACACTGTTCGGAGCATCTCGTGTCGTTCAACTAAAAATCTTATGGCGTCTTGTAAAATATCTTTTTTCAAACTCGGCTCAATATATATGTGTAGTGGTGTATCATATACTTTATTAATACCGTTAGATTTATTTAAAAACCAGATTCTTTTTTGAGCACTTGATAACTGATAACTTTCCTTATCTACAACTTTTAATATTTGCATCTTCTGTTCTTCCCTATCATGATTTACTTCCATTAATTTATCGATGTAAGCAGATAGACTAGCAATTGTTGTATGCTCAAAAATATCTCTAATTTCTATTTTCAAATGAAACTCTTTTTGAATTTGATTTAATACTTGCACAGCAATTAATGAATGTCCCCCAAGTTTAAAAAAGTCGTCATCTCTACTGATTCTATATTTCCCTAAATTTAAAATCTCTGACCATGTTTTTGCCAACCTTTTTTCTGTGCCACTTATTGGTGGTATATATTGATTTTGCATATTTTCAAGTAAAGATGGGATTTGTAATTCTAATTTTTTTCTATCAACCTTACCACTTGGTGATAATGGAAATGTTTTAAGATGAAATGTATAATTTGGCATCATAAAATCTGGTAATCTTTCACTTATGAGTGTTTTTAAGTTCTCTTGTTTTATCTCTGTATTGTCTTTTGATACATAAAAGCTAGCAATTTTGTCATTTTGATAAGTTACTACTACTGCATCTTTTACCTCTGGGTGTTTAAATAATGCTCTTTCTATTTCATCAAGCTCAATTCGATACCCACGTAGTTTCACTTGATTGTCTTTCCTTCCGATAAATTCTAAGTTTCCATTTGGTAAAAGACGTACTAAGTCCCCAGTACGGTATATTTTTTTATTGCGATTATATGATTTTTCAAAAGAAATAAATGCCTCTTCTGTTTTTTTCTTTTGATTTATATATCCTTTAGCAACCCCATCACCACCAATGAATAACTCACCTACTACTCCTGGCGGACATATCGTGTTGAACGGACTGACCACGAAAACTTTACTATTAGCAATTGGTTTACCTATTGGGATATTAGAAGTTTCTTCTTTTATCTCATGATTTACTTCATAAATGGTTGTACATACAGTAGCTTCAGTAGGACCATATGCGTTAAGAACTGGAATCTTTAACCCTACTTTACTTTGCCATTTACGAACGGATTCAGCAGGTAATGTTTCCCCTCCTACAAATACACATTCTAAAGAATTTAATTTCAGCAACATTTCTTTTGGCATATCAGCTATTAATTTAAAAAATGCAGTTGGTAAAAGAACAAATGTAATACCATTCTTGTTAATTACATTTATAAATTCTTCTGCAGAACGTTTTTCCATTTCAGAAATTAAATGCATTCTTCCTCCGCATAACAAAATCGGAAACATTTCCATAATGGAGGCATCAAAAATCATTGTTGCAAATTGTAAAAATACATCATTTTTGTCTAAATTAAATTGATTCATTAATGAATATGATAAATTAATTACTCCTCTATGTGGTACAACTACTCCTTTTGGTAAACCGGTTGAACCTGACGTGTAGATAATATACGCAGCATCTTCTATGTTATGTGTAGACGCAATATTTTCTATAGAATTAGTGTAATGAAAATCCTCTAGAAAAATTGTATGAATCGCAAAACTTTCAATTAATCCCCTGAATTCTTTCTTTGTAATAATCATTTGACTTTCACTATCTTTTAATATAAATTCTATTCTTTTTTCAGGAAACTTTGGATCGATTGGTACATAAACTCCACCTGATTTTAGTATACCTAGAATGCATACAATTGTATCAATCTCTCTCACCATAGTAATACTTACACGCTGTCCCTTTTTTATATTATTTTCACGTAAATAATTCGCAATTTGATTGGACCTTTGCTGCAATTCATAATAGGTAATCGATTTATCCCCCATTGAAATCGCTATTTGATTTGGCGATTTTAATGCTTGTAGATCAATTAATTGATCTACTGTTTTTGAATTAGGATATGCAAGAGTATTTGAGTTTATATCTTTGTATAAACGATAATCCTTTTTTAAGAGTAAATCCAATGAATGGATAGGTTCGTTCACATTCTTCATTAGTTTTTGTAACAAATATATATATCTTTCAACTAAATCATTCATACTATCTGGTTTATATAATGCTGAATTATAGTCAATCTCAATTTTATTCTCTGTTTCCCCTTCATATCTCATTATTCTCCAGGTCATGTTAAAAGGATTTACTCTTTTACAATCTGTTAAAACTGTGGACTCAATATCGGGAATTTTCAATTGAGGTATCCTTACCGTATTAAATGCTGTTGAATAAATCATATTATGATGTGTATTATTATTTAGATTTAAATCTCTTACTATATGTGAATATGGATTATGTTTATACTTAATAGCCAAATGAACAGATTCATTCACTTTGTTAAGTATTCCCTTAAATGTATCACCTTTTTCTATTCTTATACGTATAGGTAATGTATTAACAAAATAACCAAAAGCATTCCCTTCTTCCGTTTGTGGTCTAGTATTAATTGGAATACCTACAATAATTTCTTCAGCATTTGTCATTTGATGAAGCAAGGCACAATAAGTACTTAACATAACCCGATAGACACTTATGTTATTTCTTTTAGCAAAACATTGTATTTGATAAAATAGATCGGCATCAATATTCTTGCTTATATTTTTGTTCGTATATATCGGTTCATTCATTTTATTAATAGTAGCAGGAAACTCTGTAGGAGGTAGTTCACCTTGTAAATAATCTTTCCAATAGGATAATCCTTCTCTATATATTGCACTGTCAATAAAACCTTCCTCAAATTCTACAAGGCTCTTATAAGGAGATTCTAATATTAAACCCGTATTTTCTTGAAGTAATTCACAATACGTATGAGACAATTGTTGGATAAAAACTCCTAAACTACATCCATCATAAATAATGTGATGAAAAATCATATGTAAAATAAATTCATCTTCACACAATTTAATGATGTGGAATTTAAACAAAGGCCCTACTTCTAAATTAAATTTCTCATTCACTATAGAGTCTAAGAATTTTTTTAAAATAAATTTTTGTTCTGTGTTTTTAAAAGCAGTTAAATCCTTAATGGGTATATCAAAACCTATACTCTTTTGAATGGATTGTTTAATTTTTTCGTCCCTCTTAATAAATAGTGTACGTAGCGCCGGGTGAGATTGCACTATTGAAGCAAGCGCTTTCTTAAAGTTATCTATTTGAAGATTTCCTTTTAGCTTTATTATGGCAGCTTCATTGTTCATTCCATTTTCTAATTCCATTTGATGAGCTATCCATAATGCTTCTTGCCCTACTGTTGCATCCAATTCTTCTACAATTTCATATTGTTTTTGTATTTCCTTCATATGAATTTCTCCTTTTATAGATATTTCAGAACGGATAATATTTACAATTACAACTATATGTACACATTCTGCGATTTGTAAATGTATATTTTCCGACTAAATTCAACATTTATTTCGCTTATTGCATAGTTATTAAAATGATGAATAAAATTCATATTTATACCGTGAAAGTTCATACTTTTATTCAATTTAAGCATAAAAAATCATTTCACTAATAATTCCAATTACTTTTTATAAAGTAATCTCATATATATTTATTAAAATATACACTCTAATTTACACCCCGAAAACAAATTCAAGAATATTCCAACTGGTAGCTATATATATTTCTAATAATATAAACTGAAATGGAGGAGTCCGTACATAATGGAATATAGATTATTAGGCAAAACAGGATTAATAGTTTCTGAGATAGGATTCGGCTCTTGGGCAATTGGTGGAGATGAATGGGGCGCAGTAAAAGATAATGAATCCATTGATGCAATCAATAAAGCAATTGACCTAGGGGTTAATTTTATTGACACTGCTGATGTTTATGGACTTGGTCATAGTGAAACACTCGTTGCAAAAGCCATAAATAATCGCAGGCAGGATATCATTCTTTCTACAAAAGGTGGATTAATTGGTCATCATTATGACCCAAATCAACCAGCCGTTTATGAAGATCCTCAAAAGATCATTGATGCGTTTGAGGCTAGTTTACTGCGGCTTAAAACGGATTATATAGATGTGTACTTTTGTCATATTTGGTGGGATAAACCGGAAGAAACAGAAGCCTTTCTACAAGCTTTCCAAACCCTAAAAAAATCTGGCAAAGTGAGAGCTGTTGGCGTTTCTACTAATGATTTAGATTATATAAAACATTTTAATCAGAATAATGATTTAGATGTCGTACAATTCGATTATAGTATTTTGAATAAAGAACCTGAAAAAGACATCCTTCCTTATATTGAAAAACATAATTTAGGTGCTGTGATAAGAGGTCCACTTAAGATGGGAATTTTAACTGGGAAATTTAATCATGAAACTCAATTTCCAGACGATGATTTAAGAAAAGATTGGCCAAAAGAAAAGTGGTTTAAAGATAGCTTAGACAAAGTAGAGAAATTACTTTCACTTGTACGATCAAATCGAAGTCTAGCTCAAATTGCCTTACGTTATGTGTTAAGTCACCCAGCTGTTTCAGTTGCTATTCCTGGTGCAAAAAATTCCACTCAGGTTGAAGAAAACTCTTCACACTTAACTCGTCCATTATTATTAAATAATGAAATTGGATTCATTAAAAAACTTTAACCAGTCTATATTATTCTTCCATAAAAATTATGCTAATTTAACTACTAATTCATTCCCTATTCCATATGTCTATCTACTCTTCATCAAAGAATCTAATATGAATTTCACACTAAAAGTAAATAATCGTTTCATATGAAGATTACTTAGGAAAAGTTGAGTGTAATTGTAATTTACTGTAACCTCCTTCCTTCTCATTATTTTTAGGGGCTTTTTTAAAGTCTATTTCTACTACATTCCCGCTAAATACCATGTCCAATAATCATTAACAATTTGTATAGCTATATAAAGACTCTACTAAATCATTAAAGGAATCTCCTTTCCCCTATCGAATTATTGTAGAGGAAAGGAGAGGAATACATGGAAATTCTAGGATTAGATCCTCGCGCATTAGCGACTTTAGGTGCACTTGAATACACCAATCGTCGTAATAAATTAATCGAAGACTCGGAGAATAACATATACGAGTGTAAAGAAATAAAAGAAATACTTAAATCACTCCCTAAAGAGAAGCAGATTGAGGTTCTTGAGAATCAAGCTCACTTTGAAGCTGTGGCAAAGATGATTGAACAAAACAATTTAATTCTTTTAGAACAGATGAAAGCTCTACAGCTAATTCAGAAATAACAAACTTATGATTAATTAATTCTACATACGCTTCCATAAATAATGTATCTTTATTTATGCCATCAGCCTCTGTTTTTACAGGGGCTTTTGTTATGCGTTGATTCATATTTTGAATTTGAATCGTTTCTTTCACATGTGTGAATAGATCTTCTAATAATCCAGGTGTAGACTCTAACTCCTGCTTTTCAATTTCCTCTGTTACGGCACTTATAAATTCCCATAGTACTTTTGCACCTAATAGTTCTGCTAATCGTTTTTCACGCATTTCAAATGTTTTCATGTTCATGCAAACACATCCCTATAATTTATATATAATGATAAAAACATCATTTTTTTATGTAAAATTGCCTAAAACACTTTCTAAACTTACATTTCTAAAAAATCACTACATCATCTTAAAGATATATTATTATTCAACACACTTCGTGTTGTTCTGAATCAAAAAAAATTGTTTGGACTGTAACGCCATAGAAATTTGCTAATTTTACTTTTATATTATCACGTGGAATTCTTTGTCCATTTTCATACATCTGCAATGTACTAATACTTATTCCCACTGCTTTTGCCACCTCTTCTCTAGATTTCCCATTTCTTAAATTAATTAGATTTTCAGCTACTCTTTCATAATTCATACATTCTCACCCCTGAAACCACATTTCGTGTTGTTAATTAAAATATAAACCGCACAAAGTGTGTTGTCAATAGATTTCAATTATCAATTTTTAAAAGTTTTAATATATTAACACATATTGTGTTAATATATTATCAGGTGATAGAATGAAAACGTTTGGAAATATAATTCGTGATTTAAGAAAACAAAAAGGAATTACGCAAAAAGAACTGGCTCAATCCCTTCAACTAAGTGAAAGTACAATTGGTATGTATGAACGTAATGAACGTCAACCTGATTACAATACCTTGATACGTATAGCAGATTACTTTAAAGTATCTACTGATTTTCTTCTAGGGAGAGATTTTGATGCTGAAGGGAAAGGAAATGATTCAGAGCTAGATCAATGGTTAAATGATATAAAACTTGCTCCATCCCAAAAGCGTGAAGAATTAAAACGTTTTTGGAATTTTATAATGCAGGAAGAAAAGTAATAAATTAAACCCCCACCTCTACAGTGTGCAAGTCTTGAGTTCGAGCCCTTTCCGGGCCAATATATTACGGTAAAATGGCGTTCTATTCAAAGTTAGAGCGCTTATTTTTGTCCGATAATTTATTCATTAATTTAGCCGAAATCTTTGCGTTACGCCGCCAAACTGTATCAAATGGAAGCCTCCTATAAATTTGTTTCATTTTCCATATTTAAAGTTACCACCCTTCTTTTAACATAAATTACATTAGATTTTTTCTAGATATGTATGTGTTGAATTGACTTCTTATAGCTTTTGTTATTTAAGACATCGTTATAAGGTATTATCTGCAACTAAAAAAATTGAAGCATAAATTATATATATCGCAACGCTAGAAGGTGAAATTTAGCTCTATACAAATCGAAATAAATTCAAGTAACAAACAATTATTTATAATTGTTTGCTGCTTGAATGATATAAAGTGATTCAATCGAGAAATTCATAAAAAAAACGTTATTCTTTCCTATTTAGCTTATTTAGAAAGAATAACGTTTTTTTACTTTGGGATAGCAATGTGGGACAACAACCCTCTTTACTACACTAAGACAACTATAAAGATAGCCCCATAAATAATACAGTAATCACATAATACCCCCTCATAAAAGGTGTTTTCACATATAGAAGACATCTTTTTAGTCTACAACTTTTTTTTAACAGTCTAATACTTTTTTCTATAGTCTAAAACTTTTTTTTAATAAAACAGCTGTTTCTTTTAATAACATAGTGATTAGATATATTGAACTTAAAAATTATAAAATGATATTGGTTGCTTATACAAGGAGGATTTTTGATGATTAAAGGGATTTTTGAAACACATATTAATGTAAGTAATTATAAAATATCCGCTGAATTCTATGAAAAATTATTTAATATTATTCCTTTGTATGAAGACTCTAATCGAAAATCTAAGTTTTACTGGATTGGAAAACCTGGAGAAGCTATGTTTGGCATTAGAGAAAATTATCCTTCACCGGAGGTTCAGCGTCAACATTTCGCTTTTAGAGTAGATGTGAAAGATATTATTAAGGCGAGAAGTTATTTAAATGAATTAGGAATTGAATCTACAAATTTCTTTGGTGGAAATTCCGAAGAATTAATGGTATTCCCTTTTATGCCCGCTGTGTCGATTTATTTTGCAAATCCAGATGGTCACTCAGTTGAGTTTATTTCTATGCTAGAGGATAAACCAAGACCGGAACTTGAAATTATGTCCTGGAAAGAGTGGGAATTTATACACGGAAGATAATTATAAATTACAATAAAGAAGGGAATAAAAATAATGATTCAAAATATATACGAAACACATTTACATGTAAGAAATTTAGAAAAGGCGATTGATTTCTATCAAAACAAGTTAGGATTAGCATTAGCAAGAAAACTATCCAAAAGAAGAGTGGCTTTCTTTTGGGTAGGAGAAAATAAAAAACAAATGCTTGGACTATGAGAAGTACATAATATTGAAAACTTTGAAACAAAACACTTTGCTTTTGGTGTAGATTTAGAGTTTTTAAGGACTTCTAAATTGTGGTTAGAGGAACGTGGAATAGAAGTGGTTGGAAGTCAGGGGAAAGGAAATCAAGAGCCAATTGTCCAAAGATGGATGCCCGCTGCAAGTGTATACTTTCTGGACTGTGATGGAAATAAATTAGAATTTATTTCCATGTTACATGATAATCCAGATGAATTAGAATATGCATCCTATTTAAGTGAATGGGATGCGGAACACCAAGAAAAATGAATGAAATTGTATCTATAAAAAGTTGTTTAATTTTATCTCTAAAAAAAGTAACCTTCTATCAAAGCGATTGATGGAAGGTTACTAAAGGTGTTTAAAAACTATATTTCTTATTTCATCTTGTAATTTTTTAGAATAATAAAGTTGTTTAATTTCACAAGGCGAATAATTAAACATAGCTTCCTTTATACTATCTAAGATTCCGATTATATTTAACCTTAAATTAATTGAGGTTCTTTTTCTAAATCTATTATTTGAAAATTGAATTTAGACTCTATTATTGCTCGATTCGCTTTTGATAATTTTGGCGTCACTATAAATAATCTATCCATAGCTCTACTTATACCTACATAATAAATTCGTTGTTCTTCGTCTTCAGCTAAGGTTGGATTAGTAAGAAACCCTATCGTACCTGCTATCAATAAGACATTTTGAAACTCATCCCCTTTGGATTTATGAATAGTCCTATGCTGACTGATATCTTCTTTATAGCTTATACATAATGCTACCTCTTTATAAGAATATGTATTATAAAAATCTTGGGTAGCACCTTTTCTAAAACCGGGCATTTCTATATCTTCTCTAACTAATTGATAGAATTCCATCAAAGGTTCTTCAAAAAGCGTCCCTTGTTTTTTTATTAATTTTTGTAAAATTAATACAGATTTATTGAATTGCTCTTTTTCAGAATAACGACTAAAATTAGTACTCATTTTTCTTATAGCATTTTTATAATCACTATGTTTAGCAAACTCTAGAGCTTCCATTGAACTTTTTATAATATTATATCGTTTTGGATTATCTTTTGAAGCTAATTCAACCAGCAGTTTAGTATTTAACTTACTATTGTCTATCTCAAATTTCATTGCATTTGCGGTTGGATTATCTCTCGCTAAGGTTTGAATGAACATATCATTACCATATATCTCTTGGATTTCATTATATGCCTCTATACTATTCCCTACAAATAAGATAGGTCTATCATGGTCTACATTTCTAAATTTAGTTTGATCAATATCTGTTCTAATTTCATTTAATAAATCAATTATTTGATTAGAACTTCGTCTATTTTCAGTAATAGTATATTCACTTAGATTATCAATTTTGAATTCAAGATAATCTTCTATACTAGCACCTTGAAATGAATATATTGATTGTGCAGGATCTCCAATTACCCCTACAATAGTTTCTTCTTCTGCTAATAAGGATACTATCTTAGCTTGAATCGGATTAGTATCTTGAAATTCATCTATAAAAAAATAAGGAAATTTAGCACGTAACACGTTTAAAATAAATGGGTATCTTGTAATCAATTCATAACTAAAATACAGCACATCGTCATGATCAATTTTACCATCCTGCCAATATAATTTTTTATAGCTAAATAAGTCTGTTTCTAAGATTTTAACTATCTTACGTAACTGTTTAGCCTTACTTTCCTCACCTCTTAAATATAATGTTAGTTCACTATTAAAACCATATTTAACACTAGATAACCAATTGAATAGCGCATCTTTGTTTTCTGGTAGTTTTAGCAATTGATTTATTGTATAAGGATGCCTTAACTTTTCAGTCATAGAATGATTTTCTAACCAAAATTGAACTTTATTATATTTAGGTTCGATGTTATCATGACCCTTTATTTTTTGAAATTCTATGTCAAATAATTCTGCTATATGAGTAAGATATGGTTTAACAACATGACTATATAAAAAACTATGAATAGTTGAAACTTCTACTTGATTGACGGATTGCGTTCCTAGCCTGTTCAAAATGGTTTCTACAGCTACATTGGTATATGTTATACATGCTATTTTCCGTGTCTTCTCTAGTCTCTCAGAATTTTTCAATGTGTTTTTAATATGATTTATTAGCCAATGAGTTTTACCGGCACCTGGCCCCGCAGTAACTTTGAAATGTTGCTCAATATCTATTGTATCTTCAGAAGAAATAAGAATCATTCTTCACACATCCATTCTATTGCTTCTTTAATATAATCTGGTACGATAAACTCTTTAAATTCAGTGCTTTCTTTTTCTCCAGCAATTTTCTTTTTCAATAAGTTTTCCTCTAGTACATAAGCTAACTCTAATGCGTTAACCCCTTTTCCTACTGAATTTAAATATCTTGCAGCGATTAATGCTATTTTCTTATCTTCATCTGCCCATTTTAACCGTTTGTCTGTTAATGCTTGTCCAATTCGTTCGTTTTCTTTTGAAGCATTTAAATTTTTAAGCATTAAATCCAATGATTCGCCATTACTATATTGATCCATTAGCTTAAAAATCTCGTCTTTATTGGCTGTAGAATCTGTAACCAACCCCTTAAAGTTTGGGTTAAAACGAATCAAATCGTACTCTAATGTTTTTCCATATTTTTCATCTTGCAGAAGGAATCTAATATTATCAGGATAACTATTTATCTCTTCATTTCTTTTATACTCATACCCAGTTTCCTCTATATACATTTCAAATGGATAACATTTTTTAAATGATTTTTTTGCAGTCTTATCGCTAGAAGTTAACTGTTTTCGCTCAGGATCCCTATCTGTTATACATACTACTTTTCTTTTAATAGAGTATGGATTAGAAGCATTAAATAGGTTTAAAAAATGATTGAAATATTTACCTCCTACGTTAATCACAGCAATATGACAATCTTCTAAAGAAGTATCCAGATATTCAGCGAATATCGACATTAATAGCTGTTCTGCCAACCCTTCTACTAAGATAATTTTTTCAGCAAATAGCATATTTGATTTAGTGGCATCTAAAAATCTTTGAACATATTTTTTACTCTCTTCATTTTCACAGAAAGACTTTCCTGGATAACCAATTAAAGTTTCGCTGCCATCTTTATAGATACAAATTAATTCGTCCAAATTCACAGCACCTGTTATATGAGTAGAATGTGTAGTAACGAAAATTTGTCTCACTTTTTTGTTCTTTAAATTTTTTTTAAGAAAATTTAGTAATTGCCTTTGCATTGTAGGATGTAAATGTGCTTCAGGCTCTTCAATTATTAACATCGGATATACTTTAGCATTACTACCTAAATATTCTTCATTTGCATCAACCTGCATTTTTGAAAGTAAGAGCGACATAAATATTAAATTATTGTAGCCAAGTCCATTATTAATAATAGGCATCTTAATACCTGTTTCATATTCAACAATTAATTTTAACGCAGAATAAAGTTCGATATCTGTTATACTACCGTCAAAATTAGGAGTAGACTTGTCAAATGAAGCACCTATATCATTTGCATATGATAAAATGTGTTTTTTACCTTCTGTCATTCGCTCGTTCAATAGTGTAATTAAATTCCCCGCAAAATCTCCGAATTCTTTCTTTTTCTCTTTAATAGCAGCTTCCTTTTGTTCCTTTTCTAAAGAGTTATCAGATTTTATGTTATAGTCCATGAAGAAATCTAAAACATTTTTTAATAGCGTGTTTTTTCCGCTAAACATATCTCTTTCGACATCTCTTATTGCATCTAAAAATTGAAAATCAAATTTATTTAATGATTCACTATCAGCAGTTATTTGATTAGTAGATTCTCCACCCCAAATTTTATATGTATACAGTCTCAGAAATTCATCTTGAATAACTTGCCATACTTCAAATATATTTTCCGCTTCATTTATTACGCTCTGATACTTTTCATGAAACTTAGTTGGGAGATAAAATTCATATTGCAGTTTAGCCTCATAAGGTTCTTCTAGCTTAGTTAGCCAGTTACTTACAGTCACTAAGTCATCACTCATTAATTCTTCACAGTCGTCTTGCTTTAAAGTAGCAGTTATTTTAATACTAGGTGGATATTCTTTTAATTCTTCTATTGGTATGTTTTTATTAAAATCATCAATTGATAAATGCTTTTTACTATTAGAATTAAAAATTAATGCTAATGCTCGTAATAAATTTGATTTACCAGCATTATTATGTCCTAAAATAACGTTTGTACCATTATTAAAATCTATAGAGTTGGTACGGAAGTTTTTATAATTAGTTATATTGATATTTGAAATATACATTAAAATTAAGCCCCCTTTTATGATGAGTTATAACTATTGTTTGTTCTTAGCTTTTTCGATAATCATTTTGATAAATGACTCTTTTTACTCTGTATGGATGAGTCTATTATTCATATTTTTATTATACAAAGAAAAAAATAAGAGGTGGTATAAATCCCAAATTTTACACCACTTTTTTAACAACTATTTTGTTTTTCATAGGACTTTATTACGTTTTAAACAACTTTATTATTCGCAGACAATAGACCATATTACACATTACTTGTTTCTATCATTGCAATTATTAATTTGGATCCTTCACCTAAAATGAATCGTATTCTAATTATGTGTGCATGAGTTTTAAGCTTTGTTGCATGAGCAATCAGTTCAACATATCATCAATTAAAAAGCTAAACATCTTCTTACATAAAACGTGTGTCTTATCAAAAGTAGCATAAGAAAAATATCTTTATATTGCGCTTTTCCCTTTGAATACATGTCTTCGAAGGAAAACATTTCCTATTTTACTTTTTACCTTTTTTACATATTTAAAATAGTTTTAGGGAATTCTTCTTACAAAAGGTTCCTTAAAACCTTATTTTTCAACCTTGATTTTGTATACAAATGTAAGCAATAAACGGAGTGGTATAGATGGCAGAAACATTTAGAAGAGGCAAAATAATCGATCATACTAAACGCCTTATTTCCCGTAAAGAGATAATCTCAAGTCAAATGACACAAAATGAATTCTCTTGTATAAGAGAGAGTCTCTTAGGCCAAGCTCAATGTTTAGACTTTATAATAAACGAACTTATTATTGAATTTGACCTTAAAAATGAATTATAAACATCATCCAACTTACATATACCTCAAATTATCAAGATCTTTTATATGTATACATTTGTATACCGAATTTACTTGATAATCACTCCATGAAAAATCCCTTCTTAACACCATTAAAAGAAGGGATTACACTACCCGTATATTTTTCAATTCTTGACGTTACCCATTAAAACTTAAATCTGAAAAATCTACTTTTATCTTCTTTGGTTCTATCTAGTTTTGCTACGATACATTCATTCTCTTAATGAAAAAATACTCTCAAAACAAGCCCTTTTCTTTAGTTGATTTATCAATATTAATAGGATTATTTCAAAGCTACACTAAGACATATAAAAATACTAATTTCCTGTAAGTGTTTTAAAAGATAGAAAACAACTGTTTACAGTATAAAAATAGTGCTATTACTAAGAGAAATTTTTTACTTTTCCTTAGGATAGCACTACACTACATTATATAAAACCAATTGCTTCCATTGCAAAATTTATATATACCGATTAAAAAAGATAGACTGATAATTAATATAATTTACTCAGAGGAATACCTATGGCAAATAACAACCCTTGGTTAAATGAGATCATAGAAATATTAACGGAGTTAGGTGGAGATGGAACACTAAGTCAGATGAACGTAACAACAAAGTAATCCAGTTAGCAAAAATACTTTATAAACAACAGCATTGAGGGACATCATATTATACTTAATTTAAAGAAGGCGCTAGAACTAAATTAGAAAGTATCATGATGTTTTTTATAATTTATATAAATAAATTTACAAATACAAAAAATATTATTTATGTTACTTTTACTATCTCCCTAAACTTCATAATAGATAGGATAAGAACTTTTTTATAGCTCTTACCCTAAATTAACTTAACTTGAAATGCGACTTTGTTCACAGAGATTTTTCCGATTGAATGTTATCTTCAATTTATTGATTAATTCTTTACGTTCACTCAGAAAATCCGAAGTAATCTGAGTTACCATTGCCTGATAAGGTCTGTTAGGGTCATTTTTATATTCAAATATAAAATCATATAATGATATTATATTTGATACAATTTTTTCAATCTCTTTTTGAAAATCACTATCTTCTTGATAGCGTAAAAGCACCTTTAGAGTACTTAATCCATCAAGTATTTGTACTATCTTCAACTTAATATCCTTAGCAACTTTCGCTCTTTCTTCAGTAAGCTCTCTCCTATGAAGAGCATAAACTTCTATAGATTTTTCTCCTTTTTTAGATCCCTCTTTAAACTCAATAATACCTGTATCTTTAAATTCCAAATGTTCACTCGGGTCATCTTCACAAGGGTTTAATAGTAATACCTCCTCTCCACTTTCTTCACCGGGAGCTTTTGCACGTTTATTTTCGTTTTCTATTGGAAAATAATTTTTTTTATGCGACCTATTGCACCTTTGACAGGAGATTAACAAATTACTCCAACTCATAGCCAACCAATAGTAACCAGGATAAGTCAATCCTTGTATACCTTCTATATTAATAGCTTTTTTAGGTCTAAAATGTTCAATTTCTTCATACGAAGTCACATTGATAATACTTTCGCAATATCCACATTTACCATTAAACATTTTTTTTAAAAGATTTTTTACATTTTCATCCTTATATGCCTCGAACGGAAATTTTGTATCTTTTGTAAAAGTGGTTCTTTTAGCCGCTTCCAATTCTTTAAAACCAATAGAAGTTGGTTCAGTTAGATTTAATACAGCTGGTTCTGCTTCTCTTTGAACTTTTATCATAAAAAATTTTACCTTTCAAAATATTTAATAGCGTCTTCTATAATATTGTTAAACTCTTCATCACTTAATTCCACATTATTTTTTCTGTAGTGCGCAAAATAGTAATCCACTGCTTCATAGAATTTTTGTTCTCTTAATGTGGTACCTACTTTTTCATATTTCGACAATCTATCTTGTAAATTTTTTATTTCTTCCTTTTGCCTTTCATTAGGACTAGGATTAGATAAAAGTAAATAATATCGATCAAATAATTCATTTAACTCTGGCATAGTATCATACAATCCAAAAAATTTAGAAGTTAATAATCCTTCTACATTAAATCCTTTTTGAGAAGGTAACTTTTGAGTAATATATGCTTCTCTTTCCTCATTTTCTAGTAATACTGCAACTTCTCCATCTATTAAACCACGAAGTGATAGCGGGTTATGAGTAGTTGCAATAAATTGAACTTTCGGAAAAGCCCTTTTTAATCGAGAAACAATTTCTATATTCCACCTTGGATGAAGATGTGCATCAATTTCATCTATTAAAACAATTCCTTCAGCATCAAAATTCCGCCATCTATTCTTCATAACCATCATAATATCAGTGGCAAGAGCAATAATTGTCTGATACCCATCGCTTAAATCTTCTAGTTTGCTGTAAGAATTAGTAGAACCAAAATATACTTCTTCATAAATCTGATCCCGATCAATTATAACTTTTTCTAAAAATAAAGACTCGATAGCTTTTTTAACATTTTTAAAATCTTCATCATTTAAAGATAATAGGTACTCTCTCACATTAACTAGTGGAATAAAGGGATTAAACAGATTTTCCGTTCTTGCCCAAGTCACCTCATGATTTGATATCATATCATCTCTAGGAAGTAATCGAGTTGAGCCATAACCTAAAATTAGAACCCTAGGTCTTTGATGATTTTCACCTGTAAATTCAATTGAACTCGAATTCAAATAAATACTAATAGGCTCAAACATTCCAGATAATTTTATCGTTATAGAACCTTCATTAGAATCTTTTGTTAAATATTCATACGGTTTCTTTTTTATATTTTTTTGCCGTTGTTCTTTTCCCATCAGCGTTAATGCAATAGCTTGTAAAATTGAACTTTTACCCACACCATTCTCCCCTAATAACATTAGCCAAGGGGCGTTACTACTCTTACTCAGAGTAAAATCAATTTTCATATTTCTAATACTTTTAAAGTTATGAATCTCAATCTTTTCAATAAAACGCTGTTTCCCATAATATTTTTCTAAATCATTATCGTCTGTTACATCATAATAATCATTAATTTTTTCTTTATAAACATAATTCTTCCGCTTCTTAATATCTACATACGCTTTGTCATCAATTCGACTAATCTTATTTCTAATCGAAAAAACTTCCATTTGTTCTTTCGGTAACCTATTATCTAATAACGGCTCAAACTCTTGAAGAAGGGGAATTTTTTCATTTAAGATTACCCATTCAAAAAGTATAAACCTTTTTAAACCAACAAATATTGAATCCAACTGAACTTCTTGTAGAATTTGCTTTAAATAGTAGGGACTTTGCTCCATTGAGAATAAATAACAAAGATTATTAAATTCACTATATACTTGGGCACGCATTTCTACCAACATACTGCGATTCAAATTTAAAACATCTATAGTAACCTCGCCTTTTTTACTTTTATAATAAACCATTCCACTTTCATCAAAAACAAAATGCCTTTCAGGGTAATCTCTACAAGGATGTATCAATAAACGTCTTTCTTTCACTAATTTATTCTTATCAGCATAAATAGAAGCGACATCACCATCTACTGGAAAACGATTACTTTTCGCTCGCTTACATTCTACACAAATTGAAAGTATATTATCATCTTCATTTTTTAACCATTTATAATGATCTGGATGAAACTCACCATCCATCGTGTTTAACGATCCATTTATAGGTCTATAAAAGTCAATTGTTAGTGATAACTCTTTCATTCGGATTTCACAGTATGAACATTTACCATTAAAGTATCTTTTCATAAACTTTTCTAGCAAATACTCATCTATGTACTTTTCTTGAGTTACGTGTTCTAATAATTCATCATATATTGAATCAAAATATTTATCTTTATGTATTCGAATCATATCTTTGCTCTCCTCAAAAGCATATTTTCACGTGATATAAAACTGAATTTCAACTATAATATGTCACGTTTAATATATCTCATATTCTTAAAATCATTACCAAGCTGATTACTTATTATTTTATACACTAATGGTAATTATTTCATCTTTTTATTTAACTCATAGCCTTTCCATCTTATGTTTAATAAACATCAAATTCATCTTGTTGAATTTTATCCAATCTTCTATAAAAATGTAAGCTAAAAAAACCTCATCCACAATTGCAGAAGAGGCTCTCGTTTACCTGTCTTGATATTTTCTTTTCAGCACGTTCTATCATAGATTGTACCGTACTACATGTAATGTCTAGGTAACTAGCAATTTCTCTATACGTTAAACAATATCCTCGGGACATTAAATACACTTCTTTCTCCCGTTCTGTTAACAATGATAATGCATCTTCCAATCTTATTTTATCCCATTCACCAATTGCATCTTCTTGCTGATGACCGTCCCACTCATATAAGTTATCATCCATGCTACGAAAATATCTTTGCATCAGTAACGGATCACACGCTCTTTCTCTCTGATAAGCTGCTAACCTTTCAATCCCTCTTCGATTTCCCGGTCTTCTCGTCTTTTTCATCCATTCTAAGGAATAAGAAATGTCGCTAATCATATCAGTGAGAATCTTTACATCTTCCTCTTTAGCATCCTTCTGTGCTGCTCTCAATTGCCTTAAAGTTGCGTTATATTGCTTAATCAAATCCTGCATAACCTATCCCCCCCTTATAAACAAAAAAGAACACCGTATATAGACTGTACTTCTCTACATAACAGTGTTCTTTTATTACTTTCATATTTAATTTCTACGCTTCTCTCACTACACAAGTAACTTACTACTTATATAGTCAGAGAAACGAAAAACCGTTCCTCATAGACACAAATCGGTAAGTGTAGCTGATGCTTCTAATTAGTTTGGTAAAGTTCAAGAGAGAAATAAAGTGTTGAGGTGCCCCACGCCTCTTTGAACCGAGGAAAGTATGATTAGCAATTGGACATTCGGAAGGAACATCCTCGGCTCAAAGAGAGATGTAACCCTCTCCCCCGTTGGTCGGACCCTTACTTACGTTTATTCGTGAGTAAACTATAATTAATTGCCCAAGCCCGAGAAATTTAGATAAATCAAGAAACAATACACAGTACCATTTCCGTGGCAGTTCTTATGACACTTTCAATGATATAGGAAGTATAATCAAATTTTTTATCAATTTTTATACAAGTTTGCAATCTAAATTGCTAACTTAGTTTTCGCTCTTCAAATTACATTCTAATTCTTCAATATTTTCACACACATTAATTTGATTATTCTTATGTAAATACTGTAAACGATTGTCTAAAAAATATTTTCCAATTAGAATTCCCTCACATAAAATTATCAGTTGCTTAATTTTTTCAGTTAACCAAGCATCTTAATCCTTCACCTTTCCAATTAAAAAAGCATCCAAAAGGATGCTCCAAGGTGCTCTATTATAAAAATTATCTACTTCTAAATAATCTTACGATAATACAATATCATTTATGTAATAACTTAATCCTTCTACATCAGGATATATTTCTTTATATGTGATTTTTTCTTTTATTAAGTAATTTTTAACCTCTTCATACATCTCTGATGATAATTCAACATACGATAAAATGTCTTGTTTATTACAGTTAACTCTACCTATATATGAGCTAACTGTGACTTCTAATTCATCATCTAAATTATATTTATCTTTATCTACTGTATTTTGTATATAATGTAGTGTAAAACAACCTTTTTGAGCCGTGATTCTTTTATTAAGCTTTTCATTTATCTCAGGTGCTTCAATCGCTACAGTTTCTTTGAAGTACTGATTACCATTTATATAATCTTGAAACTTATGAGTTTTTCTTGGAATTAATATAGTATCTTCCCCAGTATGAAGTTCATTCAATAAATATGGATTTAATACCCATATTCTACAATTCCCCTGATTCCGATCCCATTTACAAAAAGCAAAAAATAAAGCGATTTTCCAAGATGTAGTCCAATCTAACAATCTAGTTTTTGTACCATAATGTTGCATCCCGATAAGCACTTCCCAATCACTTACATCCTTATCATTAGCAAAATAATATTCTTTAAACTTTTCAATTGCCTCTTTTTCTTTTTTTACAATATCCTTATGGGGGTATCCCTTTCCTAATAATCTAAATAAACTTGGGATTAACTTATAGGCTACATTCGGTTCACCACGATACCACATTTCCCCTTTTTCGCTTCCTAAACTAAGCAAACTTTCTTCCAATTCCTTCATGCTACTTACAGTATGATCCATAGTCCTGTCTCCAATCTCATCATAATTTAAAATATTCCAACAATAAATTCTATTATATTACAATATTTTATAAAATGATATTTTTTCCAGAAAGGATTCTATAAATTTCTTTAAATGTAAATTTATTAACCTAATTACAACCCCAAAATATTTCTAATGTTTTTTTCTTTTCCAGTTCCTCTCTTATAAAAGACACAGCATTCATTACAAATTCCACAAAAATTCTTATAAGCTTCTAATGATATAGGTACATTCTTAAATATTCCATTCTTCAGCAAAATAAAAAGCTCTCTAATTAAGTAGAGAGCCATTTTATTTATTGAAATAATTGAGCAATTTGATCGTGCCATTGATTATAAACTTCTTTTGTTTTCGTTGATATTCCATTCACACTTGTCATGACCATATTAATACCTGCTACAATTCCCTTTAAAGAAAGCTTATTAACCTTTTGTTTTTTAGTTTCATCTCTGACTTGATTAACAGCATCGATAATCTCCTCAGGACTAGTATTTTCTATATTTTTTTCAGTTTTCAAAGATTCTATCAATGCATTTGTTAGCTCTTCTATCTTATCAGAATTATTACTTGAAATATTATTTACAACACCTTGAAAATCTTTGGATCCTGCCGCAAATTGGACGCCTGTAAATGTACCGCCACCAGATATATTTGTTGAATTATTATTATATTTTTCTGTCATAATCATTCCGCCCCCATGATTAAAAATATTTATAGTAAAAGGTCTTCGTGTATCACCCATTGTATGCTGCATTTTATCCAGCACATTCAATTCTTCTGCCCCTAACTTATAAGCATCAATGGGTGTTTCTCCTTTTTTTCATCATCTATTTCCTTCCTAATTTGTTCTAAATAGGATGAAGTAAATGAAAATACAATATGAATTAAATTTTCATCCGGAATAAATTCTTCACCACATATTCTACACTCAATCCATCCTTTAGGAATTTGCTCAAGTTTAGAATATGAAGCAGCTGAATCAAATCTATCTGGACATAAAATTTCATAAGATTTTTTTAAAACATATGGTTCCCTAGTACATAAGTACTGATAAACTTCGTTAACATCACTATTTCCAGATAAATATGCTACTTGTTGGGCATTGAAGCGGTAGCGATTGTTGATTGCCAATATTTTTAACGCATCATCAATTTTTGCTACATTAAACATCATCCTTGCCCTCCTTTATCAATTATATTGCTTGTGTTGCTTGTTGAGCTTCGTTAGACGTAGTATCCTGCCCAGTTACTCTCTCTTCTGTACTATTTATGCCTTTATATCTTACATCAATAAACACCTGCATTACATAATCAATTACAGCTTCACTTACTTTGCTTAAAAATTGAAAGCCTGTATGTAGATTAATTTTAAACTTAATTTCATTCTCATACTCTCCAAAAGATGTTTCTTCTTTTACATTAATAACCAGCGACTGTGATAATAGCATTTTATTTTTAAATTGCTGTACATATTCTTCTTGCTCTCGTAAATTTTTCACATCTGGACTCGCTGTAACTAAATGTCTATCATAAATCCCATCATCCTTATGATCCGCTTCGACCAAACCAGCTGATAGACGTTTTGCTATTTCTTCCGCCTCTGCATTTGATACTTTTGTTATGGGTATCCATTTGAATTCTCTCGATTCTTCTCCAAGCTCTTGTCTAAAGTAACTTTCAAAGCAAGAAAGAAATTTATTATGCTTATTATATGCACAACGTAATTCAATGATAGTAGGTCCCATGAAACGAACAATTGCAAATTCAAAATTCACAGATGTAACTTGAATTATATCATATCCATTTCGGATTCTTCTTGGCTTATCTTTAGCAACAAATTGAATAAGAATAGAATCCCCTCTATCTTCAACATAGTTAATTTGTGGTTCATCGGATAATGGTGGTTTAAACTCTCGATTAAATATTTCGTTTACACCAATCTCTCTTTGTAAGATTTTCACCATTTTCTCTTTAGTTAAAAAACCTCCTGGAAGCGTCACTTCCTGAAAGATATTGACAGCAGTTTTACCTGCACAACTATAGTTAGTATACAGCCGTTCAATTAAATCAGGAGCTGATTCATTGATTGCATTATACATAGTCTCAAAGCTTCGACGATCTGCTTCTAATTCCATTTTGTCTACATAAAAATTAATTAACGCTTTTGGGACTACTTTTTCAAAATCTAAAATATCATGCCTCACATGCATTCTCCCCCTTTACATCATTTGAAAAAACAGACTAAATCCTATTAAATTACTTTTCTATTTTAACTAAAATAAATATCAAATCATATACTTCACGTGAAAATAATTCCAATAAATTCAACCTTTTAACATGTTTTGGTTCTAATTCTCATCCAGATACTCATTTAGCCGTTCAATAGCTATCTTTTGTGCATGCTCTTCACTATCTATTAAAGGAAACCCTTGATTAATAGAGCTCCAAAACTCATATCCACAATCCTTCATTCACCTATAAACTTCCGTTGTATACAAACCATCTTTTCGTTTTATAATTTGCACTTTGTATATTTTACTTGGTGAAAAATATTCTCCTACAACCTGTTCCATAAGTATATTAGCTCCTTAAAAACATTGATTTATTATTAATATAACAAACAATAAATAAAAAGGGAGAATCCATTGCTCACTCTCAACAGAAAAAGACCACAAAGTGGTCTTATCCCTGTCAAGTAGACAGTATTAAAAAGACTAAGCAGCCATCGAGATTCGATATTCTATCGGAGCTCGATGGTTGAGTCGTTTTTGGAAACGTTTATAGTTATAAAAGTAAATATATTCTTCAATTGCTTGTATTAAATCCGCTTCTGTTTTAAAATGATTCAAATACAACATCTCCGATTTAAAATGGGAGAAAAATGACTCGATACAGGCATTATCATGGCAGTTTCCTTTGCGAGAGTGGCTGCCAATGATACCTAAATCTAAAAGTCGTTTGTTGTAGGCATGAGATGTGTACTGGAACCCCTGATCTGAATGGAGAATGGTTCCACGCACATCTCTTTTTTGTGCCAACAGTTCAATTGTATCTAATACAAGTTCATTATCATTACGCTTGGATATTTTCCAAGAAACAACTTCGTTATTATAAATATCTTGTACAACAGAAAGATAGCGGAAGCCCTCTTGAAATTGTAGGTAGGTAATGTCTGTAACAAGCGCTTCATTTTGTTGGCGATCTTTGAATTCACAGTTTAAAACATTTAGAAAAGCATTAGAATAATTCCGAATAATAGACTGAATGTTAAGCTCACTCATTAATCGATATACCTTTTTGTGATTTATAAAATAACCCTCTTCTTCTAAAGCAATTTTCATACGTGGATAACCATATTCTTTGTGCTTTAGGTGAATAGATTGAATTACCTTTTTTAATCGTTTATCGGATTCTAGTCGTATGCTGTTCATACTTTTTGTATGAACCCACTTATAGTAACTTGAGCGATGTACACCCGCAAAATTAGTAAGCCATATAACGGGATATTTTCTCTTTAGTAATTCAATGATATGATATCGTTCTTTATATTTTAGTACGCCCCCATTTACAGATTTGGATACTGCTTTTTTAAATATTCAACCTGAGCCTTATAGTAATCACGCTCTTCTTCAACAGTTTTAAAATGAATCCGTTTACCTTTTAAAGGGTTCGGTATACCTTTCATTTTATTATTTTCCCCACGAGTATCTGTAATTTCACCACATTCTTTATATTTTTTCACCCAATTTTTAAGTTGTGTAGAGCTTCTAATTTGATATTTCTCCGCTATCATATCGTAGCTTCCTTCACCATTTAAATAACTTTGAACAGCTGATAACTTTATCTCATTTGAGTATGTATTAAATGTTGCACCTTTTTTGGCCATGAAAAATCCCCTCCAAGTAATAGTGTAACATCCATGTGTATACATGGTCTTTTTCACACTGTCTACCTAAAGGGGATAATATCAAAAGTTATGTGGTCTTTTTCTCGCTTTATATACAATTAATAACTTATTAATAATTAATTGCCGAGATCAGGACTTAATTGTTTCTCGGTTAAAAATATATAGAACTCATCAAAATACTTCTTATGATAAGATCCAAAAAACACTTCAATTTTCTCTTCTTTAGATTTCACTTCTAACTCTGTAACTAATGCCTTTTCTTTAACATCAACACTCTCTATCTTATTATAAGGAATGGATTCGAACGCCTTTTTAGTTAATCTAATACCATAATATATGTATCGCTTGTCTGTCAAAATGTATACATTCATGTCCGTATTTTGATATCTTGGTTGGGCGAATGAATAACAAATTGTTTCCTCAGGTAATAGTCGGGATTCAACCGATTCAACAGACAATTTTACCATTGAAAAATCTCCTGGTTGAGAATTGAAAGCACCCTTATATTTTTCATACATCTCAGGATTTTCTTTCTTAAATACATCTAATTTATTCATATCATGATTGCTCATCATTAAGAATAATATGATACATGCTACACCTAATCCCAAAATAATAAAAAATGTCCACATTTGCTTCTCATTCCCCCTCGTAAACTTCTATTTCTTTATTAATATGCGGAACTAAATTAAGTAAGAATTTACATTATATAAATAATAAATAAAAACCGCTACAACAAGCGGTTCTCATCCTTCTACCTCAATTCCCAACTTATAAGCCAACTCACACAAAGCCCTATTCCTCTTCCTATAATAATCTGGCTGCGACATATTCAATATCCTACACATTTTTATCCAACTAGGCTTCTCTTTTCCTAAATAAGCTAACTCAATAAGTTGTTTATCCCACGCATCCAGCTTCCCTACACCTTTTCGTATTTCTTGGATATAGTTAATTCGTTCTAGAACTGTTTTACTCATGCCGAGTGCCTTACCATCTTGTACACGCTCTATATCTCTTTCATCTATACTTGATAAAAATAGATGATACTTTTTCAAAGCTTGAAGCACGTTCTTCTTTGTCTGCTCTTTGTTAAGAACAGGTAGGGCAATATCCAACATACTCTCACTCCTTCACCATTTTTAAAAATGTATCCAGCGGTATAACTACTAACCACGGTTTTCTATCAGCCTTAATCGCTAATGCATCTGGCTGTTCACGTTCATCCTCCAACCAGTTATATAACGTCTTAAATCCTTCTTTCCTCGCTTTTACTTCCCATTCTAGACCTAAACCTTTCACATCATTTGAATACCCGTCCATCGCACCAGAGAGCGGTACATGGGCACCGCCTATCAAACTAGCGAATTCTCTTTCACGTCTCATACCTTTATCTCTTTGACTTTTTCCCATTTATAAATCTCCATTTCTTTAAAATGAATTTTTTATAACCTTTTTGCTATCTCGTATACAACGTCCACAGTTACTCCATTACCAACTTGCTTATACAATTGACTTTTCGATGCTACTGCAGCTGCCTTATCAAAATATGAATCTGGTATCCCTTGCAAGCGTCATGATTCTCTTTCAGTAAGCCAACGCAACTTATCATCACTCGTTAAGACGGCCTGTTCCCTAGATGTGAGAAGAGTTTGTGCTACTCCCTTACCAACACGCTCTCTTCTTGTTTTTGATTTAGGAAAAGCTAAATTTACCGTGTCACCACGATAAGCAACGTTATATCCCTGTTTTGTAGCTTCACGAACAAATACTTTCCCTTCGCAGATACCAATTACACAACCTTTTACTCGATTCAAGTCAACTAAATACTCGTCTGGTATCTCTGCCTCTAAGATGTGCGACAATGAAAAGTTTCGTTCTGTTCTGAGGAATTCCACACTCGGTTGAGTTAATAGTTTGCCATTCTGCATCATACCCGACTTCATCCAAGCTAGAGAGAATACGGAATAAGTCCCATCCTTTATTAACTCGTAGCAAGTTCTCAACGTTTTCAAAGAGGAATCGAGAGGGTTTTTTAGTTTCATCCGCTTCCCTAATGATGCGTATAACTTCTCTGAAGAGTCCTGACTTCTCTCCTGCCAGTCCTTTTTGCCTTCCGTTCTTTGAAATGTCTTGGCAAGGGAACCCGGCACATTAAATTTACCCCTACCATCCCAAAAGCTGTTAACGTTACCAAAGAAGGAGGTACCGGAGTTTATAACCCCAAAATACGCAAAATACGGGTAACTAATTCTGGCGTCCAAGGAGCACTGATTACCTTTCAAAATTTCCAGGATGAAAAGGGAAACCTCGATGGTTCTATAACTAGGTTAGAAGATGATGAATTATTTACAATAGAAAACAATAATTATATTCAAAAAAATTCCCCATCACAGTGCATATATAAATAAAAAGGATAGAGCATGTCTATCCTTTTTATTTATATATGCATATTTCATTTCTGCTTTAACATTTTATAAGGTGAAACTCTTATAAAAATCTGAATCTAATTCCTTAACCAACCTTAACGTATCACCATAAGTGAATAATTGTAAATGTCTACAAGCACGTGTAATAGAAACATACAGCAAACGTCTTTCAATTTCCCAATAATTCTCTTCTTTATCCTCATCGGGTATTCTATTAGGTTCAATTAAATCAATAATATATACAAAATCAAACTCTAGACCTTTTGCTGAGTGGAAGGTACAAAGTTTTACACCAGGAGTATGTGGATTTCCCTTCTCCCTAATATCTTCTGATGGAATCCCAGCATCGTTTAATGCACGTTGCATTCTAAATTTTGCTGAGTTTCTTGAAGATCCCTCACGATATAAAATACCAATTGTACAATTTGGTGCTTGTTCAATAATTTGTTTTACTGATTTAATCACTTCTCTATCTTGCGATTCAGCATTTTTACAATTCATTAAATACGGAATAGGCCCTTCCCTCTCCGGTAAATTAGGAATTACGTATTCCTCATCATGAATAATCATATCATTTTGTTGAAGACTTGCTGCTAGTTGAATAATTTGTTTTGTCGAACGGTAGGATTCCTTTAATATTTTCGTACGATTACCCGTGACATTCAAACCAATTTCTTTCCATGTAAAGGATGTTTTATAGATTTTTTGTCCTTTGTCTGCAGCAACAATAAATGATTTTCTAGCAATCTGCTTTAATGCTTGCAGTTGAACCTGTTGTAAATCTTGAGCCTCGTCAATAAAAATGTGATCATATTTAATGGAATCTGGAAATATAGCTGGATTCTTCATGAGAACAACAGCTAAATCATCAAAATCAAGTAAATAGTTTTTCTTCTTATTATATTGATCAAAGACTTGATAAATAATCTCACGATCATTCATGGTAACACGTGTATTGGTACCGCGCCCTCTTCGATCTGCTTTCAAATAATCACTTAAAGTAGTGATGTTTTTTCCTTTAATCCATTGTATTTCATCTTTTAGGAAATCGAAATAATCGTCATTTTTTACAAAACGGTGATCAAGACTTGCTAAGCCTTTTATAGCCTCTTTTAAAAATTCTTCCTGTTTATACTTTTGTGTAATAATAGGCTTCTTTTTCATGACCTTACAATATGCACCAAACGCCCATGAATGGAATGTTTTCACTTCTAAGTTAGGAAGGTTGTACTTCTCAATTAAAAATTTAGTTGCATTAGAAAGCGATCCTGCGTAAGTAAATATTACAACTTTCTCATTCGGGTATTTCAGTGCTGTTTGCTTCGCTTTTTTTAATAAAACAAGCGTCTTTCCACTACCAGCAATACCTCTAATCAAAATTTCATTCCCTGTGTAATCAACTATATCCTGTTGTTGCTTAGTTAATATTAGTTCAGTACTCTCTAGTTTATTTTCCATACACATACAAAGGGGAGTTTCTCCCCTTCTCCTACACCTCTCTTATCATATTACGGCCAATCATCGTCATCATCATCATTTTCTTCTTCATCTAAGTATTCCAATGCACTTTTAAAGGAGTCTTCTACTAGAACCATATTCAATGCATCATTTGTTAGTTCTTCTATCAAAACTTCTGAATCACTATCGTTTTCAAATGTTCTCCAGTTAGTAGCTATTTGCCTCCAAATATTATTCACCCTGTTCCCTCCTAACCAATCAGATGTCGTCCTTCACTACAAATATCTATATGAGGGCAGTAACGACAATTTTCTCCTGGTTTAGCATGGAATATATTCTCATTCATTACATCTTCCTTCAAATCAATTAGCAAGGAAGGCTTATTCTTAACAGTTACTTCTATCCATTCATTTCTTTTAGCATTTGTAAGACCTGGAAGCTGAAAACTCTTCCTTGCTTTACTGATACTAACCTTTCCACTAACTTGCTCTAGCTCTTCATCTTGCCTCGCAATTTTTATAAACGTTTCGGCCATTACTTCTTTTTTATAGTTCGTCCAGTGAGGGAATAATTCGCTTACCGTTTTAATAACCTTTTCATCCGCTAAAGTGGTACTACGCTTGACCAATCGAATTAATTCCGTAAACATAAATTGATGAATAAATTCATCAGTAAAAACAGGTGACTGACCTAGGATATAACTAAAGTAAAATCTCCTTTTACATTGGTTATATTCTATTAGAAAATCTGTAAATGTTAGTTCTGTTAAATCCCCATCATTTATATCTACCGCTATGTCTTCAAAATCAACTGGATTAGGACGTGTTTTCACTACAAGGTGATTTTCTTTCTCCTTATAATCTATTACTTTTAATCCTAATTGATGGACATACACAGCAGGTTGCAGATCTTCCTTATCTAAAAAATTTTGCATCCAAGACAGTTCAGTATTTTTATCTAATAAGAATTCTAAAGCAATAAATAGTAAATACCTTGAGATTTGCTTAATAGATTGATTTCTCAATGTATGTAATTCAAGTACTTCATGACGAATGGAGAGTTTTTCAAACGTAATCTCCTGTAATGGCCATGGTGTACTGAATTCATCAAGAGGTAGACCTTTTTCATCTAGCCCTGTTAGATAAAAGGTATTAATATTTGGTTTAAAAGCTTCCCCATCAACCTCAATAAACGGTTTTATAAAGGCTTCATCTGTGTTTGATAATTTCCCACTCAAATAGACATTGATGGCTTCCCCAACATCATCATATAGAAAGAAATTATCATCCTGAATTTTCTTTAATTTTTCATTCAATGAATGAATAATATCCGTTTCATCTTGAAGTAATTTAGAATGCTGCATTGGATTATGTTTATCTAGTATCGCTAACAATTTATCAAAGTGCTCACTTATAGAGGCTTCCCTTGCTTCTATATCAAACAATTCTTCTGCAATGAAAACAAGTTGCTTCACAAAATAGTGAACTTCTTCAACTTGCTTCTTGCTTAGTGAAAAATGAGCAAATTTAGAAAAGGGACTACGCACACTCGTTACAACCCTATCATCATCTGGCCCTTCAAAGGCTGGTAATATTTCTTTGTAATGCTTCATTAAATCAGAAAACCTTGGTAACCAATCCCCTTGAATCGTACGACAATTACCGAAGAACGATAACAGTTGCTTTAGCAAGTATGTGTAATCTCTAGCGTTTTTCTTCGTGATAGGATTATATAACCAACCTGATGAAAACGCTGAAATTAAAATATCTTCATTTAAAATCAATGTATTATCATCAATCATCTGATGAATCTTACTAATGAATTGACCAATGGGATATTGTAAAAAGTTTCTGTTTTCCGCAAATTTATTAGGATAATATTGAACAAGGATTTCATTCAACATATCAGCATTGGTTGCAATAATTTGTACTTTATCCTTGTTTTTATCCTCATCATCCTCTGTCTCACCAATCGGATAATTAGGAACAATTACATCATTTAAAAAATCAAAAAAGGAATTATAACGAATAACTTCTTTTTTAAGAGTTTCCCCTGGTGCATTCTCTCCTTCAAATGCACTCAAAAATTCAGTACCGAGAGACTCTTCCTTGTTTTCCCGATTACTTTCAATTTGCCAATTATCAGTCCACTGATATTCTTTAGAAATAAAGCCTTTTATAAAATCAAAGGTTGCTGGAAAACGCTGATCATAAAAATTAAAGAATGTAATAGAAAAGCCTGCCTTCCTGAGAGCTTGTAGAAAAATCTGCTGCTCAGGAGTAATGAAGTAGAATCCATGTAAGACGAGCTGATTCATCTCAACATCTAGGGCCGGTCTTTCACTTTCCTTTAAAAGCTGGTTTATCTTCTCTTTGATTTCTTCTATTGCCCATCCCTTACGAAGCTTATTTCGGATATTTTTATAGGTAGTATCTTTTTCCTCTACTTCAAACCAAATTTGTTGAAAGAGCTTTTCCTTTTCTGTTAGCTTATTACTTTCTAGATTTATTGTAGTTAAATCAATGGGCTTCACGCCGGTATACGTTAGAAATCGAATCGTTTCAAGAAGGTCAGGACGATTATTTTTAAATGCATTTTTTAATTCTGTATTATCCGTACTGAGCTCATTAATAACCCGAGAAAGCTTTAAATATTGTTTTAGTTGCTCTTCGGGTAAATTCCATCTTGTTAATAATTCATCAATAATTTCGCGAATTGTAAACACATAACAAAACTCTCGTTCTTCTTTGTTTTGATAAGCCTCTATAATACCGTCCTTCATATTTTTGGTAGCACATATATGAATAGCATTTTTTATCTTGTTATATTTTGAATGATTTCTCCAACGCTTCGGATCATCATATGTATATACATCAACGTTCATGATTCACCTCATTAAAAGCTCGTCCTAGTAAATTACCCCATGTATTTTCACTTATTTTTTCAGGCATCATTAAAATTAGTCTCTTTTTCGCACGTGTCATCGCTACATACAATAATCGTGTTTCTTCTCTTTCTACTTCAAAACTTTCATAATTTTGAAGTGTAGCAAAATGATTATTTTTAATATTATTAGCCTTCCAACCAACAATCCGTTTATCGTCACCCATCTCTTTTTCATCTTGTATGTAAAAAGAGGCTTTTTTATTACTAAATGAGTGGTTCAGTTTAGGCATAATAACAGTATGGTACTCTAGGCCTTTCGAACGATGGACAGTCGTAATTTCTACAACTCCTAATTTCGTTTCAATCATTGGTTCATTCTCATTACGATTTACGCGAATCTGTAAGGTTAACCATTCATGAATGTTCCAAAGCGTACCACTCATTGAATCAAACTGCTTTTGAATGATGTTCATTAAATGATATAAATTTTTCTCATACTGTTTTACAGCTATCTCAATCTCTAGTTGTTTTATAGACTCATCTATGTCTGGGGCATCTCCATACTTCACTTCATAATAGGATGAAATATTTTGTAGTAATCCCTTTTCAGAGATAATCTTCTGTATAACAGCCATAACAGGTAATCTTTTTAACTCATCAAGATACTGCGTAAAGTCATTTCCCATATACAATTGTAAAAACTTTATAATTTTCTCACTATCCCCTTTTAAGGGAACAAGTAGTTTAGTTGGAATTGCATATCTAAAATAAGGTGATTGTAGAAAATTAACCACATGCTTTGCCTCACCTGGATACAACAGGGCATCTAACATCATTTTAAAATGTATGACTGCATCTGATTTATAAAACGTACCATCTAAATTTTGTACAGTCCCTATTCCTGCTTTTTCACACCACTCTCGTACTTCAAGAGCTTGTTTATTCGTACGTACAACAAGGGCGATTCTTTTATTTTCATCATCTGATAACTGCTTAGCTATATCCACCGATTCAAAAATATGACGTACTGTTTCTGGTTCTACATTATCCTTATTTGTATTAGGGTAAAGGAACTCTCCTATTGTTGGTTCAGTAATCTTCATCCCCTTTAAACGATCATCCTCCGTATAAGGAAGCAGACACTCTTTACTTTTTGGACCCCAGCACTTCTGTCCCCAAACAGAAAATATCTTATCTAGCTTTTCTAATAAACTGCTAGTTGTTCGATAGTTTTGATTTAAAGCAACAGGAGTAAATGATGAATTCACCCTCTCTGCTAATCTTGTAAAGGACGTGTAATCAGCACCACGGAAACGATAAATCGATTGCTTAATATCCCCAACTACAAAAAGATGATATTTTAACTGATTTTGCAAACTTGCCACTAGTTCAATTTGTGTATTATCACTATCCTGAAATTCATCGACAAATAAATATTTATCGGTTTGAAGCTGTTTAAGTGTATCACCTTGTGTAAATAACTTTAGTTTTCGGACCATATCCCCTGTATCAATCGCATTTTCTTTCTTCTTTTGTGCTTCTAATAAACCTTCACATTGATTGAATACATATTGAAAAAGATCCTTAAGAACTTGATGCTCTTCTTTTACTACTGTACCCCAATCAATTGACTCAATTTCTTGTCTAGTTAACCCCTTTTTCTCCATTTCATCCCAGAAACTCTTCATCATTTTTGTAACTTCATAAAACTTTAAATTTAAATCGACTAAAACTTTCGCAGAATGTTTTTGGAAAAATTCGTTAGCAAGCTTTTCAAGAATGTCACTCTTCGTTTTAATAAAACTTCTTACCTTTAAGTTTCTACCAAAACCAATTTCATGTGCTAATTGAGTTAAAATAGATTTAGAAAACGAATGAATTGTGCTAATTTGTATATTTTTTACTTCTTCAGCAAAGTAAAGATATTTTGTTTTCCCTGTCAATTTAAACATGCTTAATAATTTCTTTTGCAAACGCTCCTTCATTTCATTAGTAGACGCATTTGTAAAAGTAACCATTATGATGTCTTTAAGTGTGATGCCAACCTTTTCTAACAGATAAAAAATACGATCAATCATAACGTATGTTTTTCCTGTCCCCGCACCTGCTGTAATCATTAAGTTATCCGTATGCGGAGTGTGAACTGCTATATACTGACCCAAATTAAACTCTGGGAACGCCGGAGACAATATATTCTTTAAGAAGGATGCCTCTACCTCTCCGTCTTGGATAATTCTTGTATCCACTGAAAGGAGTGTCTCTTTTGTTTGAAAAACTTGAAGTTGAAATTCATCACAAAAATCCTTTTGCAATGCAAGCCAACTCGTAGAAATAGAAAACGTACTAAAGATATAGATTTTTAGGCCTTCCTTTAATAATTTGTCGATTTCCTCTTTTTCTTTGTGAAATTGCTCCTCACTAGTAAAAACATATAAATTAGAGAACCGTTTTTGTTTTTCGCTTTTTATTTCATCTGTTTTTTCCCTTGCCAAATTTCTAATATAAAAGTGTTTTTTTAATGCATCCCATTGAGAATCCTGTAAATTCAATCTTGCTTTATATATATTCATACGCTCAAGTTTTTGAATCCAAGTCCCTTGTTCAAAGTCATCTTTAAACAATATAAAAGGAGTATTTAACAATTGGTTAAAACCACGCTCTATCCATTGTTCACTCGTAATATAAGGCAAGGCTACTACCGCTCGCTTAGAAAATGCTCGATTCAGACTGTCCTTTTTTTCAATATCATCACACAACATATTTAATTGTTGCTCCGCTTGGTTAAAAGGCTCACCTTTAGATGCATAATAATCTTTGGTAAAGTGCCATATATGGCCCTGTATTCCCTCAATTTGTTTTATATTTATTCCTTTTACTTCAATTACAGTTACACCAATTTCACGATCAACTAATAAAATATCTATTTCTCTTTTACTAGCATGATTTTCCTTGAACATTGGAAAATGTAAAAAGCCAAAACTTTCTCGTTCAATGAATGCTGATTTTACTTTTTTCCAAACGTAACGCTCCGCATCAATGCCTGGCCGATATTCAACCATTCCTTCAATAAACACTTTGTACAAACCCCCAAATAAAAAACATTAGTATTATTATACTAAACCTTTAATCTAAAATAGATAATTTTTTACAAATTAATACATACTTTGGTATTTAATATGGTAATTAACTCCCATAATTTGAATCTAAATTATAATTTTCCTTCAGCTCGATTAAGGTTTAATCCATATATTTTCTATTAAACAGTTATATTTCTTTTGGTAATATAATATTTTAAGATATCGATTAAGTAATATAGATACCATTTTATATTGTAACAATAAATAATACTTAAGTTGTATATTTATTTTTTTAATTATACAATTAAAGTGAAATTATGCAATTTTTAAGGCCTTTAAGCCTTTTTCTAAGTATTTCAAAGCCATTTTATTTAAGCAAGATTTAGCAGTAATCTTTTCCAATTTGAATCTAAGGCATTGATATCTAAAAATAGGAGGTATATGCATGGAAGGATTAACTATTAAAACTATCCCTTTCACAAAAGAAGAAATTGATAAAATTAAAACGGATTATAATGCTTTTAATGACTACCCTATTATTTATATCCTACATAAGGAGAAGGAAGCTTATATTGGTGAAACAGTAAATGCTTTTAATAGATTACACAACCATAGACTAAATAGGAATAATACTTCTAATGTTAAAAACAGACATGATTTTAAGCACGTAACACTGATTAAACATGAAAAATTTAATCAATCTGCTACATATAATTTGGAAACAAAGTTAATTAATTATTTCTTAGGTGATGAACGTTACACGTTAAGAAATGTTAGTCAAACTGTATCTTCAGTTGTGCATAACTACTATGAAAAAAGCTTTTATAATGATGAAGTTTTTGAAGCAATCTGGAAAACCTTGAAAGATACTGAACAGATTGTTAATAAGGATCTATTTTTAATTGAGAATAATGATATTTTCAAACTATCTCCGTTTAAACAACTTACATCTGAACAGTTTGAACTATACCAAGATGTTGTATATGAATTAGAAGAGCAATTCTATAAAATGAATGCTCAAAACAAAACAGAACATAAAGTGATTTTCATTGAAGGTAGTGCTGGGGTTGGTAAAAGCGTTGTTTTAAGTTCTCTTTATTATAAAACGTTAGAGATGTCTAATGACAAAAACTCACATTTATATGATACTTCCAGTTATATTTTAATTAACCATAATGAAGCATTAAAAACGTTTCATAGCATTGCTTCTAACGTGAAAATGATGCAGAAGAATAAAATATTAAAACCTACTTCTTTTATTAATCAAATACCGTTAGATAAAGAGAGTACACAAGCTGATATTGTATTTGTTGATGAAGCCCATCTACTACTCTCGAGTTCAGATTCTTATAATTCATATCACGGTCAAAACCATCTAGAAGATATTATTAAAAGATCTAAGGTGACTATTATTATCTTTGATTCTAAGCAAGTAACCCGCAATAAGGCATATTGGGATGCAAAAACTTTAAACTCCATCCTATCAAAATATAAGTCTAAAAAGTATAAGCTTTCTACTCAAATGCGTATGCATGCTGGCGATGAATTAGTTTCATGGTTAGATCATTTAGTTCAAAAGAAAATTACGCCTATGCCAAATGTCCCTAAGACTTATGATTTTGAAATCTTTGAACATGCTTCTGATATGCATAAAAAAATACAACAACAAAATACGAAATGGGGACTTTCTAGAGTTGTTTCCACATTTGATTTTGAGCATAAAAAAGATGGTGGAAAATATCATGTTACAACTGGTGGCTTAGATTTACCATGGAACCTTACCGATTCTTCTACAACATGGGCGCAACGAGAGAAAACTTCTCCACATGGAAGTTCAATTGATGAGGTAGGTTCAATTTATACAGTACAAGGATTTGACTTAAACTATGTGGGTGTAATATTGGGACCATCTATCTCTTATGATGAAAAAAATAATAAGCTAGTAATATTAAGTGATAGTTATAAAGATACCGAAGCATTTAAAGGCTTAGGAAATCACCCTAATGCTGCAAAAATAAAAGATGAAATCATTTTAAATGCGCTTAATATCTTGCTAAAACGAGGCATAAAAGGTCTTTATTTATATGCACATGATGAAAAACTAAGAGCAAAGTTTCTAGAAATTAAAAAATCTCCCCTTTAATACAAGTAACTCTATACGAGGTTACTTATTGGCATTTAATATTTAGTCAAGACATATTATTAAGAAATTCTAACAATTAAATGCCTGCTTCTAGTGTACTTGTTATCCTATAAAGTATTTATTAGTAAGAATTTATATACTAAGTCAAAAAGAATGTAGATTTTAATCTACATTCTTTTTACTGCTCAATTTATATAATTTGAAAAACGTTACTATCTTTTAATGAGCGCCAGCCTTCGTTATACTAGGAAAGATTAAAAGGTCAATGGTAAAGTAGACAGATAAAATATAGAAAAAAGGGGATTATTCATGGGAATTGATTGGACAATAATATTTTCAATTGGGGGGGCATTTGGTGCAGCTTCAACCGCACAATATTTTTCGCATCGCTTAACCCTTAAAAGAGAAGATGAAAAGTATAAAAAAGAGAAATATCAAAAATTTTATTCGCCGTTAGTGTTTAAATTAGTTAAGTATATTGAAGCTGAAGGCTCTAAAATTAGTGGAGTTAATAGGAGTATTAATCCCGAACCCAATCGGATTTTTGCTAGTATAATTACAACAATAGAAAAAAACATTCAGTACGCAGATTCAGATTTTATAAAAATATATGAAGAAGCTAAAGCGTCGGAGATGCTTGATAATACAAATGAAGATGATTTTTTAAAGAGCTTTTTTGAATCTAGGAAATTCGATAGTCATCTAAATGCCTTTGAACAATTTTTTAATGATTATTTAATAATAAGTAAAGATTTGAAGATTTTGTCTAGCAAAATTGAGAGGGAAGTAAAGGAATCCATAGCAATAATAAAAGTTTATAATTTGTTTTCTAAGTATAGTTTCTCTAGCACAGCTAAAATATTATTCTCTTTAGGGGAAGAAAGTATTGTAGATAGAAACAGTATAGATAGTTTTATTAAAGAATTAGATGATGTGGATGAAATTACAAATAGTAATTTTAAACCCTATAAACAAACCGGGGATGCAATTCACGACGATTGTTACGATGACTTGTTCTCCTTGTTACAAAAAATAGTGGAAACTGGATTTCTTATACACACCAATTCTTCAATTAAAGATGCATTACTCGAGGATATATCAATCATGAGTTGGAAATTAAATAGTAAAATTGATATTAGCAGAGTAGATAATTATAACTTCTAATTGTTAATTTGAAATAAAGTTTAATCAAAATTCAAATAAAAAAAGATTATAAGGGTGATATCGTATTACTATTTAAAATTCATTATCTACTTATGATTATTATTCAAGCTATGATAGCAGTTCATGGTAAACGCAAGTCAATTAAAAAGAGCAACACATTGAATTGCCCCCTAAAAGTTAGACACGGTTATTTCATTAGGCAGCTTGATAAAAGTGAGTCTGGTATTGTACCGGGCTCATTTTTAATTTTGCCTTAATCCGTTTCGTATTATAATAATCTATATATTTTTCTAATTCCATTTTAAAATGCTCTACATTTTCAAATTCTTTTATGTAGAGGAACTCCGACTTCATAATCCCAACGAAATTCTCTATTACTGCGTTGTCGTAACAGTTGCCTTTTCGAGACATACTCTGTACGATAGCTCTTGATTCAAGTGTACGGACGTATTGTCTCATTTGATAATGCCATCCTTGATCCAAATGCATCAGTAGCTGGTGGGTTTCAGGTAAGCTTTCTCTAACATCTCTGAAACAAGTGAATACGTCGGTCTAGAACCAATTGTATAGGTAATAATTTCACCATTATACAAATCTAATACAGGTGATACATACAGTTTTTCTCCAAACAATTTAAACTCTGTAATGTCTGTTACCCATTTTTGATTCGGTGCATCTGTATGAAAATTACGCTCTAAAATATTAGGTGCAATTCTACCGACTTTTCCTTTATAGGATTTATATTTCTTCATACGCACAACACACTTTAATCCAAGCTCTTTCATAATACGCTGAACCTTCTTGTGATTCACTTTCTGACCACGATTCGTTAATTCATCACGAATGCGACGGTAACCATAACGACCTTCATTTTCCTCATAATCGCTTTAATCTCCGCTTTCAAATCGGCATCTACATCTGGACGATTCATTTTCTTTACTAAATCATAGTACGTGCTTCAAGTGCTTCAACTGACCCTTCAGCTAAAGCTTGTTTTAATTGTTTATTTGAATCTTTTTTCATGGATGAACGCCCCTTTTTCTTAGATTGAAGGGCATCAATTCCTTGTGTTTCGAGCTGTTTTTTCCAAACAGAAATCGTTGAAGGGACAGGAATGTTAAAGATAGCTGCCGTCTCAAATAAGGACATACCATTTTCAATCATAAAGTTTAGTACATCTAGTTTAAATTGTTGTGTGTAATTTGTACATCGTCTTAGAAAAGCTTCCACACCATTCTGTTTATATTGGTTTACCCAATTCAAAATGCTTGTGTCACTTATACCAATCGATTTACCCATTTCTCTATAACTTTCATTGCCGTTCAAATAACGTAGAACGATTTGTATTCTTTCATCAGCTGTAAATTTAGCCATAGAAAAACTGCACCTCCAATTGTTAGACTGTGTCTAACAATTGGGATGCAGTTCATATGTTGTTGCTTTTTTTATTAGGACATTAAGTTTTTTACGATGATGGAGGTACTGGAGATCTATTACCATAGGCAACAGTAAACCCATCACGATCGCTGTCGGGAGTGCTAGTTCTTGATATATAATTGCTTGGATTTTTAGGATCAACCATATCACCCATATCTCCATAATCGAAATTTGCATATTGGCCATTTACCATACAATAATCAAATACTACCTGATCGTATTTAGCTAGAGGATAAGGTATACCACTAGCATCCTGTGGGGCTTCTACTATGAACTCCGCTGTTGATCTGTCCCCATTATAAATAATTGGTTGACTCCATGTCCAACCTTGTGTGATGTTGTCTATAGCGATTCCCCAATTCCCCCCATCACTCCACATCTGGCTGCTTATACTGTCGCCAGGCTTAACTGGATATGTGCTTGAAGGAAGTATTTTATTTACCCCTGTATCACCGGGCACACCATACGTTTCCCACCAAGCAAAATATAGAGGGGTATGAGAAGCGTCATAACCAGCGCCTGTCCCTATTTGAACAACATTATGAGTATCTGGTTGACCACGATAAGGACCACCCCCACCTATCCCAATCCATATAAGAACTTGTGCATTTGAATCAATTGGGGTAGAAGCTATGGCTGGAACATTCCATCTAGCACCTATCGAATTAAATTGACCTGGTTCTCCACCACGTCCCCCACCTTGCAACATGCCTGCCCAAATATTACTTTCCCACATAATTAGAATCACCTCGATTAATTACCGTATCATTACCTTTTAATATGTACTAATTTCTTCAGGAAAATTACGATTTTTAAAATGAATCTAACGGGTTTAGTAATTTACTAAAAATTTAATGACTTATTCTTGCTCTTTTATATGTTATAGAAGTTAATTTTTAGGATGGGGTTTTCATTTGTATTAAAGGGAATCTGGTTAATTACTTTTGGACGTCCGACAACAGACTGTATAATCTATTTTATTTAATGTAAAAGTTAAGATCCATTAACATAAAATTTAATAGTCCCAATGTTCAAGCTCATCGAACCGTCTGCTGAGCTTGCTCCTCCATATCCCATGCTTGATTCAACATTGCCTCCACACCACATCCACAAACTATAGAAAGCGCCTTTTGAAATGCAAACACCATAAGATGATACGCCAACATCACGTGTTGTTTTAGAAGAAGAGGGATAAAAAGTATTCCAAACCGGCTGTTGAGTAGAGCCTAATTTGTGATTTTGAGGTAAAACGGCTCCTACGTAATATCCAGCCCATCCATTATTTTAAGTTTATTTTCAAGTGGTTAATTCCTAATACGTTTGGTAAACTCTCCTGTTTTTCATTAATGTTTCGGATCATCTCCTGGTGCATCTCCCCGCGGGTCATCTGGTAGAGGCTGATAGTTATTCCATGCAGGAGGAAGAAACTCAAACTTCCCACTCGCTTTTAGGAATTCCTCCCAGTACAGAGGGTTACGGAATCCATCAAAGTGACCAGTTCTTGAAAAAGTCTTGGCAGGTGGAAGGCCATGAGTTCTCATGCCTATCTTTGTTACTGACCCATTACCGGACGCACTTAAATCTCCCGATAACAGAATTTCAAAGGGTTGAGAAATTCCGTTTACACTGAATTTCAAGTCAAAGCTGCAATCAGCTTCCGTTTCCTGGTTTTCTAAATATGCATTAAATTCCCAGCCCCCATCGTGACGACAGGTAACGTTTGCCTGGGAGCAAATCAAAGGTTTAGGATTATTTTCCTGACTCAACCACTGTAGGGACTTTTCCAAATGAAAAACCCGTAAGTCAGGTAATACTCCCTTGGATGGGCCAGGTCTGGATAACCAATTACATAGGGATTCTTTGGCATAAACCTGATCTTGCTCGTTCAATTGACGGAAAAGTCTTACTGTTTTTTGAAGGGGGTCAATTATCCCGCTACCAAGATGTTCGTCCAGGATTGAGTGTATAGCGTACACATTAATCTCAGATCCGGGTATTCCGTCAACGGTTACTTCACTATCCCCCTTCACAAGTGGAGTAGTAATGTTTACCGGAACGATGTCCTGGTGGAGGGGTTTAACTAGATGTAGCGCCGAGCTGCTCCAACTATTAGCTCCACAATCTAGAAAGGAAACCCATACATTTTGATTCTGATGTAAATACGGTGCTATCAAAACTTGGATAGAATCTTGGTTGGCGAATATCTGATCACTAATAGGCCCAGGGCCCCTCGAACCCTCAGCCCATACTTGAAACCATATACCAGGTTTAGTAAGTATTCGCACTGCTCTAGCACAATGGAGCAATGGTTCGACCAAGTCTGCTCCCTTTCCTCCATTCCCTCCTATTTTTACAGTTGCTAAGTCACTCACCAGACCGCATTGTTCTTGCTCAACACTAACCGTTTGGCCTGCTTGCATGGGAACAATACGGAAAGTAAACGATGTAGCCTTTTGTGGAACCTTTGCCAGGTAAACATCACCCATATAGGTTAATCTTACCAAAGCTCCCGGTGTCAAATTTTCGGTATAGACATCAATTGCATTTTCACAGGGAGGGATTATCTTCGGTATATCTGGTTTTTGTGCAGGTTCAACAGTTATTTTCAACGAATCGGAGGGACGGTGTTCGTAACACTTCGGCATCGTTTGAGTTACCTCTAATTGGTCGCCGTTAGCTGATAAGGGCTGGCTAAATACATGACGTAATCGGTCCAGGTCAAAAATATTAACCTCTATTAATCCATCCGAGGCGTGTTTAATCGTTACTTCGGCTCCGTCAAAAATTCCACCTATCACCATTGACGTATCACACCCTTTAGGCGTTTTACCGACTAGGACGGGTACGGGGAACGGTGTTAGGGAAGATACTGGCAAGGCATTCACTGTTGCTTCGGTCTGTTTAGCAACACCTCCTAATGGAGGAAATCCTGCTGGTGCTTCTTGCCAAGTTTTAATAGTTTGACCTGCTCCTGGTAATTGACTAGTTAATAGTAGACGTGCATCTCCCTTTTCAGTAGCTTGACCGTTGCCTATAACACCAGACGGTCCTTGGATAGTTACCTGCGCTCCGGGAAAGGCTCCTTGTACCCACACACCATTTCCGCATTCCCAAAGGTGTGTGCGAAATGAAACCGGAGCTAATGAATCATGGTGAATTGGTGAAGGGCCAACCGGCATGGCATAATTGATAAGCATCTCAGGGCTTTGTTCTCCTCCTAGTTGTTGCTTAACTACTACTTGGTCCTTAACTTCCAATCGTTGCCCAGATAATAGCTCTAGACGGTCGCTCCCTCCACTTGCTATGCCTTTTGCTAGCATTCGTGGATTAGGACCTTTAGATTCAATTATTATGGTAGCACCCGGAATACTACCCTCTACCAGAATTGTTTTACTCCATTCAGAGAGTGGTCCGCGTATAACAGGAATACAAAGTGGCATGTTGTTCTCCTTTCGTTTAAACGTATAGATGCAATGGTATTAGTCAAAACGACAACTTTATTATGTAACAAAGCAAATAGGAATATTTATAAAAAGAGGTGGTTATCAGCTAGATAATAAAATGCATAAGAGGAATTTTTTTGGAAATATAACCTATTAAAATAGAAATGGTCGTGTAGATATGGATTTATAATCCTTGTCATAGATGATTCAGAAAGGCGCGAATACTACCTTAGTAAAGAAACGGCTCAAAAATGTTTTGGGTTAAAGACCCCATCATTACAACCAGTAAGATTTAGTAGAATTTCGCAATGTTCTTACTTGCTTGCTTCCATCAATGAGAACATTTATGATAAGTCAAGGGCTGGTAGTACCCAAATAATACCTTTAGAAAGAAAAATAAAAGCGTTGAACTAGATTCCCAAGTTATAGATAATTTTTCTGATAAATAACTTATCTACTAAATAGAATAACGTATGCTTTAGTTCAATAATAATTAAATAACTTTATTATCTCTGCACAGTCATAACACTTTATTGTTTTTTAACTATACTCCTTTCAAAACAAGAAATAAAAAAACAACTACTTCTTTTAAAGAATTAGTTGCTTATATATATCAAAAGGGGTGGCAAGTATAAGATGAATTTAAAATAAACATAATCCACACTTTAAACTTGAACTATTTACTAGAAAGCAATATATTTCAATTCTTTTTCCTGTTACTTCAGACACTGTACTTCATTTCTACCATTTATTAAATACTTTTTCAGCACAATCAGACTTTCTTGTATATTGGCTAAATCAACTAAGAAAACTTTTACTTTTAATTCAAGTACCTCGTCTTTATACGCTTTAAAATTAATATTAGTATCCTTCATTCCCTCATTTCCCGGGTATAATAGCCATATTTCTGATGCCTCATATTTCTTGGAGTATGCATACATTTGATACATATCAGCTTGTGATATACCATAATTTCTATTTGGATTATCAATTAGCAATTTCCACTTCGTATCTAATATTACCCTACTACAATCTTCACGCTTAATAACAATATCCGGTCGTAATGCAAACTTTTTAGGACTATTAAACAAATAGTGCCCCTTATCCTGAATTGATACTTCCCACATCAGATCACTTAATACTTGTTTTAGGTTGCTAGCAACGTATGCTTCAAAAACTTTTTCCATCGGAAACAATAATGCTCTAGCGTTCGTCTCCCCAGAAAAGGTCGTAAAGCTCTGATTCATTAAGAAAATTTTAGACCACTGTATTAGCGTTTTATAATCTTTTGTGTTCCTATCAATAACTACTTTTGAAAAATCCTTTTTATAATTAATTGAAGGTTTTATCTTTTCGAAATTAGGAAGCAACTGCTTAATTCCTTTTATATTGGCTGCACTATTAGACAGCTTTTGTAATTTTAATAATGTTGACTTGATTAATCGATTTTCTGGTCGGTTCATTCCATACTCGTCATACTCTACATAGAATCGTTCTTTATGTATTTGATTTTTCTTGATTTGTTCCCCAATTATTAACTTCCCTTTAAAATAATTTACATTATCTACTTCAAGAAAATACGATGAACGAAGACCCTTTTTTATTAATTCCCTTACTTCCTGGATATACATATTAATAAAAAGCTCATACAGGTTCATTTTATCTACGTTTAGATTAGCATCATTAAATATCTTACTTGGAAAGTCTTTCATACTTCGGATCATTTTTAGAAATGTTTTTTTTGTATCCTCAAGCCCACTATTTGTAATCTTAGGAAGAATTTGAACCTGAAACCCATTCTTCATATGAATTAACCCAACATAATTCCTTGCTTGAATAATTTTACCAACATTTCTCCGCATACCCATTCTTAAAAAATCTGCTGAACTTGTTTCTTCTTTGGCATTAAAGGTTAATATAAATTTTTCTAACTCTTGAAAAATCTCCTCATTTAAATACTTATAAGAGTCATCATTTTCATAATCCTTATTGCAGGTTATTGATTCGAATTCACAAACCTCTAATAACTTATTCATTTCTTCACCATGCTTTAATAGATTTGTTTATAACTATCTGCCCTAAAAAAAGCCTCTGTCTGAATTTCATATTTCTTTTCTGGCAAATCAATATCTGGATTTCCTTTAAATATATTCTTTAGTTTAACTTCTGTATCTAAAACAAATTTATTTATATCATCCGTTTTCGCATTATCCCCAAGTACTAACTGTATCTTGCTATAATCTTCATAAAAATACTCTTGTAGTAATGGTATAATATCATTTAAAAATATATGTGCTAGATTCTGTACAGATTGATTTTCTTCTCCAACCAAAGGAGTAAAAAAGGCATGTCCAATTGTATGCTCTCTATCATACAGGAATTCTATTCTTTCATTCATCACTTTTAAGATAGCTGGAACATCAATTCCTTCTATTTCGAGAATACCTAGTTCTTTAAGTATTTCAATGTCGGGCATCATCTCAATGAATTTAAATCTTCTCCTTAATGCTGTATCCATTAATGAAATAGATCTATCTGCTGTGTTCATTGTCCCAAGAATATGTACGTTATTAGGGACCCCAAACTCCTCCCCTGTGTACGGTAAAAGTGCAGTAGTCTGTTCTGCTGCTCCAATTCTCTTTGTTGACTCAATCAGTGTAATTAATTCTCCAAATATTTTTGAAATGTTCCCTCTGTTAATTTCATCGATTATAAAGACGTATGGATCAATATTTTTTTCTACATTAATCTCTTTAGTACTAATATACTTTTCAATTAAGTTAATTACCCCTTCAATATCCATCTTTCTTAATGGATATACAGTTTTCCTATCCAATTTTGTATTCTTGTTTAGGGAATATACTTCTTCATTAATATTAGTAGCAATCCACTTCACTTTTCTTTTCCTTGGATATCTTTTATCGGACTCATCAAATTCATAAGGGCCGTCTATAATTCCTATTGCATCAATAGTTGTATTACTTCTTTGAATAAAGACAAGATCTTGTTCTTGCATTTCCTCTTGGAAATTTAACAAAATCCTTCTTACTGTACCATTTACACTATCATTTTGCTCATTTATGAATGGATCTTGCTTAGCCCACCCAATCTTGATATAGCCATTCTTAAAACATTCTTCTTTGAGTTTAGTTTGTCCCGTCCCTTCAAGAAGGACGTTCCACACCACAGGGTGCTTTCGTATCTTTAAGGAAGGTGCTTTTACTCTAACCTTTTTGGCCTCTTCACAAAATTTTTTAAATATCCCAGAAGTATATTCATATTTTAAATCTGATATGGAATCTTCATCTTGTTGATTAATTACTGGTTTTATTCCTTCAATAAATTCTTCATATCCGTACGATTGATGAAATGTTGTAAAAGCAACTCTTCCTTCTTTTTTTAACATTTCATAACGATCTAGTACTTCTTTATAAGGCATTTCCTTTAATGACTCAATTCTTTTTTTATCACAAATGGCAACTGCGTATAAAACCGTATTATACGTTTTACCTGTTCCAGGTGGTCCATACAAAATTTGATTTTTTGCAAATTCCACGTCATTACTCCCCTTTTGTGAAGGATTTGTTTCTTGCTGTTTAGTTACCGTATTGTACAATTGAGATACTAATCGTTCACCAGCTCCCTCTGTCAACAATCTCGTTGAAATCCCTTGTGAAAGCCCCTTATCATTATCAATAGGTAAAAACAGACTATCGGTAATATCAATCTTCATGTACTGTTCCCCTTGCCATGTACCTAAGTGTTGAATCACTTCTTCACCTTTTAACCCAGCTGCATTACATGCCTCCCGAATGGCTATTAAGGAGCTCTTATCCGGCATCATCTGTACTTTTTTTGCTCTCTCAACATTTGCATTTTGTCGTGAAACAGGTGTGAAATCTTCATCTAAAATAAACAAATTACCATTTTTATCACCAATATAATAAACATCTCCTATTTCATAGGCACGCTCAAACGTTATTTTACCCTCCATCTTTAATTCTTCAATAATTACTCCAACTTTTAAAATACGGTCTATCTCAGCCAAGTTCTCACTTGTAAAATCTTCATCTAGATATCTCTTAAATCCCTTAAGTATTTCAAACATTTGAAACGGTAACATAACAGTGTCCCTTTTTCTGTTTTTATTGCTATGTTTATACCTGTAACAAATAATCGGATTTTCTATAATTTCTCTAACAACTCCCATATGTGTAATCATTGGCGAAGATGTAATTTTTCCCTTTAAATCTTCGAATATATAATCACGAATAGAAGCTCCTGTTACTAGGTAAACCCTATCCTCAACCACTTCTTCTTTTACATTTCCGCTATCACTTTGAGACCTTGTAAGTTTAGTAAGTGATCTAGGCCAATAAATTGTTTGGGATTTTACAAAGATTTCATATTCCCCAATTGTATTTGAAAAAACAGCAAATTTTTGTGCCATAAAAATTTTGACTCCATTCTAACTAAAATGAGTATCATATTTCCTTTATCATAAAAGTAATTACAAATGAATTTTCTTTCTTATCCCATTATTGTATCATTTATTTATACTACTCTTATGAAATATATTAAATTGATTTTTTGTTAAAAACCCATGAATTATTTACAATTCGGTTTCAGATGACAAACGGAGACCACAGTAGTTGATGTCCCTTCCCCCACAATACATTTCTATTTCTATTTTATTAATACAAGATATAAATTGTCAGTTTGAATTATATAGTTGAGAAGGAATGCTATAAAATGAAAAAAGACGATGATGAAATATCAAGCAATATTTCACTTGATTTTCCCATTTCTATTTCCCACATAATCCAAAAACAGTGCCATACTAGCTCCAATAAATACTGCAACGAGTCCTATAATAATCAAACCAATAATGTTGAAAATCAAAAGTAAATATTAATTTATTTTCATATTAACATTCTTTATGTTACGATTTAATTGTTGTTAAGTTAAGAAAAATTATTGCGTTTTGCTTACTTAATAATTTATAATAAAAAACCGATAAAGATAAAATTCAGCGGAGTTCTTTTCTGTTTCACCTCCGTAATTATACAAATTAAAAGAACAGGGACATATTTAGCGAAGTTCTTACCCATTCACCTTCGTAATGATATAAATGAAAAGAATGGTGATCAAATTTTTTATGCTCTACTATAGTGAGCACAAAAAAACTGCCTCCCAACTGTTAGACATTTCTAACGATTGGGAGGCAGTTTTTTCTATAAAGAAATACAAATACTCTTTGTACAAAAAATCACTGACTAAGAAAATCTTTATGATACTGGAGTGTCATAAAAAACTTAAGGATATTTATGGATACAGGAGAGTACAAATTTGGCTGAAAGCCACTTATAACCTTCACTTTAATCACAAACGTATACAAAGATTGATGAGGTTAAGTTTGCTGTGCGCAAATATATACACTTTTATAATCACCAACGGTTCCAAAAGAAACTAAATAACCTGAGTCCCTATAAATATAAAACTCAGGTTGCTTAGTTGTGTTTTTTGAATACTGTCTACTTGAAAGGGGTCACTTCATTATAGGGTTGTCCTATTTTTATTTAACAGTAACTTTTGAATTAGTTATTTCTCCTATATTGGTTCCAACAGGTATTGTATATTTATAAGACATTTCAACACCTTTACCTTGTTTAACTGCAGATTTAATCGGTGTTATAATTCTATCTGCTCCTAAGTCATACATAAACATTGATAATCCTGCAGCAGGAGCAAGGCTTACTATATACTTCACAGTTTTCGCCCATTTATTAGTAGAGTTCCAAGCATTGTAATTTTTCAATACATCCTTACAATAACTGTTTTTCAAGTAAGTTTTAATATTAAATACCTTTGCACCTGCTCTTTGTGGCTCTATTCTAATTTCAGCAGCAGCAGTAGAAATCGTTATAGGTCTATTAGTTTTTAACTCATTTAATTGGTAATCGTTTAGTTCAAGATCTTTCATACCAAAATCAGTAATTGAATTTTCCAACTTTGTGTCAGTCTCCGCTTTCGCTGGTGTAGCTATTAAAGATGTTGCACCTAACATAGTTGCGCATAGCATTGTAATAATTGTTTTTTTACCTTTTAACATTAGTTTTCCCCCATCCATAGATTGATAACTACATAGTTAATATTAACATATAATAGAAATATTTTACAATATTGTATATTATATATATTTTTTCTTTTTTATAGATTTTAAGGTATAATTATGTTATATATAATAATTTTTGTATAAAATAAAATTATATAATTTAACAGGGGGTATTTTTAAAATGTTTACAAAAAAACAAATTATATTTTTCATTTTACTTTTCCCGTTATATTTACTGATAGATTATTTAACCAATTATAATTCTATTGTTGAAAGAACTATGCTTATACTAATCGTAATTACAAGTTTTTCAATGCTCGTATATAATAATATAAAAAAATAACAAGGGTTATCAATTTCACTGGACATTTATTAAAATAAAAATACCATATCTATTCGCCTATACTATTAGATTCTTGTAGTATCATAATGCTTAGTTATCAAGTCGGAGAAGGCACCTTAGAGTGCCTTTTTTTGAAATCAATTCTATATAAAGAAAAAGCCCTAATATTTCAGGGCTTTTTAAGTAGAAAATTAGTTTGATCTAACACCTTCATAATGACCATATGCACCGCCATTTACGAATTCTAGAGCACCCCCTTTAAAATACCATTTAATTCCGTCACTCTCAAAATAGTTGGCAAACTTACCTGATTCACTATAAAATTTATAAGTTCTATATATCCCTCTTTCAGTGACATATTCATAGGGAAATTTGTATATATAATCATAAAATTCTTCGTTTAGTGCTTTGATTGGTGCATAATTATTAGTATTATCCACACTTGCACTTTCCGTACTCGCTGATGCGGCGCTAATTCCTCCAGTCAATGCAATACCTGTTGCTAAAACCCCAACTAACAATTTCTTGAACATAATAAATCCCCCTTAATATTTTTTATAACTTACAACTTAAATGTATCACTTTTGTATTTTTGTAAATATTTTGAATTTGTAGAAATATTTATTTGAATCTTATTAATATTGGTAATTCATTTTATCAAATGGAAAATAGAGGGATTTATTATGATTTGTAATAATGCATGTTCATTCAGAAAAAAATTGTGATAAAATCTAAGCAACTGTTCTATTTTTTTCAGCTAAAATAGAAACCTTACTTCTTATTTACCACAACAAGGGAAGACACCTTAGGTTGTCTTTTCTTTATTTCTCAATATAAAAACTTTAGGAATATGCTATTATTCAAATACAAATTCCCTTTTGTGCAATAAGATAGTAATATCCAATAAAAAAAGCCCACCTATTTCCGTAGGTGGGCCTTATCTTTATTACACAATACCAAAGTATACTCTCTATTTCTCATAAACTTTATGTAATTATACATATCTGTAAAAATCACACTAAATTAATATTACATGTAGTAAAATATAAATTGTGGACACGTTCTATAAAGCAGATTCTTTTGAAAGACGTAACATATCGACCATTATAAAAGATGTGCCATCAATCTATTACTGATCTCAAATTTCTTGTACTTTGTGAACTAACAATCTGGTGTATATAGACGATTCTGTTTTATAGGATGTGTTTACATGTATAACAAAGGGATAATACGGATAAGTTTATACTAAATGAATGTAGTTCAAGTCGGAGGAAGGCACCTTATGGTGTCTTTTCTTTACCATAAAGTGCTATAATATTGAATAATACACCTTTAGCAGCTATTTGATTTTTTGAATTTATCGCTTCCACTGCGAAATGATGAAAAATATCTTGCTTTCCTTTAAAGCTATACTTAAATACAAACTCACCATTTTTCCCCTCAGAACTCCCAATTAATTTTCTTTGATTATAAGTTGCTGTTCCTGTTGGAATTAAATAAAATTTAATCCTTTTAGCATTTTCAGCTGTAATACTAACAGTTAAAGTTCCATCTGTTTTAGGAAGGGATAACCAACCTTCTTTAATACTATAGGGAAAAGTACTAACATTATCTATTGTAACAGTCTATGATCTACTAGCTAATGTTTCCGTTAAACAAAATAGATTTAAAAATAAACACGCTAGTAAAAGAAGAGAGAATAAACGCTTTGAAAGTTGCATTTAATACCCTCCAGTTTATAATATTTACGCTTTCATAAGCTTAACAAATACATAGTACACTTATATTTTTTATCTTTCGTAAAAAAAATATATGTACAAAGATACCTGTTTTTTATGAATTCCTTTTTCGAAGGATTCATTTTTGGGCTTAGCGTGGCTTTTTTTCGAAATGCTGGCGGTGCCCCATGCCCATCAACTTAAAAATTTAGAATTACCCCAAAATGAAAAAGAGTCCTAAATTAATAAGACTCTTTTTACCTTTATTAAATGTAAACTTACGAATATTCTTTTATATAAATATTAGTATTATATAGTATTTAAAATCTAATTAAATTATAAATGCTAAAATCACATCATATACTTTATATACATTAAGATTTCTTGAATTTTCTATATAAAAGAACAACAATAGAAATTACCAATCCTAATACACAAAAAGTAAATAATATGATTTTTTTAGTAGATAACACTTCAGTTTCAAAAAAAGTCATATTTCCTACCATTAATATCTGTATCAAAAATATAAAAATAAAGTAATATAAAAACCGATTATTTTGTTTCAAATAATCCCTCCTAACAGGAATATATATCCATCTTATACATTTAATATATGAATATCAACATTTGAAATAATGCAATAATGCATATCTATGAATATTAATTTATTAATATTTTAGTTTTATATTTAAAAATGGAATATCAAATATATTTCTCATTTCATTTTTAGATTCCTTATAGGGGTACCGCCACATGCCCATCAACTTAAGGATGGATACAAAACAAAATTTTGTTCATTTGAACTGAAATCTCTCCAAATGGGGGGATTTATTAAAAATAAGCACGCAAAATAAACCCTAACAGGTTTCATTTTTTCACTATGCAGCTTTCTTTTGCTTGCTGCATCCACTATACTCATAGATAACACCCATAATATCAAAGACAGTCTTTTTTTCGTATCTATGAGATTTCCGTCCGTTTTGTTGTAGAAGGTGAAACAGGCAGGTTAGAAGCTTTGTTATCTCTTGGGTGTTTTGTATGGATTGATAGAGGAGAAATAGATGGTCTTGAATCATTCCAATTGCTTTATATTCACTTAATTCTTTTTGCTTCTTCTGTAATAAAAGTTGACGCATTTTAAACATGGTAGAAGAACTTAAGAAAATAGCGATCAGTTTTCCGTATAAATGGCACTCTATTCTTTCTTGTTTGACAGTGCGACAATGATCTATATCAAATAATGATTTCCACGTTTTAAAAACAATTTCTATCTGCCAGCGTAATGTATACAATTCATGTACTTGTTCCATCGGAACCCACTCCCAAGGTGCATTTGTCACATATACATTTAATCCCGCTACTAATTTACTTTTCTCTAAATAGGTTCTGTGTTTTGACTTTTCTTTTTCTGCAATTTTCTCTAGGCGTTTTTGTAATTGTGCCGCTGTTAAACGATGAAAAACGAGACGTGAAAATAACTGCTGTTTATCTCTAATATAAGCTTGCTGATATTCTATCGTTTCCCCTGGTTGGAGTTGATTCAAAATCTGTATGACATTGATTTGTATGTATTCTGATTGTTTTTTAATGGAACCATTTTTAAAATATTCCGGATCTGGATTTTTTACATATACGTTTGTATTTAACTTTAACCGCGAAATATAATACGTACCTCGTTGATCCATTTGATCTAAATCCTCTAATGAAAAATATCCTAAATCACGAATACATAAATCGCCTGGCCGTAACGTATCTAAACATTCTGTTCCGAATGTTTTATCATTATTTTTTCCAGGTCCCACTTGAAAATTAAGAAATTGTCCACTATGCAAATCATATTCTAATTGAATTTTGATCCCAGCTGTTTGCGCACAGCCACCTGAACCAGGATATATATGTTCCAAAGTATGGGGTACTTGAAACATAGTGGCATCCATGATGCGAATACGTTTAAAATGCGCAAAAAGTTGGCTAGAAATGTGAGTTTGTTCACAGATTTTTTGTTGTAACAACAAAGAAAAGATATGTTTTAAAAATAACACTGATTTTTCGTTAAATCGTTTATTTAAGCCCTCCGGGCTAAGTACAGTATCTGTAACTGCGTGAAGTCTACTACATAATCGTACTAAAGGATCACTGGCCACCCTTTGACTAATCCAAATACAAATGGTAGCTAAATCTGATCCCGAAAATTTGCGTTTTCTCTTTACAAACTTCATCTCTCTTGCTAGTTCTTCCAAAAATTCGGGTGTGATATAGCGCTGTAATTCTTCCGCAAATGGTTGTAACTTCTCTTGAATCGAGAGATTCATAAAAAAACGTCACCCTTTCTCATTTATATTATGTAAGAAAGAATAACGTTTTTTTGTACTTGGGGGTAGTAAAAATCCTTCAGTTGATGGGCATGAGTGCCCCCGCATAGGTAATGCTAAATGAAGAAGCGTCATTAATACTTGACCTTGACCTTGTCCGTATCCTGTATCTACCATTGGATTCCATGATATTCAAATTTTTTTATCCACATGCGGACCATTTCGTGATTCGCTCCTAGTGATTTCGCGATGTCTTCTATACTTTCATTTCCATTTTAATAATGTATAACTGCATTCATTTTGTCTTCTGCAATAAATTTAGTCATAAAAAAACTGCACCTCCGATTGTTAGACACAGTCTAACAATCGGAGGTGCAGTTCACATTTATCAACCTGTTTATGTTTTTTTCAAACTTTGCAACAGAACCACCCTATTGATCATATATAAAATAAGAAAATTCACATTATTTTCTCGCGGAAATAGGTGGAACCGTAATAACTATGTCATGATTTTTTAACTGTACGCGAAAAATATATACCGGTTGAGAAAAACCTTTTGTATCAGTGACGTGCTCCAAATTATACTCTGTAATGACTAATGTCTCACCTTCAAATTCTTCACCCGCTTCGAAAGTTCCCATAGGATAAATGTCTCCTTGTTTCAGCTTTTGAAATGCTTCTTTTGGAGAAATAATTTCGACGTCTCGCACTATTTCACCTTTAGAATCGTAAACAGGCATTTTTTTACCTTCATTACTTAACTCTAGTGATGTTTTTATAGTGACATGAGACATATCTGTTTTTCTGTAAGGATCAAATGGCATATTACCAAATTCCTTCATTTGATACGAAATAATTATTCCAAGTGCGACGAAGCTTACTGCAGTAGGTAAGATTAAATATTTGACTATTTGTGTGTGTGATTCCTTTTTTTTAATAAAAATAAGAATTATATTTAATATACAATACCCAAGCATCATTCCTATAGTATTATGAAGTAAATCGTCTAGTTCCGCACTTCCACGAAGTGTTATAAATTGAAGAGTTTCAATAAATAAAGATGTTGTAATTGAACTGATTAACATCCATTTTGCTTTTAAAAAAACTTCACTAAATAAAGGTAATAAAATCCCTAACGGCAACAGCATACCTATATTAACAATGATATGAAAAAAAGAATTAAATGAAAATTGATTCCATGCTTGTTGATACTGGCTTAGTACATCGAAATCAATTGTTCTTACAAAGATATTCCCAGCTGAACGACCAAATGTGGTAGCCATTATTAAAAGAGAATAATATCCTATTATTGATATAAATAATATAACTTGTCGTTTTGTAAATTTCTTTTCTAGTTCATTAATAAAATTCATTTTACACCTACTTTAAAAATTCCGCCTAATCCATTGATAAACCTTGCATATCCTGGTATTGCTTTTCTAACAACTTGGGATTCTTATATTTACTAAAGAAATAAGATTCCGCCATGTATTACACTTTTTTTTGAAACTTTGTTGTTCTTTTCTCCTTTCATCCTTACAAAGAGCAAAACCTCTCCTGACCATAATTTGTAGATTTATTTTTCTCCTACCTCTGTCTATTAACAATACTTGATTATAGCTCTGTAACCTTTTTTATTCATCTCGTGTTATTCTACGAATAGTTTAAGGTATAAGCACTTTTTATTTGATATTTAGTTCTGGTTCACTGAAAACATATATTCTTTGTATGTTTTTCGTGTGGATAGAATAAGCCCCATCATTAGCATGTTCGAAAATAAAGAGCTTCCGCCATATGATAAAAATGGAAGTGCAATACCTTTGACAGGCATTAATCCCACAATCATACCGATATTTTGAAAAAATTGTAACATTAGAACGCCTACAATTCCTGCGCATAGTAAGGTGCCGAATAAATTATTTGCGGAATTACCAATTATAAGTATTCGGGAAAGCAGTAAGAAGAATATGCATATTATAAAAGTGGCAACTATAAAACCGCCTTCTTCGGCAATTGTGGCAAAAATGAAATCAGTATGTTTTTCTGGAATATAAACATTTCCAGAACCGAAGCCTTTTCCTTCTATTCCTCCACTACCAACAGCTAAAATTGATTGTTGAGTTTGATATCCCTGATCTGTATGCTGAAATGGATCTAACCAGCCTAAAATTCGCGATTGTTGGTGAGGCTTTAATAAAGTAACTAACTTATTGAAGAAAATATCTGGATATTTTACGTATATAAATATTAAAGCAGACAATACAGTCATCGGAATTCCTGCACATAGTACGATTAACTTTTTTTGAATTCCTGACATAAATATAATACATGCAATGGCTGCTATATATAGGAACACCATTCCCGTATCGGGTTGACTATAAACAAATAACGCTGGTGGAATAGATATCAAAAATATTTTACCAATCAAAAGTAAATCAGTTTGAAATGTCCGTGCCATATACTGTGCATTATGTTTTACGACTAAACTTGCGACCAGAAGAAGTAAGGCAAGCTTAAAAAATTCAGCTGGTTGAGTAGCACCGATAATTGGAAATCTAAACCATCTTTTTGCACCTGATATTTCAGGTGTAAAACTTGATACTGGTAATATCTTTAAGATGATAATTGAGATGAACCCCACAATATAAATCGGCCAAGCTAATTTTTGTAATTGATCTAAATCGAGATTGGCAACAATTAATAATAAAACAAATCCGATGGCGTAATTTACCATTTGTTTCATAGCAAAATTTTGGTTACCATATTGCCCGGTTTGCTGACTACTATATATTGCAACAATACTGGTGACACATAATATGAATAAAATGAATATTAGTTTCTTATCTAATTTTTTTAAAAAAACTATTTTTTCCACCATTTCAACCCCCTAGCCATTGTGGTATATACTTTTTATAGGAGCTATCCTGTTTTTTATGTGTACATTAACATTTATTAATATAATTTTACAATAATAAGGATACATTGAACATTCTCAAAATTATCCATACTGATTAGACTACTTTAAAAAGGTGTATGATTAGTTTGGTAAGGAAAGTTTATTTAAATAGAGACATTATCAACCTAATATTATTTTGTAGAATGTGAAATGGTACCTACGGTAAAACCTAAATTCTCGTAACTTGGTGGAGTGCTTTTTAAATCCTGCCTACTTTGCATGAGTCACTCCAAACTTATCAGAAACAGACATGTAGTCAGACTATTTTTAGAATACGGGTATCACTATGACCTGATTTAATAGATCTCTCACATGAATCTTAAAGTTCTTACATTAAAAATTTTCTGAAATATATTTTGAATTTTTTCGGAGAAGTTCTTCAATAAGTTTTGCTTTTTCATTCACCTTTGTTGCATATGTGAAATCACCATAACAATATGGATACCTAAAATTTTTTTTATTTCCACCACAAGTGTACATCTCTGGATTTTGATCAACTTTCATCTTAGAAAAATTTTTGGCCGAATCTTCCGAGTGTTGTTTAACTTCTTGACTAGCAATAAAATCAATATACCCTGGTCCCATATTATAGCTTTGAATAATTGTATCCATGCTAACATCTTTTTCCGTTCCATATTTGTACATTTGAGCAAAGTGTTTTACCCCTTGTTTAATGCTCGAGCTTGTCTCTTGAATTTCATTTGGCGTTAATCCAAGTGATTCAGAAGACTGCATAGGATCGTTACCCTCACCTCTACTCTCCTGGTACATAATTCCTAATAAAACTGCTGTTTTCTCTCCTAAATTATATTTTTCTAATTCTCTTTTCAAGGTGGGCTCATATTGCAATAAACGTTTTTCGGCAGCAATCACTTTATTTCTTTGAATATTGGTTTTATGCTTAACATAAAATATTCCAAGCATGGTTCCTAAACCTAAAATACTAATATAGAATAATATAATAAATCGTGTTTTAATCGTATCCTTCATATACTCCTCCTCGTATTAAAAATTCGTACCTTTTCGGACTCAAAATTATTTCTTTTAGGTGCAAAGTTTAATATAGAAATTTAAAGAAAAACTACCGCCTGAATTGGAGGATTTTTCAAAGGGGGTTATTCTTTGAATCGTTTCCGTACCCCTACAAATGTCACACTTTTTTTGAACTTTGCTGTTCTTTGTTTTGCCCAATTGATACATTTCTTTTCAATTAAATGATACGATAATATAGAACAAAGTATTGTCGTTGTAATACATAAGATAAGAAGGAAAAGGGTGGGTATCTTTGCATACAAAAGTTTAAAGAGTACCATAGTGATTGGAAAATGACATAAATAGATACTATATGAAATTTCCCCTAAATAAACAAATACACCCTTATTTAAAATAGCTTTTACCTTTAGGTTATTCATTGCCATAATGATTATTATACTAACACCAATTACGACACCCCAATCTTTTAATAAGAAAGTAGTATCATTACTAGAAAGCCCATAAATCATAATGGAATATAGATATAGAAAGACCCCTAATGCGATAAAAAGTTTTCTGTTTAAGTTTTTCATACTTCTATATAATTGAGTAAGTTCTTCCTGATGTTTAAAAAGTAGCATTCCTACCATAAACATAGATGTGAAATGCAGTGTATCGGCATAACCATTATAAAACCCCTCAGCTTTCCCAATATGCAACATATTAAGGAAAATACCAATTAAAGAAAAGCTCATAGCAAACAGTAGCGTTTTCTTCCAACTCTGTTTATAAAACAGAAGGAATAACAACGGAAACACAATAGATATACGCATTTCTTGAGCTAATGACCAGATAACCGGATTATAATTATCCGTAAAAAAGTTATTCAGAAGTACAAAGTGATTCATAATATCTAAGTTTGTTATTGGCCCTTGCCACTTATCATAGAACCAATCTCGTAGTCCCGTAACTTCATATGGTGAAAACAAAACAAATAAAGCAAAGGTGATGAATATCCAGAAATAATAAGGGATATAGATTCGTACAAATCGCTTAATTAAATATCCCCAATAATTTGTTTTTGAATGATAGAGTGCCATAGATAGCACAAAACCACTGAGTACATAAAAAACGATTACAGCTTCCCCACCAGCCCATAAAAACCTAAGCGGGGAAAATTTAATAGAATTAGGCAACGATGGTAGCATTAAACAAAAATGTCCAAATACAACTGTAATAGCCGCTAGTCCTCGTATTGAGTCTAATTCGTTTATTCTCTTACTCATAAAGTGTTCTCCTTGTATATTGTAGTTTTTGCTGTTAATAAAGTTCATTTCAACCCTTGATACTACAAAAAAAGTTGTGTATCTTTTAAAGAGAGTTTTCATATTCATGCATAAATTATACAAAGAAAATATAAAATTTATCTAAAGTTTTTTTTAAAGTTTATCTAAAGTTTTTTTAAAAATTTATCTAAAGTTTTTTAAAAATTTAGATATTTTTTAGATGGTATTCCAATTTATTAAAATACATAAACATATTTATGTATTTTAAATGCTAAAGTCTGTGTTTGTTCACAGGTTTTTGTTGTAACAATAAAGAAAAATATGTTGTAAAAATAAAACCGCCTTTGTATTTAAGCGTTTATTTAAGCCATCAAGGCTGAGTAAGGTATAAGTGGCTGCATGAAGTTTACTACATAATTGTACTAAGGGAGCATTTGCTACTCGTTGACTGATCCAAATACAAATCGTAGCTAAGTCTAAGGCAGAAAACTTACGTTTTCGCTTTATAAATCCGATTTCTCTTGCAAGTTCTGCTAAAAATACAGGTGTAATATATTGCTTTAATTCTTCAGAAAATAGTTGTAATTCATCTTTAATCGAAAGATTCATAAAAAAACGTCATCCTTTCTATTTAGCTTTTTAGAAAGAATAACGTTTTTTACAATTGGGGATAGTAAAGATTCTTAAGTTGATAGGCATGGGGGCACCATATCATTTTAAGAAAATTGTACGTTTGGATACCATTTGAACGCATTTCAGCCGGTTCCCTGTACGTTACGGAACCGGCTACTTAATTTACTACCTTCTTATGATTATGAATTTAACAAAGGTAGAGTAGAAATCATGTATGAAATAAATGTAAGTAACACAAACAAGAATATAAACATGGTATTGGAAACACATCGTGCTATTCTTTTTTTCATTTGAACTTGCTTTATTTTTTTAATTTGGTAGGGTCAATTTGAAGTTGTGCTTTCCAAGATCCAGATACTTTTCCAATTCTGTTTATGTTTACATCTAACGTGAGCGGTTGTTTGAAAGAACCTTTTCCTTTAGGACCTTCGATAAATGTGATTACACCTTCTGGTCTATCCTTAAAACGAATACCAATTTCCTTTAATTCTGCACCTGATGCTTTTAGTTCGAATGGTCCATCACTTCCTCCTTGAATAAATGCTAATTGTCCGAAGTACCCATTTTTCTTATACTCTGGGTTATTTTCTTGTTGACCATTTACTTTGCCGTCATCTTCAAGTTGTAACCCTGTTGTATCAAATTCAAACGGTACTACATTTCCATTTTCTTTTTCAATTTTGTAATGAACGGATATACGTTCATCCGCTACATATAATTCTTTCAGATGTACTGTAACACCTTGATCTGTAATCTTTTTATCAAGAGGAATAAATTGTCCTTTTGTAACGTCTCTTCCTTCATCAATAATCGTATCATTTGAAATTGCATTGGAAAAATAAGAGGCAACATCTGTAGCTGCCACTCGAACTTGTGGAATCATAGCTGTTGCAAAGAGCCCTGCTACCGCTACTGCAGTATACATGAAACGTTTTGATTTTTTATTCATATTTGTAAACAATCCCTTCTTCGGTTCAGTTTTTTCATTGATATAAGAAACATTTTCTAATTTTGTGTGACTTTCAAATACTTTCCACGCTTGGTCAACATCAATCTCAATTTCTTTTGATGAATGTACTGTTGCTTCCTCTAACTTGACATTTTCCCATTGATTTAATTTGGTGATTTCGAGTAATAAATCTTGGCATGCGTTACAAGTATCTATGTGTTTTGTGAATTCTTTTCTTGTCCCATCAGATAATTCACCATCTATATATGCTTGAATAAATCCCATATCATAACAATTCATTTATTACGCCTCCTCTAATTGTTGATAGATTTTACGAAACTTTTGCTTGGCTCGTACTAATAATGTTCCAATAGATGATATGTCGATTTGTAGAACCTCTCCAATTTCTTTATATTGAAAACCAGAAAATTTCATTAATAAAATGGTTCGATCTTTCTCATTCATTTCACTTAGCGCCATTTGTACTTGTGCAATTTCTTCTTTTCTAATCCAATCATCATCTAGGGATGAAATGTGCTGTACTTCATGATATTGTATGGTTTTATCTACTCTCGCCTGATGCCGTTTTTCGGATCTTAAATACTTATAAGCTACAAAAGTAGATGATTTTATTAGCCATCCAGATAAGTTCTCAATCCTCTTCCAATTGTTGCGGTATAACTGTAAAAATACTTCTTGTGCCAATTCTTCAGCAATCGTCTGGTTTTTGACAATCCAAACAATCTGTTTCACAACGTACACATAGTTTTGTTTAAATAAATCTTCAAATGTCACATCTGAAACAGGCCTTTCTTCCCTTTTTATCTTAAACATGTCGGTTAAAACCTCACTCTCATTTGATGCCTGTATTATAAAGAACCCGGAATAGCGATTTTTGTGACAAAAATTTTTATTTTTTTATATGTACAAAAAAACATTCATCTTTCAATCAGATGAATGTAAAAATTAAAATCATTTTGGTTTCTTGGATTATTTGTGTAGTTTAAACCAAAAAACAAATTATAATAATCTAAGACCATTAAGAGACAAAAATTATATCAAAAAGTAATAAAGAAGTATCCAGTTCCTTAACGTACAGGGAACTGGTTCATTTGTGTCTAAACGTACAATTTCTTTTTTTGATATTGTGACCCCTTAAAGGGATTCAAATTCATTTTAATTTGAATTAGGCCCATTTCCCTTAAGAGTATTTACTATATTAATAAGAAAAATTAGTCCGAAGATAAGGAATAATAAAGGGTGTATCCATGTTCTAAAACTAACAAGAATTATAATGCAAAGAATACAACCTATAATATCAATGCTAAAAAACAACTTGCCCTTTATTGTTTTCAGTTATAACTATTACCTTCCAGAAGCCACTTTTAATTTATAATTCTCAATATAATAATAGCATACGTTTTAGTTTTTAACTTTTTTCACATTTAATTAATTTAGTTGATTCTGGTGCAAGTAATACTGTTATTGTGTGCACCCGGGTAGCAAGATAGCAATAACCCCTGAAATTAAAAGTAAATCTGACCAGATTGAAGAATCCACTACCAAAAATCTAACGAAACAAAAATAAACAAAATATAGATTTGAATTATATTTCTCAACAACCAAAATTACTTAATGTGGTAAAATAATAATTGGATTGGCATCCAATACCATATTACGATGGTTCAAATCGCAAGAAGGCACCTTAGGGTGTCTTTTCTTTTGTTTGAAACACATTCTGGCAAAATACATGTATCTTTGTTGATTTACGACTCATATAAACCAACAAACTTCGTATATATAATTTGTTACCCTAAATGGGTTGAAAATACGAACAGTTATAGGAGGATTTTGTGAATGGTAAAAACAGCTTGTGCGAGTATTATTACTGGCATTCTTTTAATATGTTCAACAGGATGTGCCACTCAAACTGATTCTATTACAGCTAAAACTCAATCAATAGATGAAGGCACATATACAACAAAAGAGATCACAGACGCATTTCCTGTTGGGACACCCATAACTACCTACATTCGAAAAGAAGAAAAACTGAAAGTAAAACAGCTCACCAGTATTACGCTTACAGATGGTGGCGTCGGTAGAGTTCTGGAAGCAACGGATGGTTTTGTTGTTGTATGTGGGAATGAAAAAGGAGTTTTTGATGTGTTAATATTTAAAACTTTGGAAGAAGTAAAGAAATATGAACAGAATTTAGCGCGATAATTAATATACTCCTTGTGCCTTTTACACAGCAATTGCCCCCCTAGCTCTTGCTATGGCTTTTCCTATGCACAGTATAATTGCATCATAAGTAATCACACGTTATAATAATCACCTAATTACATATGCAGAGGTGCAGAAAATGAATAAAACAGAATTAACAAAAGTAGTAGCAGAAAAAGCTGAACTTACACAAAAAGATGCTGCTGCAGCAACACAAGCGTTATTAGATACAATAACAAATGCGTTAGCAAATGGAGAAAAAGTACAGATTCTTGGTTTTGGTACATTTGAAGTACGTGAAAGATCTGCACGTACAGGACGTAACCCACAAACAGGTGAAGAAATGCAAATCGCGGCTTCAAAAGCACCTGCTTTTAAGGCTGGAAAAGAATTAAAAGAGGCAGTGAAATAAGTATACCTATTGAAAAGGGTTTGATATTCATATCAGAACCCTTTTCAATAGCCTTTTGTACATAAAACAAAAAGTAGATAAAAACATTAATAATATAGAAGCATTATATATTTTCTCTTTATTTATATACAGCTAGTTTTTGTAATATTTGTTCTTATATAACCAACCATTCGCTTGCAATAATACTATATACAACTGCATCCCTTACATAACCATTTGGCAGTTGTCTCTCGTTTCGCAATACACCTTTTTTTACAGCACCAAGCCTTTCAATTGCGCGCTGAGCTTTTTCATTTCGTAAATCCGTTTTTATTTGCACACGTAACATATGTAATTCTTCAAAAGCATATTGCAATAACATATACTTACACTCAGTATTTATACTTGTACGATGTACACTGGGGTGATACCACGTTTGCCCAAGTTCAACCGTTTTGTTATCATTTGAAATACTGTACAAACGTGTACTGCCTACAATTTCATTCGTTTTCTGATCTACAACAACAAATGGTAAATCAGTTTCCCCTTCAAAACCTTTTATTGCTACTTGAACATACTGCTCCATATCTTGATAGCTATCCATTTTAACTGTTAAACACTTCCATATTTCCTTATTTTCTTCCACAGTGGTAAATAAATTTTCGACATCATTTACATGCATTAATCGTAACATGACTCTATTATTTACTATTTCCATAAATGTATTGGGTTTAATATTAGATGTAGCTTTCTTTCACATTATTTACATGTAACTTTAATAAGCCACTAATTCTTAAATCTGTATTGATTCCCTTTTCTAATAAAAATAAATCACGATAAGATTGACAACGTAAAACCTCTTTCACTTCTTCTAGTTTTTTCTTATCTCAAATTTGCTGCACAATCTTCATTCCTTAGCCCTCCATACGTTATGTTACATTAAATGTATCTTTATTATATAATGTGTTACATTAAGTGATTTTCACATCTCTTTTACATTATTTGGTTTTTGTTGAGTTTGTTTTGCAAAATGCAACACTTTTGCACTGACCTTTCCTTAACGACAAACAAGACATCTAGTGTTAAAGTCACCTCTTATTTCCTTTACCAATGTCCAATTGGTCCAAAATAAAAAGTTCACCAATTAAGGCGAACTTTTTATGTACTATTGCTGCGAGTTTCGTTCACATCATTCTGTCCGTTATTTGAAAAACAAAGAAGTTTTTCATGATATATAATATGTATCTCTAAGAATAAATGTGCTTATACCCAATTTCTTTTTAGGTGTTAAATTTGTTCATTATTGTGTAATTTCTATATAGCAAAGAAAAAGCACCCATTACGGATGCTATTCTTTAATTAATACCTTTCTTGGTGTACTTCCTTTATAGAGGTATCTTTGATTATTTCGTTTTTCCCTCGTAGCATCCAATGGACTTATGAGCCCCAGTTCCTTTAAAGTACCAAGTGATTCCTGTTTCTCGATCAGTAAAAGAGTTAGCGAAAATCCCATTTTCATTTATCATTGACATTCTATAGGGAGCATTACTAGTAAGCCTAGGACAACTAGTATGATATTCATACATGTCATAAGATGAAAACTGTGGTGAATCAAGTTTTTTATTAGTATGATCAACTGTAGATGTTGCAGCTGAGGCTCCCATACCCCCTGTTAATACAAAACCAGTTGCTAATGCTCCCACTACTAATTTCTTGAACATAAAAATTCCCCCTTTAATAGTTTTATAACTCACACCTTAACTGTAACAAAGTTTACATAATTGTAAATATTTATAATATATAGAAAATTTTATTTAATTATTGTGAATATTAGGAACTCATTTTCTCAATGCAAGAAAATAAATTCTAATATATATTTAGAATTTCTATTTCTCTCATAGCTACTGCACCCTTACATTTTTAAAATATGACTACGCGCCTAACGTCAGTGGCTATGAGAGAAGCAAAAGTTCTCCCAGGAATTTTCAAATTTTATATCGGGATATTTCCGTACCCCTTTAAATTGACACCCTATTAGTAGGCACAGGTATCAACTTAAAGGAGAACAGAAGCTTTCCTCTGCTTAGACCCTTTAAATTAATGAAGTTTTGAAGACTATTTCAATTACGAATGAAATCAAGAAATACATACAGAATAAGGCTCGTTACCTCTTATTTGCATGCTAATTAAAACATCCTGCGAATAAGGAAGAACAACGTTATACGTTCACTCAATCTCTCATCAGCAGGAACTGGTTTCGGCCTCTCATATATAGGGGGCATTCTGATGACAAATTTCGACGTTTTTTCAAAGAGAATTTATTATGAGAACGCGTTTTCGAAAAAGGGTTCCTGTTACAAATGTGGAGAAATATAGAAAATCATCGAAAATGATTGCACTTTGGGTTAACATAGTATTAAGGTAACTTTCTTAAGTAAGTATTTAAGGGGTGAATAATTTGAGTTTCACTAATAAGAGACCGTTAATTTTTATAGTCCTACTGTATATTGTATTGATAGCTTTTAACTATGCTAATCATAATCATTTCAATTGGTTTGAAAACCTTATAAAAACACTATTTATAGTAGCGTTTTTTGAAATTATGATGTGGTTATTTTCTTCAAAAAAAACAACCTCTAGAAGATAAGAGGTTGTTTTTTATCAATCACCAAGTTTTTCCAGTCCATCCTTCTTCTTCATATATACATGTACCTAGATACCAAGCAAGTTGACCAGCTAAACTAACTAAATTACCTTTGACGCCTAATCTAATCATTTTTCTAGCCGCTAATTCATATTCTTTGTTAGTAATATTAGCAATAATAGAACCTAAAAAACCTACTGATAGAAATTCTACATAATTTGCAATAAGTTTTCTTTCTATACAGTTATCTACAGCTTCTGTTTCTTGTTTGAATGGATCTTCATAGCCAGGTGGTGTATTTACACGTTGGATTTCTTGTCTCAATTGTTCTAATTCTTCAGTTTTACCATATTTGTTTTCTATCATATCGATATCAATATCTACTACTCTTCCATGTTTATCTCTAACTGAAGCTTCTTCAACAACAAATTTCAATTGTGCAGCTACTTCTTGTACTAATTTTTCTTCTTCACTATTGATCTCTTGAGCTTTGGAGATTCCAGCGAAAGAAGTTGTAAACAAAGCTAGCACGAGAGCCATTGATACAATATTCCTTAACATAGTCTTCATTTTTAATCCCATCCCTTTTTCCTTATTTATGCTTTTTTACCGGTATTTTCTAGCACAACTCTTTCTTAATACATAAAGCTATAAAAATATATACCCTACAGAAAGCGGAAAAATAATGAAATTCAACGATTATTACCTTTAAAACAGCGGTTTCAAGATATTTACAATTTTATTATTTGAATATTCTGTGTTTTGTTTATCAATTAAATTGTGGATACAGATATAATACTAGATATTAGATTTACTGTTTTTAAGAGCACGATTTGGGAGGGCCACATCACTATCAACCTAAGAGAAGCAAGTACACAATAGCAGAAAAATAATGAAAAAAATAATAAAAAAGCTTATCATTAAGTACTATAGGATAAGCTTTTTTGTCTATATGTTTTAAATTTTATTTGATCTCTTCCAAGCTATTACTGTAATAAGATATTGAATACCAAATAGGAAAACGAAAAGTATAATGAATTTTGCTATTGCTGCTAACCATCCACCCAAATCTTCAGGGAAGTAATATTTGTATGTAGTAGCACCTATTGCGACAAAAGAAAAAATAAAGGTATTACTCATTTTTTCTTTTAATTTTTCTTTTAATTGCTCTTTATTATTAATATCTGTTTCATAAACACCAGTTAGAATAGATTTAATAAAGAAGAAAATCATATAACAAATTATAATAGCTAATGAAGCAATCCATTCTAGGAATGGGTGGTGTAGATATGCTCCCCTTATTACAACATCTATAAAAGCTAAAAGTAGGACAATAATTCCAGATTGCGCCCAAATTTTCATTTCGATTTGTTGAATTCTTTCATCTGAGTGTGTACTGAGTGAAAACCATTTTTTTAGTTTTTCCATTTTAGAGTTCCTCCCAAAATAATTTATCTAAATTCTTATCTATTGTTTTAGCTATATGCATACAAAGCTTTAAAGAAGGGTTACACTTATTGCTTTCAATAAGGCTACTGGTTCGTCGCGTAACGTTTACAACATCGGCCAACTCCTGTTGAGTTAGACCTTTTTAACTCTTCCCATTTTCTCTTTACTTACAAACATTAAATAAACCTCATTTGTAAAGTTAACTTCATACCATAATATCTTATATTCTATATATTAAATTATTAACAAAATATATGCAATATATATTTTACATTAAGACATATATATATTACTAAACTCTTTATTTTTTTTATCTAAAACTATCCTACAAATATAAGAATAGAAATTTTTTCTGTAGACGCCTTTTTCTTTTAGTTATTTTCGTAACCCTAATGTAACCCCAAGGGATTTATGTATCCGAGTTTTTGTGTACTTTATATTAAATATGCATAATTACATAATTATTCTTTATATAACGATATTGAAATTTACATTTTTAACCTGTAAAATACAGGATGTTAAATAAATACCTCAGGAGTTGTTAATATGAAAAAATTTATGGGCATGTTAGCTATGTGTTTTGCACTTACACTAGCATTTTTACCAACTATTTCAAAGGCGGATTCTTCTCCACTACGAAGTGTTAGCATTAGTGCTGTAGGCGATAATAACAAAATGTATAGTGCAAGTTCTTACTTATCTATTCCTGTTCTTAAAGGCGATTATCTTTATGTGAAAGTTAGTGAAGTAGGTACACCGGATTCATATTCAGAAGCTTTAACTATTAATGGTGTTAGATATGCAGGAAGTTCTTTAGACGAAGTCAGTTCTTATACTGGTCCATTCGGATCTGAAAAAACATTTAGATTACGTATCAAAGATTCGTACATCTTCTCAAACACACCAAATTCAACAAACACTATAGCTTTTGAAGCTAGAGTTCCTTTCTCAATGCAAGTATTATCTAAAAGTATATCGGTTCATGTAGAATAATTTATAACATTATTATTAAATAAAAAATACATCCCTATAAGGATGTATTTTTTATTTAATTGAAGAAAAGACGATGCATACAATATCAAAATCTAATTAACATATCATTTGATTATCGGTAGCAAGATCAAAGATGCCCCCTACTCTCGGAAAGAAATCTCCTTTTTCTTTTAATTATTTGCTTGTCCCGAATATAACAGCGAGGAATTTATATATTCGAGTTATGGTTTACTTTCATTTAAAATGCAAATACCAATACATTGCAACTTCATCGCTTTCTTCATGTATCCCTTTATATACTAAAAAATCCAATCCACCTATTACAAACCCACATTTTTCATAGAACCTACATGCTGCTACATTATTATTTTGTGTTTCAAGCATTATACCTGGCATATTGCTTTCTTTTGCCCACTGCGTTGCTTGCTCAATTAACCTCCTACCAACTCCAAGTGAACGATATTTTTTATCCACCTTTATATCTTCTATGTAAGCATAGTGATTCCAATTCTTTTTCAATACCATTACTCCTATAATTTGGTCATGTAAAATTGCTATGTAAATTACTTGTTCAGGCTTATTTATATACTCAGTGTATGCTAGTTCATCATCATATTGGTCTTGTAAATAACTTTTCTCATAACTTGGAACGTCTTCTACTGTATATTCTATTTGCTTATTTATTTTTGAAAGAGAAAAAATCAACCGAGAATTTACTATAAAACTACCATCGATCTCCGGTAAATTGTCTAAATCATCTACTTCTAATTCTCTAATTAAAAGGTTCATCATATTCTCCTTTACGTGGGACCTCCAATTCATATTATTCCCCCTAGTTCTTTCCATGTCCCTTATTCAATTCTAATTTACTAACTGATTAGCGTTATTGCAAATCAAAATAATAAAACCGCATCTCCAAATGTTAGATAACTATCTAATACATTGGAGATGCGGTTCACTTAGGTCATTGATGTTTCAGCTATTCTCTTTATTTGAAAATTACAGCTTTTGCGATATGGGAAAGCCCATGTAGGACTTTAGTCCGCCTTTAGGCATGGGATGAAAGTATCGTTTTTGCATAGCAAAACATGATATACTTCATTTATAGTCATGCAAAAGACTCTAAAACAACTGTTCTCTGAAAGCAGAATACATGTGAGGTTGGAGTAGCCAATTCTTCTACTCCGTAAAATGTGTTAAGTCGTCAAGAACAAGACGTTAAAACATTTGAGAACCAACAACCTGTACGGTATGGTCACAGTAACGTAGCCCACGAAACCTATATGGTCTGTTGTGGGAGTGGTGATGACACACCGCAATCTTGCACGTCAGCGATACCAGAAATGGACTTTGCCTTTGGTAGCAAGAATCCCACTGACGTTAGTCAGCTTGCCCCTTTAGGGGTGGGAATGTCAAATCTACCATACTAATTTAATCTTATATTCCTGAAGCCAACTATTAACTTGAAGTAAATAATCTATTATACCTCGTGCATCATTACCTGAAATTACTTCGTCTTTTCCTTCTGCAATAGCACGGACTCTTTCTACATTAATTAATGGCAAAATAGGTGATTGAGGATCGTTCAACACATGTAACATCCAATCACTAATACCTTGTAGATAAGAGGCATCCTTTGTGCTTGGATATGCACTTTTTTTGCGATAACGTACATCCTCTGGAAGTACATTTTCAAAAGCTCGACGTAAAATACCTTTTTCAATATTGTCTATGCTTTTCATTTCGAATGGAACATTCCATAAGTATTCTACAAGCCGGTAATCGCAAAATGGAACTCGTACTTCAAAGCCATTCATCATACTTGTACGATCTTTTCGTTCTAGCATAAATGGCAAGAAACGTGTAATAAACATGTAAGACATTTGACGTTGCTTCATTTGCAGATCACTTTCACCTTCTAAAAAAGGAACCTCAGCAACCGCATCTTCAAATTTTTGTTTTTGATATTTTTCAGGGCTAATCTTCGCTTTAAGATCCTCTGATAAAATTTCTGTACTATACCATAAATTAACAGCCCAAGGGAATATCTCTGCATCTAAAAACTGCTCTTGATGGAACCATGGATATCCTGAGAACACTTCATCTGCGGATTCGCCTGAAAGTGCAACTGTTGCTTCTTTTTTCATTTCCTTAAATAGCAAATAAAGTGATGTTTCTAGTTCTCCAACTCCAGGTAGATCACGTGCTCGCATTGGAATTAATAAATGCTCTATTAAACTATCTGATCCCAACTCTATAGAGTGATGCTTTGTTCCTACATATTCAGCCACACGTTTCACCCAAGGTTCATCTCGATCAAAACGAAGGAAGTCTTGCTCAAAGTCTTTTTCATCATTGATGAAATTCAGGGAATATGTATGAAGATGTTCCCCTTTATTCCCAAATTCGTTTCCTGCTAAACCTGTTAGACCACTTGAATCCAAACCTCCGGAAAGCATAGATACCACTGGTCTATCAGCAATTAACTGACGTTTAACTGTATCTTGTAAAATGGAGCGGATAGTCTCCACTGTCATATCAATATCATCTATATGGTTTTTACTTTCAAGTTTCCAATACTGTGTCGTATTCGAGCCATTAGAGGTAAACGTCATATAATGGCCAGCACGCACTTCGTGTATATCTTTGAAAATCGCATGACCTGGGGTACGTGTTGGTCCAAGACAAAATATCTCAGAAAGTCCTTCTTTATCTACTTCTGCATCTACAAGTGGGTGCGAAAGTAAAACTTTTAACTCTGAACCAAAGAGAATTGCACTCCCTCTTTGAGCGAAAAATAAAGGCTTCACACCTAGATGATCACGACCAAGCATCAATTTCCCAAATCTTTCATCCCAAATACCAAAAGCAAAAATCCCATTTAAGTGTTGAACACAATCTTCTTGCCATTCTAAATAGGCATGTAGTAATACCTCTGTATCAGACTTTGTCTGAAATTCATGACCTTTCTCCTCAAGTTCTTTACGTAATTCTTGATAGTTATAAATTTCTCCATTGAACGTAAGACCAATCGTATCATTTCCAACTTTATACAGCATAGGTTGAAGGCCACCTTCAGGATCAATGACGATGAGACGTCGATGACCTAATGCCGCTCGTTTTGAAAACCAATGCCCCTCTGCATCAGGTCCTCGGTGAATGATAGCATCTGTCATTTTTTTTAACGTTTCTTGTTCATTAGTCAAGTCTTTAGTCCAGTCTATCCACCCTGCAATTCCACACATAGTGTCTACCTTCTCTCAAATAGTATAGAAACCGACCAGAATCAAATACCAGTCGGTTTTCCGTAAAAAAATCCGACTAAAAACATCTTTTAGTCATATTTATATAATAAAATGAATTGAATAAAAAATCAAACAATTCAATCGAGAAAGAAGTAACTGCCCCCTTTCATTTGAATTCTCATCGTCCGATTAAAAATTATTACTTCACATTTTCATTTTATCCCTAAATTAGAAAGTTGCATTCTATTATAGTTATATACTAGAAATAAGAATGATGTATGTTATTCTATAAGAAACAAATAGTGGAATTTCTATTAAGAGTTACAAAATTACAAATGAACTGATACAGTATGTAAAGACCGAAAACTTCGCTAAATATATCAAGGATAGGGTGTAGACAATGATCAAATTAGAAAAAGAGAATAAAAAGATGAAAATCATTCAATCTGCCACAATACTGTTCTCTACGCGTGGTGTCCGTAACACGACGGTTGATGAAATTGCAAAGAAAGCTAAAGTTGGTAAAGGTACTATTTATTATTACTATACAGATAAAACTGAAATATTATGTGACTGCTATATGCGTCATATTCAACTTAAACGCTCACAATTATTTGATTTATATAAAGCGGAAAAGGATGTTTTACTTCGAATAGAAAAAATCCTTCATTACATCAGCCTAGAATATCATCAAGACCCATTTGTTTCTACACTCTTTCAAGAATATAAAGAGTACCATTCACCTGAAATTATAGCTTGTTTTAAAAAATCTGAAGAAGAAGCAATTATAATGATAAGTAATTTGCTTGAAAAAGGTTATCAGCAAGGGACTTTTCATAAGGTACCATTACCGCTAACAGCTTTTATGTTAGTGCGAATGATTTTTAACTATGAACAGGATTATATGAAAGATGATAATAGTGATAAAGAATTTCTGCAGTTGCTAAAACATATGCTTCTTAAAAACTAGTTTTAATCACATACAAAAAATAATTGTGGTACAAATATATAAAGAAGCGCACGAATTATGGTGTTTTTAATGAGCTCTTTTCAGTCTGGACAAATATAAGAAATATCCAATGTTTATTTAGGAATAACTGATAAAATCCCAATCCGTATGATTGTCCATAGACTAATAAATTTTGTAAAGAACCTTTTGATTTATTATTGATTTGCTTACCTGAAGAAATTTCTTTAGTTAGGGATTTGCCAACCTTTTTTATTTACTATCAATCAATTTTAAAAAAATTATTCGTTTAGGGGCTACTTTAAAGTCTTAAGTTGATGGACATGTGGTAGCCCCCTACTAATATTCTTGCTTTTAAATTATTTTCAGTATATTATATTCATATGGTAATATAGAAATTACGGTATACAGAAAGGGATCAAATCTATTTGTAAGATTTAAATTCTTTTCAAAGATAAAAAAATCCCACCAAAACGTCATATAACTTATGCTTCTCTTTTTAAGATGTATCTAATAAACACACATTTTTTATCAATACAATTGTGTTTTCAATATAAATAGAAACTTTTAAATAGAGGTTTATTTACTTTCAATGATAGGAGTTAGTGTTCTCAAATATAACAACAAAAAAGTCTTACCCATCTAGGCAAGACTCTACTATTTTAGTTATATAATATTTACATAATAACTAAGAAACTAAAAACATATAACACCAAGTAGCAAAACCCTAATATTCCTCCTACAGCTAATACCTGTTTAGCCCAACTTTTAATTTTGGGATTACTGTAAATCACTTGCACTCTTTCCATATTTCCTCCTATTAGGGAGAACCCTTAAAGACTCTCACCTCGCTATAGTACCATTAAAAAATGACTAATAGAGGTATAAGTTTTGTCTAAACGTATAAATATGCAATATTGCATACAAAAATGTATTGTTATAAATGTAAGCGCTTACTATAATAGGGTTATAAAGATTTACCACATCTTAATACGAAAACAGAGGAGAGAATAATATGGAAATCGCAATGGCAGTTTTAAAATTTATAGGTGGAGCAATACCATTAATTCAAGAACTTCTAAAAGCATTTATGTAATTTCATGATTTAGCAATTCTTTATAAATATTATCATACAAATGATCTGTATATCAAAGATAAATTGATTTACAGATCATTTGCGCGAGTAAAGTCCCTTTAACATTATTGAGGGACTTTTTTAAATTTTTTAATACTGAAGGTTACGTCATATCGACATCAAGTTAGCAAAATAAAATGAAAAATCCCAAGCCCCCTCCTCTCCAGGGTCATCTTGGGATTTTTTAAGCTCGCATACAAATTATTATTTGTATTGTTGCATTGGTTCCCTTTTAAATTAAATACGTCTACGTTACTATCGATAAGCAATGACTACTGTCTCCCATTTAATCTTACAGATCACTTATGCCATGTTCTAAAGGAACCTCCTTGGCTAAAACGATAAAAATAAAGAGAGACACTTGTCCCCCTCTCCATAAGTACTTTTATTTTTAAATTTTAAATCATCCCTTTTAATATTAAACCCAAAACCGACATAGTGATTGCACTAATAATAATTCGTAAAATCCAAGTTGTATTCATGCTAATCTTTTCTAATTGCTTATTAATTGTAGCTATGTCTTTCTCATTAATTGTTGTGCGAGTTTCTAAATTACGAATATCTCGCATAATTTCTTTTTGTTCTGCTTTTAGACTGTCAATTTTTGCATAAACATCTTCCAATACGTTCACACCCTTTTATAATCGTAATAAAGCAATCCTTACATGATATGAGACAACCCTATTCATGGTGAATTCATTGGAGGAAATTCCATACAAAATCCGTATTTTGTTAAAAATAAAAAAAGAGGCAGTTTTGCCTCTTTTAATACATAAAACTTGATTTTATCCAGCTTTATTATTAATTCCATTGATTTGTTGCTTTAATTTTAATCCAATTAACTTACTTGCGTCCTATTTAAATTGATGATTTCTCAATTGAATACTACACAATTCTAGACATTATGATTGATATCACTAATAATATTATGAGCATTTCGTATAAGTGTGATTTAATTAATTACAGCTATTTTCAAAGACGACATATTAGCGATTATTTATGCCTATTCTACATAATTGTTAGCACTTATAAATTATTTTTTGCTCTAATAAATGATTTGATTAAATCCATATTCATCTGACTCTTGGTCCACCACTTCTGCTGCTTCAATACCAGATATTATCTTTGCACTTAGACTAGATGTAACAAATTTATCACCTTTTTTAATTTTTTCAGCCTTATCTTTTGGGATTTTTTTAATTTTAAGAACTTTCTTCTTCCCATCGTACCCTCCCTGTAACAAAGCCTAGAATAGATTGATCAGTTTGCAATGTTAATTCCAAACGATTCGTTCTTTCATCTTTAGACATCTGGGTGCACCCCTTTTCAATTCCAATCATGCCTTTTTCTCCAAGACTTAACAGTATATTAATACTAATCTCGTATTTCTCAGCCAGTTCCGTGTACTTCATACCTTGCGTGTAATCTTCTTGAGCTAACTCGTTTTTTTGCTTCACTTCATATTACCCACCGCTTTCTATACAACTAGGAAGAAATTCGGTTATTTTCCTCTTTGAATAACTTTTTTACAAAGAAAAAAGACCTTGTAAACTACAAAGTCTTTTTTCTTATATATAAACTTACAACTTTTATATTAGTATTAGTTAAATTCCCCCACCAGGCTCTGTATTAGCTGGTGCTCCTCCATGATCTCCATGTGATTCTAACTTGGGTGCAGGTGTATCTCCCTTATTGTAAGCAGGTGCCCCTCCTGTATGTCCATCCGATTCTAACTTCGGTGCAGGGAAATGCCCATGAGTATAAGCTGGTGCTCCTCCATAATCTCCATGAGCTTCTAACTTAGGCGCCGGAGTGTCTCCTACATTAAAAGAAGGTGCTGGATAGTATCCATATCCATAAACTGGTGCTCCCGTATGCCCATGAGTATAGAACGGTGCTCCCCCTGTATGTCCATGTGCATATGCAGGCGCTCCTCCACCATCTCCTACTGAAGCCGCTTGAACAACCCCTCCACCATTTCCATGAGTAAAACCAAAAATTCCAAATCCTAAAACAGATAAACCTACGACTGCCGTACTAATTTTCATTTTCATAATCGCTCTCCTCTTTATGTAATTCATGTAAATTGAAATGAACATATTATGGATATCAGTCATGATGAAAATTCGACTCATTTCATTATCATATATTATACTTCTATGTATTTTTTTGTAAAACCTTCTTAAAATCTGAAGAAAATGGTTATTTTTTGTAAACATTTAAATATAGTAACAAATTATTCACTTTACAATTTAGGCTTCGTTGCCTAACCATATTCACCCCTTGCGGTAATCCCTAATTTAGTGTTGCAATTCTCTAAATCTCAATGTATTATATTTTTGTATTTTCTCAGTTCCCAAGCCGAGAATACATCATCACTTACGAAAGGACCCTAACTTCATCGGGTTCTTTTTCATTCTTCTTGAAAATCTATTTATCTAAATGTAGAATTATAAATAAGTTCTAACATTTTGAATCGAGGTGAAAATCATGAGAAGTTTTAGCTCATTAATAATCTCTACTGTTTGTTCAATACTTCTTACAATTTGGAATGTCTATTCCTTCTATAACGGCTTCACAACAGGGGGCACATACTACTGGATTAATGGTATCGCAGCTTTTATCTTCCTTTTATTCTTTATCCTCAACATGCGCGATTTTAAAAAGAAAAACTACAGAACTTCATAACAATAGGAGTTGATACATATGTGGGAAAGATTTAAAAACTATAAGTATTCCTCAAAGGAATTACAATTCATGCTTTGGTTATTTGGTATTACTTGTTTTGTACACTCGATTGCTTTCTTTGGCGGACTAGTTTCTTCTGAATTTCTTTGGTTTAAAGGTGTTTGCGCTATTGCAGCACTACTAGCTTTTATGGATGTTAAGCGAAAAATTAATAAGTACAAGATAGCATGATGAAAAGGAGCCATTACAGGTTCCTTTTTTCTATTCAAAATAAAAAAGCAGCTGTTAGGCTACTTAAAGTTTGTCTTATCACCAAATAAAATGATATATATATTCTCCCGTTACACTTTCATCAACTCCAGCAACCCTAGCAAATCTCACCACATCAGCACCCTGAAGGAAATACATTGTTAGCATAACTGGCACCCGTGACCACATAAACCGATAAAGCTCATTTACTCTTTGCTTTGTCGTAACAATTAAATCATTTGCAGGTCCATTAATCCACGCAGAGGTTCTAACTGAAGTAAACGGAAGATCTTTCCCATTCACCACTATTCTCGCCATAATATGTGTTATATCCACATCGATACCCTCATTCCAAGAATTAAATCTGTTTTCCATATTTACATAAGTATTCGATGCTATAAGAAATGTTTAAAATGATTTTTATTAAATAAAAAAACAGCTGATCCGCTACTTTCACTTGTTCCCCCCTTCAAAATCTTTATATTGCTTTGGATATTCATTTTTGAACACATTTTCATTCGATGCCTCATCTGCGTCTGGCCTTGACTGCTTATTATTGTATTCATTCACATCACCATTTCCATTGAACCACTCAGGATTCCTATGAACGTAACGGTAAATAAACTTGATTTAGGGTATCTAGAAAATTAATGTTTTAATTAAGGTTGTTTTAAGGAAAATTATCTATTCAAATGCCCATTTTGTTCAGATTCACGTTTAATGTGTAATTGCTATATTACAAAGAAAAAAAGCACCCCCTGCATTCCCATTCCATCGATGTCTTCAAAATTGGCAATTAATTCATACGAAACGATTTCCCGCCGTTCAATTTACTTACTTGAATGGCTATCTCTATTCTTGGCCATACTACATTTATGCATCTAGATTGTCAACTTTAGAACGGGCAGTTAACATTTGTTAACTGTTCTTTTGTGATTCATCGTCACATTTTGATGGAATGATCATATATTATCTCGAAGCATAAAACCCTAATTTTCTTTTTAATATCTAACTTTTCCCTTAAAGAGCACTTTTTAAAGGTGCTCTTTTTAGGTTAGCTAAAATATCACTTAATATTTCTTCAAAAATATCGCTTAGGCGATGGCCATAACTCATTTACTACAGTCTCTAACCTTTCTCCTTTCTCCTTTTTTGAGAACCAGCCGAGCAGCTAGTTTTTGCTAGCTGCTCTTTTATTTCGTTCCTGCTCTTGCTTCTTAAAGAAATCTGTAACTGCGTCTTCCCAATAAGAACACATATCCATTCCTTTTTTATACAAAATGAAATTTTTATTAAGTTTACTATTAATAATATATATATTGTTTTCTTTTCTGAATTAGTTTAAAGATAGATAGTTCAACAATGAACTATTTTGTGTTAGTCTAAACTAAAAAAGAAAGAAAGGAACTGAATATAATGAACTTAAAAGATCCTAGTTTCAAACAAGCGGGAGAAGTTGTCCAGTCATTTGTAACAATTAACAAAGAAATTATAAAGTTCACACATCAAAACGCCTCGAGTTTAGGATTAACAGTACAACAAATGGGTATTTTAAATACAATTTATGCAATTCCTAATATCACTCTTAAAGAGATTTCAGAACGTCTTTCAATTCCTAAAAGTACAGTGAGTGTAAATGTAGATGATTTAGTTAATCTAGAGTTCATCGAACGAAAACAATCAGATGAAGATCGTAGAGAAATAAAATTAAAAGTAACACCCAAAGGACAGGAGGCATCGAAAAAATCTATTGAAAACTCTACTTCCTACAAAGCGATGTCCCTAGCATTACAGCAGCTTCAAGAAGATGATGTTCAAACATTATTGCGTATTCATAAAACTTTATTAACCTCTATAAAGCAATTTCGTTGATAGATGTAAAGCATTAATAAAACAAGTTCTAATTCTTATTTTTCAAAAAACTGAGCAGTTAGATTTCACTAGCTATTCTTTTATTTAAAATAGCGTTTTTGTTGATTTTTCGTTGACATTTTGTTGATTTTTTCTTCACATTTAAATGAAACCAACATACGATATTTTATGTAGTCTCTCCGCTCATAGAGATCTACCTTTCTTATCGAAGAGCATGCTTATATGTGTGCTCTTTTTACTTACAATGAAATAACTATTTTGTTAAGTTTTATTAATTCCTACATTCTCTTAATAAGTTCTGTATAATAACCTTTCCAAAATCATTGTGTTCCTCTATAAAAAATACTGTTTTTCTCTGCAATACTATTTTTCTAAAATATCCAACAAAATTTGACAAACACAGTCAGCTATATTTGTTATGATGTTCTAGGTATTTCGCTTGACTACATAGAGGTTCTGAAAAAAACATATTTAATGACTGTTCGTAGAAGGAGAATACAACATGGAAACACAAACCTACAAATACCCTAGACAAAAGATTAATGGGATTTGGCTAATAATTGCCGGTATAGCAATGTTTTTACTTTTAATAAAATATAACGGGTATCCAAATGTATGGCCTTTTATCATCGTTTACATATTGGGCATGATTTGGCAATTAAACTCTAAAACTAGGAAAAAGTTAGCAGTTGGTCCTGGAACACCAGAACAAAAAAAGTGGTCTAATTCTTCAATCATTCTATTGGCCATTTTAGTTTTTCTTATTTTCCATTTCTTTTCCGATGACTATAGAATTTGCTGGTTATTAATTCTTTTAGCTGTAGGTGTTCATTTTTTAGCTTTTATTCCATTACACGGAAAATTAATGATCTTTTTATCAATTAGTTTGGTAATTAATGCGTTCATAGGATTAATTATTACTAATGTAAGTCTAGATATCTTTTTTGTTATAGATGGACTAATAAAAATCTTATTTGGTGGTATCTTTATTAAGCTAAGTCCTACTAATTTTTAAAAAATTAGTATTCTGTTTCACAGTGAACCTCGGAAATAAGCAGTTAGCTTTTGCTAGCTGCTTATTTTATTTATGAAAAAAGGAAATTTCCATTCAAAATTAGATTCAACACTGCATGAAAACTTATTAAATTCTTTAATTCTTTCAAAATTAATCGTATACTCTTAACCCAATTTATTCTCTTGCAAGAAAAAACCTCCCTTACTGAACTCTTCTAGTTCTGAATCCTCTTCATCACTATCTATCCCATAATTATGAAAATGATATTCTTTTACTACATTTTCATCTACACCAACTACAAGCAACACATCATTGCGGTCTATAATTATGAATACTTTCATTCCTCATTTTTTATGACGTCACCCCTCAATTTATGTAAAAATATGTTATAATTCCCCTATGATTTTATAGAAAGGAGCAATTGCATGTCATTAGAATTATTTCAGTTTGTTTTTAGTCAAGTTATTACAGGAATCGGCGTATATTTTACATATAAATCTTATAAGCACGCTAAACAAAAGGCCACACATCGAGATTCAGAAGACACTTTTGAAATAATAGACTATAAGATTTCATCTACCGACAAAAAAATTAAGCAAGTACTAAATTTCATTCCTTCTTTAATTGCTTTATTTTTTTGTGCATTTATAGCTCATTCTCTATATAATAATTTGTCTATTATTCAAAACTCTCCATTAATCTCTTTTAACGAAAGAGAAACTATGCTTTCTATTATTGCACGAGTTATATCTAATGGAGTGCAAACGTTTGGTTTGTTTATTTATGCATTCATCATTTTGTATGCCATACTTTTTATTATTAAGTATTCATTGTTACAAAGGCCTTTTAAATTTATTAGTACACCCATACAAATTCTTTTTTGTATTGCGACAATATTTTTAACTTATAATATAGCCGAGATCTCATTACAAATTGAGTTGGGAAACTTGCTCGCAAGCTCAATAGAGAATAAGCAAGTTACACCACTTAATGATCTATCCTCCATACTATCAACTATGTCTCCCATCTTAATATTGGTACAAATCTTTATTTCTATGTTTTTCTTTGTAGAATTAATGAAAAACTTTCATACAAATCAACAATTCTTAACTTCTGACTTAAAAAAGGATGGATTCAAAATTACCCTAACTTTTATTTTGTTAACATATTTTATAATTTTCCACACCCCATTTAATTAAAAGGGGTGTTATCCTGCTGTTTTTCTATTAAATACATATCTTTTTATACTCATTCTCTTCATATTCAAATCATAGTAAAAACTAATTACATTGAATGCTAGGAAAAATCCTAGTATTTTTTTATTTCTCTCATATCAGTTGGTCCTTTCCATTTCTTCTCACTTTCCCACTTCTTTTTAAGCTTTCCAACATAAGTAAAGATACAATCATACATAATACTAATTTCCTTTTGATTTATACGATACGGTTCCCCTCCGTTCAATCTATTTACTTATGAATGGATCATTTTTTTGAGTTCCAATATGCAATAGTGCATATTTCGTACTTTCAATTTTTACACATGCAATAATTTATTTATAAAAATAAAAAGTATTAGTAAGGATGATTTTAATGAACAAATTCCGAAAGAAGATTATTAAATCGTTACAAACATTTTGGGGAAGCTTAGCATTCGGTATATTAATTTTTGCTATCTTTTTAATTATGGATCTAACAGATACACCTTTAAATACATTAAGCTTGAGAGACTGGATAGGTTCTGCAGTAGGCGCAGCCATTATATCTATAGGGATATTTACTTTAAGTAAATTGGATTTAAAATAAATTTCCCGTCAATACTGTATATAGGCTGTATGCCATAACTCATTCGAAGTAGTTTTCTTTGTATCTCCTTGTATTGAGCAGTTAGCTTTTGCTTGCTGCTCTTTTATTTACGAAAAAAGATGAGATTCTTTATAATAATTCTTCTTTATTTCTCAATATAAAGAGCCTTGGATTTTCGTTAACAATCTTTTACTATATGAACAAGGAGTACTTAAAAGACTTACTCTTTGCTATTGAGGGAAGAGCCTGAGAGCCATATCAGGCTCTTCCTTGTTTATATACGCTGTAACCAAATAACAATTTTATTAAAATTTAATTCACGCCTTATTTTCAATTTCCATATACTTATACGGGCTATAACAAATATGCAATATAGTTCTTGGTCAAAGAGCGCCATACGCTCTAACGGTACCCTTCTTTATTCAAATAATGATTTTGTTAAAAACTTACATAGATATACTTTTCGTTATATAATTAAATTATCAATATATTAGGAGTGTTAGTTATGACAGAAACAATTATGATTTTGTTATATATATGTTTCATAATGATTGCAGTTTTAAGCTTGATAAAAGAATTTCGAAAACCACAAAAAAACCAGTTCTTGATTTTAGTTGATTCTCTAATTTTGCTAGGAGCTTTATTCCTAGTAAGTAGTATTTTCATCTAAATTACATCACGAGAACTCCATTAAGGAGCAAAGCAGCCTAGCGCAAGCTGACTGCTTTTTTTATTAAATTAACTATTTTTTTGAATTTCTCAATTCACAAAGTACTAACTTTATAAAATGAGTTCATACATATTTATTGAATACATTTTAAATTCTTAAAGCATCAAATAATTTAGGAGTTGATAAATATGTCAAGTCAACCGCTAGTTATAACCCTTCCTCCTATTTCAAAAACCAAAATTACATTCTATTCTTCTTCCGGCCAAGTAATTAACCACACTTTTTTAACAAATGAAACTTTAGAACCTATCATAACGTTTGCATATTGTCCTGTAGACTTTGAAAGACTTGAAACTAAAAGAATGCCCGTCCTTATAAAATAATTTTTCATTCTCATTTACGAATAATCTTTTTTACTTTACACATACTATCTGCAAGTCAGCTTCCCAGAGCCACTCTCTTTCAAATCGGAGCTCTTTACTCCGTTTCGTTTGGTGCATGGCAGGTAACTTAGTCAATTACCTGCCTTTTTTACGTATAAGCATAAATTTTTTGTACAACAAGCAGTTAGCTAATTGCATTGTTGTGCTGAATGAATTTTTAATTTAGTTTTCTTTCCTGCATAATATTTCGATAGTTGTTTAAACTATAGTTGTAACTTTTTGTTACAACATTTATCTATATCCAGTGCAACTTCTAAAATTGTACAACTGAGCAGTTAGCTACATAGGCTAGCTGCTTTGTTGTGCAAAATGATTTTTTAACTTGTCACCATTTAATTAAACGAGCATATATATTATTAACATAGTTTTCTTTCACTAATAGGGTTTCCTTTTTAAAAGCACTTGTGTATAGTGTTCTTTTTTGTGCGAAAAACTTTTCTCAACAACTATCGTGTAGAATACCAACTTCATTTTTGGTAATATATAGAAAATACCTATTATGCTTAGTTTTTATAAAAGGACCCACCCCCTCCAATGTGGGTTCTTTTAAATTTTTTCTACAAAATAACGTTTTTGTTTAAAATAATGCTCCCATTAATTTGGACACATTTTCCACTATTTTTACCAAAAAATTCATGATATGGTTAATTAGTCGAGTACGTCATTGCTTGACACTTACCCTTAGAAGCCCCGTAGAAAAACGGGGTTTCTTTTATTCAAATCACTATTTTATTGAATTTTCCAAATCATATTCCGCATATCATGCGCTAGGATGCTCCACGATATTATACAGTACTCCATCGTTTTTAAATCCCCCAATTGCATACCACCAATGATCAACTGTAACAACTTTAACTGTTTCTTTAATCCTTACCGTTTCACCATCCTCAAAAAAATGTGTTCTATATCCCATTTTCGCAAATCTTTTTTATCATAAAATTCAAACAATCAGTTTAATCTTTGAACAAGTTAGTGTATTAATGCTAAAGGTGAATTAATAAATATTAAAGAGCTAATTCTATACAAGGATTAGCTCTTTTCTTACGACCAATCGAATATCCATTATTTTTGTAAAAAACCCCTATAACATCTGTTATACTGTATATTGAAATTTAGAATACTTAAGGGGGGGATTAGGATGGCAAAAGCAATTAATGAAAAAGAAGAAAAAAAGCGCAGAGGGTGCGGATGTTTTGGGTGTCTAGGTATTATTATTTTATTAATTATTTTAATTGGCTCGTGCGCTAAAGACTCGGATAACGATAAATCCGACAAAGCCGCTACTACTATTAAACAAGAAGAAACAAAGAAATCTGAGGAATCAAAGGAAGACGAGAAAAAACAACAAGATCTTCAGAAGCAACAAGAGGAACAAAAGAAACAAGAAGAACTTAAAAAACAAGAAGCTGAACAAAAAAAACAGCAGGAACTTCAGAAACAACGTGACGAGCAGCAAAAACAATCAGAATTGAAGAAACAACAAGAGCAACAAAAGAAACAAGAATCTGCTACTCAACCCAAAACAAATCAAGTAACAGAACAAAATGGTACTTGTACTATCAAAGGCAATAAAAATAGTAGGGGCGAGAAAATTTATCATATGCCTGGTCAACAGTTCTATGATAAAACGAAAGCTGAAGAGATGTTTTGTTCAGAAGCCGACGCAAAATCTGCCGGTTATAGGGCATCAAAAAAATAAATTAAAAAACCGGCTTCTTATGAGTCGGTTTTTGTTTTTCCATCATTACCTCTAACAGTTTCAATAATTAGTATAAAAAAAACAATGCGTTTGTTTAAATTTCTCACTATTTAATAATCCAACTAAAGTATTCTTAATTTTCACTTTCAAACAGTTTAACATTACTTCCCCCAACACTTTTCCTTTAACATACATAAATCAAATATGAAAAGTAGAAGATCTGCTCAAAAGTAAAAGCTTACCTTTAATATTAAATCCCCTTTTCCCCTATTTACTTCAATTATTTATTCGCTTCATAAGCAGTGATATAGTATGTTTTTTGTTGACCATTATGATTATGGATAACTACGGAATTTCTTTGACACCTATTTCATTATCCAATTACCACTAAATATTGACTTAATTTGTAAACCAAACTATAATTTTAATTGCTATATTTGTATTTATAAATATAGCAATTAATTAATTTGTAAAAAATTACTTATTAGGAGATTACTTATGAAATTCAAACAAATTATTTTAGCAGGCGCTGTTCTTGCTTCATCAACATTTACCTCTTTGACAAATGCACACGCTGAGACTGGATTTCGCGATGTTCCTTCAGATCACTGGTCTTATAAAGCAATTATGGATTTAAAAGAGCGAAATATCTTTTCTGGTTATGGAAATGGTATTTTTGGTTTTGGCGATCCTATTACACGTGGTCAAGTTGCTAGATTATTATATGCTTATTTACAACCAGTGGATGATCCTTCTTTCAAAAATCCATTTAATGATGTAAAAGGTACTATGTTCGAAAAAGAAATCTTAGCAATCACAAAAGCAGGGATTATGAGCGGATATGGTGATGGAAAGTTCGGACCAAACGAGGTCCTAAATCGTGAGCAATTGGCAGCTGTTCTAACACAAGCATTTCAATTAAAAGCAACATCTATAACTACATTTAAAGATGTTGAAAAAAATTATTGGGCTACGAAGGCAATTAGTACACTACAAGAAAATAAAATTGTTGTTGGAACAGGAAATAATATGTTTGAACCCAAAAAAATTGTAACTCGTGAACAATATGCGCAGTTTCTATATAATACAATGAATACGGTAGTAGTTAAACCTGAATTAACACCTTTCGGTATCCCTAGTTCTATGTTTACAAATGATTTTTATTACGACAGTAACAACTGGAAAAACGCTTCACCAGTGCTAAAAAAATCTGTATCTAATGAAGCTCAAAATTTAATTACCAAAATAAACAAGAAATATAATGAAGATTATAAATACGCTAGCGCCTCTGTCAGCAGTATGGGCCTTCCTGAAAGTGTACAGCTACGTACTTCTAACCCTAATTTAGGAAGGATTTATGATTTAGGACAAGGGCAGTTCTTTGTAGAAGGTGAAAATGAACATGATTTCTATATTATGTTTATAATTGATAACCCAACTGTTGAATTAGCAAAAAATTGGATTACTTTAATAAATTCAGATCTTAATCTAGATAAAGAAATTAATGATATTATAGCAATGCCTTCAAAAAAAGCAAGCGGGCGAGATTATCACACTTACTTAGATAAAGGTAAATACCAAATCGAGTTAGGCACAAGGACTCAAACAAAAGACTATGATTCATTATTCATAGGTGTTAAAAGAAAATAATTAATAGATAATAAAAAAACAAGGCCTCATCGAAGACTTTGTTTTTTTATTTCACTTCAAATATTTATAGTATCACTTATGCACATCTAACCATCTA
>NZ_JBTIWT010000021.1:0-96834 GCF_054353775.1 Bacillus sp. 5w2 | reverse complement strand
ATATAGATTTAGTTAAGTTTATCGTATCGGGATGCTTGGGGGAAGATGTTGAGAAGTTTACGTTTAAAAATTGCGGTAGTATTTTCGGTTCTTATTTCTATGATGTTTGTAATATTAGGTACAGCTATGTATCAATTACAGAAAGAGAAGGAAGTGCGCTCCTTAGACCAGTATTCTCAAAATACGATGGATCTTGTGACAGAGCAACTTACGACATTTGTTCAAAGAACGGATGAAGATATGGGGTATTATGCGAGCAGTGAGATGATTCGTAATATGCTTCAAGATGGAGTTACTCCAGAAGAGGAAGCATTTTTGACGAAAGAGTTTTCGGAGTATAAAAAGAATCATCCTGGCATTTTAGACTTATATATTGGTACGAAAGATAAAAAAACATTAAGTGCCAATCTTGCTGAAGGTGGACAAGTGCCAGAAGGATATGACCCAACGACAAGACCTTGGTATAAAGACTCAGAAGCTGATGTGAAAAAGGTTCACTGGGGACAACCTATGTATGAAATTGCTACAGGTAAGCTAAGTGTGGGAGTGTCTAAAGCAATTACAGCTCAAGATGGATCTGTATTAGGTGTTGTAGCGATGGATGTATCACTTGGAACAATTCAGAAGTTACTTCATAATATTCAATACAATAACGGCGGAGAAATGTTTATTATAAATGATAAAAATATGGCTCTTGTTTACCCAGAGAAAATCGGGAAAGATGTTTCGAAAGAGCCACTTGTGAAGAGTTTAAATAAAGAGGTAACAAAATATGCTGTCACTACATTAAAAGGTGAAGATGTAGTTGTTTATAGTCAGTCATTTGATTTGATGAAATGGAAGATAGGAATTTTTTATCCGAAAGAAACGATTGATGGGCTATTAAATAGTACGAGAAATACAGTCATTATAATGGCATGTATTAGCTTATTCGTTGGAATCGCAGCTTCATATTTGTTCTCAAGAAGATTAGCAAGACCACTGCAACTATTAACGAATCACGTTCAAAAAGTAGCAGAAGGTGATTTAACGTTACGAATGAAAGTGACAAGTAAGGACGAAGTTGGAGAACTGACGAACCATTTTAATCATATGGTTGAGCAAATGAATGAGATGGTAAGTAAAATTAAAAATAGTGTATCAACAGTGCAACAATCAACGAGCAATCTACATTATTTAACGAATGAAACTGTAGCAGCTAGTAGAGAAGTATCAGGTGCAATGGATGATGTGAGCGGAGGAGCTTCTACGCTTGCTAATAGTGTAGATGAAGTTTCAGAGCAGCTCAAGAATATGGCGCAGTCAGTGGAACAAATGAATAACTCTGTTGGTGAAATAAAAGGAGTGGCTGGCAAAGCTGAAGAGGCATCTAAGCAAGGATTAAATACGATGCGGAATTTAGTTCGTACAAGGGGCCAATCATCTTCGATTGTTGTTCATACAGAGGAAGCATCCGGAAAGTTAGAGCAAAGAGTTGGATCGATTCAAAATGTTGTAGAGCTTATAAAGGGTATTTCGGATCAAACGAATTTACTTGCTTTAAATGCATCGATTGAAGCGGCGCGTGCAGGTGAACAAGGTAAAGGGTTTGCTGTTGTTGCTGAAGAAGTTCGAAAGTTAGCAGAACAATCGAAAGAGGCGACAGGAGAAATCACAACAATGATTGGTGATGTACAAGTAGAGGTAAAACGAGTTGTAGAAGTTGTAAGTAAATTAAAAGATATTGCGGATGTGCAAAATAACGTTACGACAGAGGCAGAGGCGGAATTCCGTACAATTATGTCTGTTGTAAATACGATTAGTACTTCAGTGGAACAAATTGTCGAAGAGGTACATAATATTGGTCACGAGCAAGGAGAAATTACAACGGTAATGCATACAATTGCTAGTACGAGTCAAGAAAGCGCAGCTGTTTCTGAAGAAGTAAATGCTGCAACTGAATCTCAAGTGGATCATCTAGAAAAGGTAGCTCATACGATGGAAAGTTTGACGGAGCATATGAGAGACTTAGAAAGATTAGTTGAGCAGTTTAAAATAGAGGAATAACAAATTAGTAAAATGACGAGTATTTCGGTAAAATAGAGAATGGATATATAAGAAGCAAGTATAGGAGGAAGACTACTATGGCAATTGTTGACGTATCGATTATTCCAGTAGGAACGGGTAATCCAAGTGTTAGTGAATATGTAGCAGAAGTACAAAAGGTGCTAGAGAAAAATGCAGATCGCGTGAAGTATCAATTAACACCAATGAATACAGTTATTGAAGGAGATCTTCCTGTCATTCTAGAAGTAATTCAACAAATGCATGAAGTTCCATATACGAAAGGTGCACAGCGCGTTGCAACAACAATTCGTATCGATGATCGTCGTGATAAAGTAAGCACAATGGAGAAAAAATTAAACTCTGTTCGATCAAAATTATAAGAAAAAGCAGCGATTTCCGCTGCTTTTTTCATATAGGAGGTAAATAAGATGAATGAAAAGTTTAACGAACAATTTGACGGGTTGTTAGAGAAATACACGGAACTATTACTGGGAGAGAGCAATGAAGAGAGAAAAGAACAGGTGCAGAAGTGGGCACTTTATTCTTATATTGCCAAGACGATGCCAGCTTTAGTGAAGCATTGGAATGAGACGTATCCAGATGCGAAAGAAGAGATGGTGAAGCTAATTACGGACATTAAAAAAATGAATGAAGAGAAGAGAAATGAGCAGTGAGAAAACTTGAGGTGAATGTTACATCAAGTTTTCTTTATTAATATCCTCATATAATTTACATGGAATATAAAGGGTTTTATAAGCATGTCGAATATTTTCGACATGCTTATTTTGTGCCTAGTAAACTCGTTTTTTCTAAATGTCGAAAAATATTTCCTGCATATTTATAAGCGAGAATATAGGGTTTTAAATGTTTTTATAGTATTTTATAAATTATCTAAATAATTATTTGTATCCAATAATTTTAAACAATGATATAATTTTGAAGAGGGGTAAAAAACAGATAAATCAAGTCATAGGGGTGAATTACATGGAACAATTAATGCGAAATTCGTTTCTTTTCTTATCTAAAAATAAAGCGCTAACAAAACTGGCTAAAAAGTACGGTTTACGCTTTGGTGCAGGTCGCTTCGTCGCAGGGGAGACGATTGAATTAGCGACAGCAGCTATTCAGGCATTAAACAAGCAAGGTCTTTGTGTAACAATCGATTATTTAGGGGAATTCGTTGATAATGAAGCGGAAGCAAATGAAATGGCTACCCAATCGATTGAAGCAATCCGTGCAATTGGAAGAGAAGGTCTTGATTCGCAGCTTTCTTTAAAAATGACTTCTATGGGATTAGACATCTCTGATGAAATCGTAATGAACAATATGCGCCGCATTTTAGAAGCTGCAAAAGAAAATGGTGTGTTTGTTACAATTGATATGGAAGACTATACACGCTGCGGAAAGACAATTGATATCTTTAAACAGTTAAAATCTGAATACGATAATATTGGTACTGTTATTCAAGCTTACCTATATCGTACAGAAAAAGATATTGAGGACTTAAATGCTTACAATCCTAATTTACGTCTTGTAAAAGGTGCTTATAAGGAACCCGAAGAAGTGGCGTTCCCGGACAAGAAAGATGTAGATGACAATTATAAAAAAATTATTAAAATGCACTTATTAAATGGAAATTATACTGCAATTGCTTCACATGACGAAGCGATTATTGAATATACGAAAAAACTTGCCGAAGAACACAACATTCCAAGAGACCAATTTGAATTCCAAATGTTATATGGTATTCGTAATGAGCGTCAACTTGAGCTAGTAAAAGAAGGTTACAAAATGCGTGTTTATGTACCTTATGGAAACGACTGGTATGGCTACTTCATGCGTCGTCTAGCAGAGCGTCCAGCAAACGTTGCGTTCGTATTAAAAGGTATGGTTAAAAAATAACCAAGGAGAAAATACTCCTTGGTTATTTTAATTGCTGAAAGGCGTAATGTGCCATTTTCTTCGTATCAGGATATAGTTGCGCGCGAGTAGAAGATAATACAACATTAATGACGCGTTTACCGTCTTTTTCATCCACTGTTACGACCGTATATTTTCCGAGTGCTGATAGACCACTTTTACTTCCAATTGCATATGGATCGTCATATAGTTCTTCTCGTCCATAGTTTGCGATTTTTGGAGAGCGTTCTGAAGTATGTAGAGTTGTACGTGTTGAATTCATATATTCTAGAACAACTGGGTACTTTAATGCTTCTTTCGTAATCATAGCAATGTCATAAGGTGATACTTTATTTCCGAGTGCATCAGCACCACTTGCGTTTTTGAAAGTCGCATGCTTTGTACCAAGTTCCTTCGCTCTAGCATTCATCATTTTTACAAATTCATTTTTTGATCCTGCGATATGTTCTGCGATGGATTCAGCTATTGGATCTGCACTAATGATAAGCATCAGTTTTAATGCCTCATCTCGTTTTAACTTTTCCCCAGCACGAAGTTTAATTTTTTTACTTTGACTCTCTGTTTTAATTGCGTTCTCTGTAATAGTAATTTCTTCATCTTCTTTTACGTTCTCTAGTAAGAGAAGGGTTGTCATCATTTTGGCTATACTAGCCGGATAAGACCGCTCGTCTTCACGTTTCCCATACAAAATTTCACCTGTGTCTGCATCGATTGTAATTCCGTATTGCCCAGTAATGCTAGGTTGATCGGCTCTTACAGCTTGTTGTCTTTGTGCGTAAGAGAAAAAAATCATCCCTGTAAATAGTGTGGCAATCATTACAATCATAACTATTGTTCGTTTCATCATCGTTCCCTCTTTTGTTTTCCATATGTACAAATAAATTGGGCAGAAAAAGCAGCCATTACCCATTATGCCACGTTTTCTGCCCAAAAATATACCGTTATTTTTCGCCCATATTATGCTTCTTATATTGTTGGTTATTACCTTGACGGCCCTTTTCCACACCGTGATTATGCGGACCTGCATTTCCAGTTACGCTTGCTGCGCTAATTCCAGCTTTTGAAGGGTTCTTCTTAAGTTTTGCCATATATATTCCTCCAGTTTCGTCAGATTATAAAAAGGAAAAGTGTATTTAAGTGAAGAAAATACATATATATAGCATGGGCAAATAAAAGAAAAATATTTATTTCTGAAAATTTTATCAATAAATATATTGCGAAAATTCAAACTGTATCATATATTTATTAGTAGAGGCTCACTCATTGATTGCGACTTATGTCGAAAAATTGAATGAGCATTCATTCAAGAATAGGGGGAGAATTGGATGTTCCAAATTAAAAAGGCTGCTGTTCTAGGTTCAGGCGTAATGGGTTCAGGGATTGCGGCACACTTAGCTAATATTGGTATTCCGACATTATTGCTTGATATTGTACCACCTGCGCTAACAAAAGAAGAGGAAGCGAAGGGACTTACATTAGAACATAAAAGTGTGAGAAATCGTTTTAGTAATACGGCTGTGCAAAAGCTATTAAAGCAAAAACCAGCTCCTCTGACAGTGAAAGGAAATCTAGCACTGATTGAAGCAGGTAACTTAGAAGATGATCTTGAGCGTCTAGCTGATGTAGATTGGATTATTGAAGTAGTAGTTGAAAACTTAGATATTAAAAAGAAACTATTTGAAAAAGTAGATGCTGTTCGTAAACCGGGTTCTATTGTAAGCTCGAATACGTCAGGCATTTCAGTAGAAAAAATGGCAGAAGGTCGTTCAGACGACTTCCAGAAGCACTTCTTAGGCACACACTTTTTTAACCCACCACGATATTTAAAACTTCTAGAGGTAATACCGACGAAAGAAACAGATCCACAAGTATTAAGCTTCATGAAACTATTTGGCGAAGACGTTCTTGGAAAAGGCGTTGTTATCGCAAAAGACACACCAAACTTTATTGGAAACCGCATCGGTACGTACGGTTTACTTGTAACTCTTCAAGAGATGATAAAACGCGGCTATAGCATTGGGGAAGTTGATTCTGTAACAGGCCCACTTATTGGCCGTCCGAAGAGCGCAACGTTCCGTACATTAGATGTTGTTGGTTTAGATACATTCGTACACGTTGCAAATAACGTATATGAAAACGTACAAGAAGAAGAGCGTGATGTATTTAAAGTACCAGCTTTCATGCATGACATGCTTGATAAAAAATGGCTTGGAAGTAAAACAGGTCAAGGCTTCTTCTTAAAACAAGGAAAAGAAATTTTAGAATTGAATCCTGAAACGATGGAATACGAAGCTCGCAAAAAATTAAAAGCTGCATCTATCGAGTTAAGTAAACAAGAAAAAGGTTTATCGAATAAATTGAAAGCGCTTGTATACGCGAAAGACCGCGCAGGAGAGTTGTTATGGAACATCATCACACCGACTCTTTTATACTCTGCAAAACTTCATAAAGAAATTGCTGACGATATCGTTGCAATTGACCAAGCGATGAAGTGGGGCTTCGGCTGGGAGCAAGGACCATTTGAAGTTTGGGATGCAATTGGCGTTGAAAAGTCCGTTCAAAAGATGGAAGAAAACGGCGTAGTTGTTCCGACTTGGGTGAAAGAAATGTTAGAGAAAGGTTTCACTACTTTCTACAAACATGATAACGGAGATAGCTACTATTACGATAATGGCGAATATAAGCGAATCGAACGTAATAAAAAGGCAATTTCCCTTAAACAATTAAAAGCGAAAAATGGCGTATTAAAGAAAAATAGCGGAGCGAGCTTAATCGATTTAGGTGACGGCATCCTTTGCTTAGAATTCCATTCGAAGAGCAATGCAATCGGTATGGATATTACGCAAATGATTAACTACGCTGTTGATGAAGTAGAGAAGAATTATAAAGGTCTTGTTATCGGTAACCAATCGAAGAACTTCTGCGTTGGTGCGAACCTAGCGATGATCTTAATGGAAGCACAAGATGACAACTACTTTGAAATTGAGTTAGTTGTTAAAAACTTCCAAGATGCGATGACGAAAATTAAGTACTCTTCTAAGCCAGTTGTAGCAGCACCATACGGTATGACGCTTGGCGGAGGTACAGAAGTTTGCTTACCAGCAGCTAGCATTCAAGCTTCTAGCGAAACGTATATGGGCTTAGTAGAAGTTGGGGTTGGCTTAATCCCTGGTGGAGGCGGTAATAAAGAGCTATACATTAAACACTTAAATAAAATGCCAAACGGTGTAGAGTTTGATCTGCAAAAAGTTGCGAATAAAGTATTCGAATCTGTAGCGATGGCGAAAGTTTCTACATCAGCACAAGAAGCTGTATCGAACAACTTCTTAGGCGATAAAGACGGTATTAGTGTGAATGGTGATCATTTACTATATGATGCGAAACAAAAAGCACTTGCTTTATATGAAGCTGGCTATAAAGCACCGATCCGTAAAAAGATACCAGTTGTTGGTGAAACAGGATATGCAACTCTTGTACTTGGTGCAGAAGCAATGCATTTATCAGGTTACATTTCTGAACATGATCTTCACATTGCGAAGAAACTTGCATATGTCATTGCGGGCGGAAAAGTGCCGTACGGAACAGAAGTTGATGAGCAGTATTTATTAGATGTAGAACGTGAAGCATTTATTAGCTTAGTAAGTGAGATGAAATCACAAGCAAGAATGCAGCACATGCTTGTAAAAGGAAAGCCATTACGTAACTAATAACGAGGGGAGATATCGTTCATGAGAGAAGCTGTCATTGTTGCGGGAGCAAGAACACCAATTGGAAAAGCAAAGAGGGGTTCATTAAAAACAGTTCGTCCTGACGATCTAGGGGCATTAGTAGTAAAGGAAACGTTAAAGCGTGCGAATTATGAAGGACCAATCGACGATTTAATTTTCGGTTGTGCGATGCCAGAAGCAGAGCAAGGCTTGAACATGGCTCGTAATATCGGCGGACTAGCAGGACTTTCTTACGATGTTCCAGCTATTACGATTAACCGTTACTGTTCTTCAGGTTTACAAAGTATCGCTTACGGAGCAGAGCGCATTATGCTTGGTCACTCGGAAGCTGTATTATCAGGCGGAGCGGAATCAATGAGTTTAGTTCCGATGATGGGACACGTTGTTCGTCCGAATAGTCGCCTTGTAGAAGCAGCTCCAGAATATTATATGGGTATGGGACATACAGCAGAGCAAGTTGCTGTGAAATATGGAATTTCTCGTGAAGAGCAAGATGCATTTGCAGTAAGAAGTCATCAACGTGCTGCGAAAGCATTAGCTGCAGGGAACTTTGCTGATGAAACAGTATCTGTAGATGTAACGTTACGTACTGTTGGATCAAATAACAAACTGCAAGAAGAAACCATCATTTTCGCACAAGACGAAGGTGTAAGAGCAGAAACGTCGCTAGACATTTTAGGTAAATTACGTCCAGCATTTAACGTTCGCGGTTCTGTAACAGCTGGTAACTCTTCACAAATGAGTGACGGTGCAGCATCTGTACTATTAATGGATCGTGAAAAAGCAGTGAGTGATGGTATGAAGCCACTTGCGAAATTCCGTTCATTTGCAGTAGCTGGCGTACCACCAGAAGTAATGGGAATCGGTCCAATCGCTGCAATTCCAAAGGCGTTAAAATTAGCTGGTTTAGAGCTATCTGATATTGGCCTATTCGAACTAAATGAAGCATTCGCTTCTCAATCAATCCAAGTTATTCGTGAACTTGGTTTAGATGAAGAAAAAGTAAACGTAAACGGCGGTGCAATCGCACTTGGACATCCACTTGGCTGTACAGGAGCAAAACTAACACTATCTCTTATTCACGAAATGAAACGCCGCAACCAACAATTCGGTATCGTAACAATGTGTATCGGCGGCGGAATGGGAGCAGCGGGAGTGTTTGAATTACTATAAAAAAAGTGGAAGCGGCTCGCTCAGAATGTGAGGGGGATGGAGCTTCAGACGTAGAGGCGCTCTTTGCCTCTCAGGAAGAAGCGAAGCCACCGAACATTCTAGCCGCTGGAACTGGATTATAAAAAAAGTGGAAGCGGCTCGCTCAGAACGAGACGACGCTAAAGAAAAGAATGGAAGCAACAAAGGTTTATAAAAAATAAAATTGAGAGCCAGCTTCTTTCAAAATGAGAGAAGCGGCTTATGAAAATATGAAGGAGGAAATTTTCATGGAAAAAACAGTAGGAAATGCGGTTAAAGGCGGTAGCTTTTTAGTTGATGAGATTACGATTGATCAAGTGTTTACGCCAGAGGATTTTTCATCTGAGCATAAAATGATTGCAAAAACGACAGAGGACTTTATTGTGAATGAAGTTCTTCCAGAGCTTGAATATTTAGAGCAACACGAGTTTGATCGTTCTGTTCGTCTTTTAAAAGAAGCTGGGGAACTTGGTTTATTAGGCGCTGACGTACCAGAAGAGTACGGTGGAATTGGTCTTGATAAAGTAAGCTCAGCGTTAATCGCAGAGAAATTCTCGCGCGCTGGTGGCTTTGCAATTACTCACGGTGCTCACGTAGGTATCGGGTCATTACCAATCGTATTATTTGGTAACGAAGAGCAAAAGAAAAAGTATTTACCACTACTTGCAACTGGTGAAAAATTAGCTGCATACGCATTAACTGAGCCAGGTTCAGGATCTGACGCATTAGGCGCAAAAACAACTGCACGTTTAAATGCAGAAGGTACACATTACGTATTAAACGGTGAAAAACAATGGATTACAAACTCTGCATTTGCTGATGTATTTATCGTATACGCAAAAATTGATGGAGAGCACTTCTCAGCATTTATCGTAGAGAAAGAGTATGCTGGCGTATCTACAAGCCCAGAAGAAAAGAAAATGGGTATTAAATGTTCATCAACTCGTACTTTAATTTTAGAAGATGCATTAGTACCGAAAGAAAACTTACTTGGTGAAATCGGTAAAGGTCATATTATCGCGTTCAACATTTTAAATATCGGCCGTTATAAATTAGGTGTTGGTACAGTTGGATCTGCGAAACGTGCAGTAGAAATTTCAGCACAATATGCAAACCAACGTCAACAGTTCAAACAACCAATCGCTCGATTCCCATTAATTCAAGAGAAACTTGCGAATATGGCAGCGAAAACATATGCAGCTGAAAGCTCTGTATATCGTACAGTAGGTCTATTCGAAAGCCGCATGAGCACATTATCTGAAGAAGAAGTAAAAGACGGTAAAGCAGTAGCAGCTTCTATCGCTGAATATGCAATCGAGTGTTCTTTAAATAAAGTATTCGGTTCTGAAGTACTAGATTATACAGTAGATGAAGGTGTTCAAATTCATGGTGGTTACGGATTTATGGCAGAGTACGAGATTGAAAGAATGTACCGCGATTCTCGTATTAACCGTATTTTCGAAGGAACGAACGAAATTAACCGCCTAATCGTACCAGGTACGTTCTTACGTAAAGCGATGAAAGGTGAATTACCACTTCTTCAAAAAGCACAAAAATTACAAGAAGAGTTAATGATGATGATGCCAGAAGAAGTAGGCGATGAGCCATTAGCACTTCAAAAATATTTAGTAACTAACGCGAAAAAAATCGGCTTAATGGTAGCTGGATTAGCAGCTCAAAAATACGGTAAAGCACTAGATAAAGAGCAAGAAATTCTTGTGAATATCGCTGACATCGTAAGCAACCTATACGCAATGGAGTCTGCTGTTCTTCGTACAGAAAAAGCAATTAAAACAACTGGCCTTGAAAAGAATAAACAAAAAGTGTTATACACTGAAGTATTTTGCCAAGAAGCATTCAACGAAATCGAAGCAGATGCGAAAGAAACACTTATCGCAGTTGAAAACGGCGACATGCTGCGCATGATGTTATCATCATTACGTAAATTAACTCGCCACACACCACTTAACGTAATTCCGAAGAAACGTGAGATCGCTGCGAAAATTTTAGAAGATGAGCGTTACACAGTTTAATACCTTTAAATAACAGTAGTCGTATAAACGACTACTGTTATTTTTTTTGTGAAAAAATGTAATTTTCAGTGACAAAAACTAATACCATTAGTATAATAAAACTAATGGTATTAGTTTTCGTGAAAAGGGAGAGGGAAATATGAGAGTGATACATGAAAAAACGGTATATCAATTGTCATTTTTGCCAAGAGTGTTTCCTGTGAATTGTTACTTTGTAGAGGAAGAAGATGGTTTAACTTTAATTGATGCGGCTTTGCCATATAGCGCAAAAGGAATTTTACAGGCGGCTGAGAAAATAGGGAAACCAATTACGAATATTGTATTAACACATGCGCATGATGATCACATCGGTGCACTAGACGCATTAAAGGAAGTACTTCCTAATGTTCCAGTCTATATTTCTAAGCGGGACGCAAAGCTGTTAGAAGGCGATACGACGTTACAAAAGGATGAACCAAATACGCCAATAAAAGGCGGTGTACCTAAAAAGGTGAAAACGGCACCTGATGTTTTATTAGAAGATGGCGACCGAGTTGGATCGCTTCTTGCGATTATGACACCGGGTCATACGCCAGGATCCATGTCGTTTCTTGATATACGAAATAAAGCTCTTATTGTTGGGGATGCATTTCAAACAAGAGGAGGTATGGCTGTTTCGGGACAAATGAAATTTTGGTTTCCGTTTCCGGCGATGGCAACGTGGAGTAAAGACATATCATTACAAAGTGCAGAGAAGTTAAGAGAATATGAGCCTTCCTTGCTTGCGGCAGGGCACGGAAAAATGATAAAGGATCCAGGGGTTGTCATAGAGCTTGCTATTAAGGAAGCGAAGCGGAATATAGAAAGTAAGAAAGAGGGTTAATTTATGTCACCGAGAATCGGACTTACATTACAGAAAATTATAGAAACAGCTGCAGAAATAGCAGATGCAAATGGAATACAAGAAGTAACGTTAGCTTCATTAGCGCAAACGTTAGGGATACGTTCGCCCTCGCTATATAATCATGTGAAAGGGTTACAAGATGTACGGAAACATCTTGGTATTTACGGAATACAACAGCTGCATAACAAGCTGGAAGAAGCGACCGAGAATAAACGTATGGATGAAGCAATTCATGCATTAGGAGAAGCGTATGTAGCATTCGTACGCAAACATCCTGGACTGTATGAAGCAACCTTTTTACGAGATGAAGAAGTAAGAAAAGCAGGTGACGGAATTGTAAAGCTTTGTCTTCAGGTTTTACAACAGTACGGCTTAGAAGGAGAAAATGCACTTCATGCGACACGCGGATTTAGAAGCATTTGTCACGGATTTGCGTCGATTGAACAGCAGGGTGGATTTGGTTTGCCGCTAGATTTAGATACAAGTCTACATGTATTATTGGAAACGTTTATTAAAGGATTACATGTAATGAGAGATTGAATAAGAAGCGAGACAACTAAAAACCTTAGAAGCGATTCTAAGGTTTTTTTAGTGCATATGATTCCAAAAGAATGGTAGGTGGGAGGATTAAAGTTTCACTTTATTTATGTTAAAAATAGTTTACATGATGTTAAAAATAAATTACAATCAAAATATAGAAAATAATGTAAAACAAGGAGAGGTTATGAAACAAAGTGGGAATTTACAAAATAATCTCGTTGTACTCAGAGCAGAAAAGCGCTGGTCACAAACAGATTTAGCGAATAAAGCTGGGGTAAGTAGACAAACAATCGCCTCAATTGAAGCGAATCGTTATAATCCATCTTTAATTTTAGCTTTTGAAATTGCACATATTTTAGGTAAGGAGTTTCATGAAGTTTTTCAATATAAGATAGAGGGGGAAACGGAATGAGTATTGTAATAGGGATAATAATCTCAGTAGCAGGGCTAATAGGTGTTTTATATTCAAAACGTTTTCAGAAGAATGAAGGGGAAGATGAAAGAGGCGAGCATATTACAGGGAATGCAGCTAAAATTTCATTGTTTGTATTTTTATTTCTATATTTAGTTATCTTTTTAATTGGGAATCTATATTCATTGACAGGTGAACAGTATAAATTAGCAAATGCATTTTTATTAGCAGGGGTACTTTGTTCTTATGCTTTAACTATCGTAGTTTTAAAAAGAAGATATTAACTGGAAAAGAGTCTCTAATGGTTTAGAGGCTCTTTCTTGTTAAATGATATTATTTAGCTGGTTTGAAAAATGTGTATATGGCTAAGGAAAGGCAAACGAAAATAAATGCGATAGGATCTTGATATGGACTAGGCTCAGAACCTTTCTGGATTTCTGTAAGGAAGTCATGTGTTTTCATGTTCATTGCTCCTTTAACTAATAAGTTTTATATGATGCGAGGGTTATGGTGGATAGGAAGTGTTTTTTGAAATTTCATATAATAATTATTGCATAGCAATCCTATTCCTAAAACTATAAAATATAAAGTTTTCATAATATGTAAAATTGCATATTATTCTTTTTGGAAATTTTGTTATATTATCTTTATATTTCAATTAAAGGGTTTTATTAAGATAAATGAGAATAACTGGAGGGATACTGTGAGTAAAACAGTTTTAGAAGCGTATAGTGTGGAAAGAAAAATAGAGAATATAACATATAAAAATCTATTTGTAACGATAGCAATGATTATAGGGAGTTCACTCCTAGGAGGATTATTCCTTGGTTTAGCCTTTGAGATTTATGGAGAAGAAGTATTAAGTACTAATTTAGAAGGATATTATTTACTCTTATTTGATGCAGCTGTTGTTGCTATCGTTTTATTAGCTTATAAACCAGTTCTTCATTTTATTAAATCTATTTGGGATGTATCCGTTTTGAAGAATGGGAAGACATATTTATATCTATTAATTGGTTTTATAGTCATTGCGTTATCACAATATTTAACGTTACATGTGTTTAGTTTTGAAAGTGCAGCAGAACAGAAGGAACAATTAGGGAGCTTCGGGATTCAAAATAGCATACAAAGTATTATATATGTGTTAAGTGTTGCTATAATTACACCGGTTAAAGAAGAAATTCTATTTCGAGGTATTTTATATCGATTTTTAGAAAAGAAATATAATTTTTTAGTTGGTATCATTATTTCTTCCTTCATTTTTGGAATTCTTCATGGAGGTCTTCTAATTACGGCAACGATTATGGGAATGGTATTTGCAATGTTATACAAAAAGACGCAATCTATTATACCTAGTATTATTTTACACATTGTATGGAACTTACTTGTGAGTATAAGTATGATTGTGTCTCTATAAAAATAAATACATAACCAGTATAAAAGATGAATGGCTTAGCTATTCATCTTTTATTTTGTATGCACGTGAAAAAGCTAATTCATGTATACAATCAAAAAAGAGCTAAATACTAACAGTGAACGAATAAAGAAAGGTAGGAGTATTCTATGCAAAATTTAACAGAGCTTGAAGTAGAAAACTTACGCCATTTAATTGGTGGACATGCAACAATTATTAATAAATTAGACCAGTATGCACAGGCTTGTACAGATCCACAACTGAAACAAATGCTACAAAAGGATGCGCAAGATGCACGAAATACGAAACAGAAATTAATGACTTTCCTAGGATAGGAGGAAGCGACAGATGAATGAAAAAGATATGGTAAATGATTATTTAGCAGGATTGAATGCAAGTTTAACAAGTTATGCAAATTATATTTCTCAGTCTGATAATGAACAGTTACATCAAACGTTAATCCAAATTCGTAATCAAGATGAGATGCGTCAACGTAATATGTATGAGTACGCAAAGCAAAAGAGTTATTATAAGCCAGCTGCACCTGCTAACCCAATGATTGTACAGCAATTAAAAGGTCAATTAAGTGCGGAATAAGGGGATAAAAAAACGAGCGAATGAAGTCGCTCGTTTTTTTGTTTTGGGCATGTCAATAAATATATAATAAATATTTTTCAAGTTGTAACAAATATGACGAAAATGTAATATAACAATTCACAAAAAGGACAAAAGTTTGTTCAATATTTCACAAAGTATCCATGGTTTCTATCGTGGGAATCTCTATAATTAAGAGTGTAAAGAACAAAAGAAATATATGATCAATTAGGAGAGATTGCTATGAAAAGAAATACAAGAAAAATTGCAATTATCGGTACTGGATTAGTTGGATCAAGTTGTGCATATTCCATTGTGAATCAAGGCATTTGCGAAGAACTATTATTAATTGATATAAATCATGAACGTGCAGTTGGGGAAGCAATGGATTTATCACACTGCATTAACTTTACAAATACAAGAACAAAAGTATATGCAGGAAGCTATGAAGACTGCAAAGATATGGATATCGTTATTATTACAGCAGGACCAGCACCAAAACCTGGACAAAGTCGCTTAGATACTTTAGGAGCGAGCGCTAAGATTATGGAAAGTATTGTTGGCGGCGTAATGGAAAGTGGATTTGATGGTATTTTCTTACTTGCATCGAACCCAGTTGATATTATTACATATCAAGTGTGGAAATTATCTGGATTACCTAGAAATCGTGTGATCGGTACTGGTACATCACTAGATTCTTCTCGCTTACGAACAATTTTATCTGAAATGTTACATGTAGATCCTCGTAGTATTCATGGGTATTCTCTAGGAGAACATGGTGATTCTCAAATGGTTGCTTGGTCTCACGTAACTGTTGGTGGAAAGCCGATTCTACAAATTTTAGAGGAGAAAAAAGACCAATTTGGTGAAATAGATTTAGATGAAATTGTTGAGAAGACTGCAAAAGCTGGATGGGAAATTTATAAACGAAAAGGTACTACTTATTACGGAATCGGAAATTCTCTAGCGTATATTGCGAGCTCAATCTTTAATGATGATCACCGTGTAATTGCTGTATCAGCCATTTTAGATGGTGAGTACGGTGAATATGATATTTGTACAGGAGTACCAGCTATTATTACTAGAGATGGTATGAAAGAAATTGTAGAACTAAATTTAACAGAGGATGAAGAATCTCGATTCGCAAAATCAAACGATATGTTACGTGATTATATGAAAACAATTGGTTACTAACTTATAGGAGAAGGTGAAACAAATGAAGGAATATATAATGTCTCGTGTATTTAAAGCATCAGCTGGAATCGCACAAGGTATTTTCGTATCCCTTGGAATTGGTTTACTAATCGAAAATATAGGAAGAATTGTTGATATTCCATTGCTTATTACAATCGGAGTTGTTGCAAAATCACTTATGGCACCAGCCATTGGTGCCGGAATTGCTTTTATGCTCGGTGCAAACGGTCTTGTAATCTTCTCGGCTATGGTAGCTGGGGCAATTGGTGCCGGATCCATTTCAATTACTGAAGCAGGCCTAATCATTAAAACAGGTGAGCCAATCGGTGCATTATTAACAGCGACTTTAGCTGTATATATTGGTAAACGTTTAAGTGGAAAAACTGCGTTAGATATGATGCTCGTTCCATTTGCGGCCATATTAGGTTCTGGTTTAGTCGGTATTTGGTTGTCTCATAATATTACTCCTGTGTTAAACACAGTTGGAGCGTTTATTAAAGATAGTTCAGCTGGTAGCCCGTTTATCGCTTCTATCGTCATTGCAGTCGTTTGGGGACTATTACTCATCTCTCCAGCTTCATCAGCTGCGTTAGCGATCGCACTTAGCTTAGACGGTGTTGCAGGCGGTGCTGCTCTTGCTGGATGTGTAGCTCAGTTTATCGGATTCTCTGTCATCTCAGCGAAAGAAAATAATTTAGGTGGTATATTAGCTCAAGCTCTTTGTACTCCGAAAGTACAGTTGCCAAATATCACTAAAAATCCAATGATTCTCGTCCCAACAGTCGTCGCCAGTGCTATAGTTGGTCCTGTATCAGCATTAATTTTCCAACTGGAAGCAGGAAAAGAAATTGCAGGTCTTGGATTAAGTTCTCTTATCGCACCAATTAATTTAATTTCCAGCGAAGGATGGGAAGTTGTCCCAGCGATGGTAATCACTTATATCATCATTCCAGTAGCTGTTTCTTATATACTTTACATTGCTCTTAAAAAAGCAGGTCGTATTCACTCTGGTGATATGACTGTACCGCAATCTTAAATTGAAAATCTCCTTTTATATAGAGAAAAGCAGACTGGAAGCCACAGTCTGCTTTTTACATTTTTTGATTTTGTTTTACTGGAACACGTACGGTTTCTTTTGCTAATAAAAGCTGAACGCCGAAGTAAAGTATGCTTGCAAGCGTCATTCCAGAAATGGCGTCTACAAATGCGTGTTGCTTCGTAAATAGCGTTGATAAAATAATAAGCGTACCGAAGAACGTAAGGATATAATATTCAAAAGCATGTTGTTCTCTACGTTTAAAGGCAGCTAGCATAATGACAAAGGTAGTAAGAACGTGAATGCTAGGGAAACAGTTTACCGGTTGATCGATACTATAAATATAGCGAACTAGTTCGGAAAATACGTCTGATCCAACGACTGTTGGACGTGGTACAGTTGTCTGCCAAAAATAATAAATAGAAAAACAAGCAAGTTTTCCAAGAATGATACTACTTAAAGTGACATAATATTGTTTTCGATTCGCAAAGCAGTAATAAATAAGTGCGCCGTATAAGTAAGGAAACCAAAGTAAATAAGGAATAATAAATGCTTTCACAAATGGAATCCAATCATCTACTACAGTTGTGACATCTACTGCGTGTACAGTCGATTTATTTAATACATCGTAAAGGGGACTTACGAGTACGAGTAGAAGTATATAACTTAACGGAAGAAAAGATGAAAGTTTAAATTTCTTCATGATAATCTCCTATGTTTAGTAATGTAAGTAAATTCAATTGATTATAATATAGAAACGTAATTTGAGCTATCGATTTTACTTACATTTTCTTGAATTCACCTTACGTTTTTGTCACTTGACTGAAAAGAAGGGGAGGGTGCTAAATGAAGCGTTTATCGTATTTCTTATTTTTTATATTGATATGCCTAGTAGGTGCTGGGTGTGCAAAGAATAAAGAAGGAGAGAAATTAGAATATAACGGAAGAGCACTCGTAATTGGAGTTATTGGAGAAAAGCCGAAAGATACGTTTAGGAATATAAAGTTTGAGGAAATGAAGTTAGAGGAACTGGAAAAGAAATCTAAGGAAGTGGATGGTTTTCTAATAATGAAAGATCACTTTCAAGAAGCCTCAACAGATCAGTATAAAAATGTATTTTCATCGCTAAAGAAACCAGTGTTTTTTATCGGTTTACAAGATAAATCATATTCAATTTTTACTACAAAAGGGATAGAGTATAACAGTGCAAGAAAAGATGTAAATGCTATGTATACGCAAGGGTTTGCAAATATTGGAAGTGGTGAAGGGCAACAATGGGCAGTTGGTTTGTCCAATGGTGGAAATACTGAAGAAAGTATTCATAATATGTATACCGTAGTATTTCAAACAATTGCAGATTATTTGAATAGATGATGAAGGAGCCTGTAAACGAGGCTTCTTATTTTTTAAATAAACGTTTGTTTAAGATGTATGTTCGGTAGGAAGAAATCGATGTAGCACAAGGGTTAACAAAGAAAAAATGAGAATTAATCAAACGTTTGTTTAAGATGTATGTTCGGTAGGAAGAAAACAATGCAGCTCAAGGGCTAACAAAGAAAAATGGGAATTAATCAAACGTTTGTTTAAGATGTATGTTCGGTAGGAAGAAACTGATACAGCTCAAGGGCTAACAAAGAAATATAAGGAGTTAATCAAACGTTAGTTTAAGATATATGTTCGGCGAAGGATGAGAGAAGAATCTAAAAAAAATTATATATTTATTTTTTTCTTAACAAATGGCGGAAAAATAAGAAAAATTTGCAGGATTATTAAAAATTATCACGAAATAAGTAAAAGTTTAGCGAATAATCGTTTGAAATAATAAAACGTTTTCTATATGATAAAGGTAAAGGTTAGTAAAAAAGTAGGTGAATTTATGACAGTAACATTTTATTCATATCCAAAGTGTGGCACATGTCAAAAAGCAAAGAAATGGTTTGAGGCAAACGATGTAGCATATGAGATGATTCATATTGTTGAAAATCCACCATCAAAAGAAGATTTACGTAATTTACATGAAAAAAGTGAATTACCATTGAAAAAATTCTTTAATACAAGTGGAATGCGTTACCGTGAACTTGGTCTGAAAGATAAGTTAAAAGATGCGAGCGAAGACGAAATGTATGAGCTTTTAGCATCTGATGGCATGTTGATTAAGCGTCCAATTGTAACAGATGGAACGAATGTAACACTTGGTTTTAACGAAGAGCAGTTTGAAAGTGTGTGGAAAAAGTACCAATAAGGTATTTTTACATAATTAATACATTCACTGGAGGTACAGTCATGAGCATTCCAAATAATTTACGTTACTCTGAAGAACACGAATGGGTAAAAACTGAAGGTAATGAAGTTGTTATCGGTATTACTCACTTTGCACAAGGTGAGCTAGGCGATATCGTATTCGTTGAACTTCCTGAAGTAGGTGCAACAATCGAAGCTGACGAGCCATTCGGAAGCGTAGAATCTGTTAAAACAGTTTCTGAGTTATACGCTCCTGTAAGCGGTAAAGTTGTAGCAGTAAACGAAGAATTAAGTGACCAACCAGAACTTGTTAACGAATCTCCATACGAGGGTGCATGGATGGTTAAAGTTGAACTTTCTGATGCAAGCCAAGTTGAGAAGTTATTAACTGCAGAAAAATATGCAGAAATGACAAACCAAGACTAATTATAGTCGACTAAAGGACAGCCTTTGTGCTGTCCTTTTTTATTTTGGGTTAAATAATGAATGTAGAATCATATACTAATTATTGTGTAGGAGAACGTTTTTTGAAAAAACTTTTTCGTTTGCGCTTTTCATTATGATCTAGCTCCAGCGGCTAGATTGTTCGGTGGCTTCACTTCTTCCTGCAAGGCAAAAAGCGCCTTTACGTCAGAAGCTCCATCCCCCTCACAATCTGAACGAGCCGCTTGTGCTTTTCTTTGTCTAGCTCCACCTCCTAGCCCTTCATGTCTAAGAATCTTCCGCAAGAGAAGACAAAAAGCGTCTTCTGTACGAAAGAACCTTAGCCAACAGGGCTGAACAGTCGGCTCCGCTTTTCTTTTGCAAAAATAAACAGGAAACAACATGAAAATAACGAATATACTATATACTAAGTTAAAGGTTGTATAGTATATGGTGATCGGGTGATGACATATGATTTATGTGGAAAAAGTCATTATTGTAGAAGGTAAATCAGATAGAAGAAAGATTGAATCTATTATTCGTGAACCGGTGGAAATTGTTTGTACAAATGGTACAATTGGTTTGTCGAAAATGGATGAGCTCATTGATCAGTTTTTTGATAAGGAAGTATATGTGCTAGTGGATGCTGATGATGCTGGAGAAAAGTTAAGGAAACAATTTCGAAAAGAATTTCCGCAAGCAGAGCATATTTATATTGATCGCTCGTACCGGGAAGTGGCAACCGCGCCATCTTCACACTTAGCAAATGTATTATGGGGAGCTGACATTGACGTTTATACAGAATATTTACGGTAAGGAATGATAGAAGTGATTGATTGGACAGGAGCCGAAGCTACAGCCCTAATAGAGAACGAAGAAAAAACAGTGTTATATGTATATACTCCAATGTGTGGAACATGCCAATTAGCAAAAAAGATGTTAACAGTCGTTGAGATGACAATTGAAGACTTGAAAATTGGAATGTTAGATTTAAATTATGCTCCGCATTTAGCGAAAGAGTATGGAATCGAAAGTGTACCGTGTTTACTTGTTTTTGAAAATGGGACACTCATGAAGAAGATATATGCATTTCATTCGGTTGAATATTTATATACGGAATTAAAGTAGGCGGCAAAGTTTTTGCCGCCTCGACATATTTCTTGGGAAATATGTCGAGATGCAGGGTGGTTACAGTATTTGTCGAGCGAAAGTAACAGGATTGCTCTTTAGTGAGAGGGAATGGTATGTGTAATAGAAAGTGATATGAAGGATGTGATTTAGGGTGAAATTATATTCTTTGCTGCAATCATTTGTAAATTACGCTAATGGTCAATATCATTTAGAGCCGCTTTTAAGACAAGGAGAAAAAACTGTTAATTTTCGCTTTGGAGATGAAAGTTGTTCGTTACAAATTTCAAGAGATTATATAGAGCTGCTACATGAGGAACGAGGAACAGAGCAAATCGTTTGTTTAGATGAGGAAGATGTAAAACAATTGGTGAACGGCAATGTAAGGTTGCAAATGTTAATGAACGATGGACGTGTACAATATTCGGGAACGTATCGAACGATGCTATTAGTTGAATCGATGTTTCATATATGTAAACCGATGTCAGTAGGTGCTTAAAATTCTGAAGTTTCATTTTTTGCGAAAATTTCTGTTGACATGGTGTATGGATATTGATACAATTCAATTCATAAAATATAGACAATTTCATAAATTACAAATCAGACGAAAATGTAATCTGATTTCTCTTATCAAGAGAGGTGGAGGGACTGTGCCCTGTGAAGCCCGGCAACCGTCAACTTATGTTGAAATGGTGCCAATTCCTGCAAAGCAAATGCTTTGAGAGATGAGAGAGAGGGATAATGTTGTTATATACGCATATAAACCTTTCTGCTTCTCTAAAGCGGAAAGGTTTTTTTGTTGTTTGAATGTGGAGGACATTCAAATAATAAAAGTAATGATAACGGTGGACTACACGCATTAAACATAAAAAATTGCGGAGTCGATCCAAATAAAAAAGGGGTGATACACCATGATTCTATTAGAGAATGTAAAGAAAATATATAAAGCAAAAAGCGGTGATGTCACTGCTGTAGATAACGCCAATTTAAAAATAGAGAAAGGCGAAATATTTGGTGTTATCGGATATAGTGGTGCTGGGAAAAGTTCGTTAATCAGATTATTCAATCAGCTAGAGAAACCAACTTCAGGACAAATTACAATTGCAAATCGTGTCATTTCAGCCATTACAGGAAGCGAACTTCGTAAGGCAAGGCAAGAGATCGGAATGATTTTTCAGCACTTCAACTTACTTTGGTCACGAACTGTACGTGAAAATATCGAGTTCCCACTTGAAATTGCAGGAGTCGATAAGGCGGTGAGAAGAAAACGTGTTGACGAGTTAATTCACCTTGTTGGATTAGAAGGAAGAGGAGACGCGTATCCATCCCAGCTAAGCGGAGGACAAAAGCAACGCGTTGGGATTGCAAGAGCGTTAGCTAATAACCCACAAGTACTTTTATGTGATGAAGCAACGTCAGCTCTTGATCCAGAAACGACAGATCAAATTTTAGATTTATTATTAGATATTAATAAGCGTCTCGGTTTAACAATTGTACTCATTACACACGAGATGCACGTGATTCGAAAGATTTGTAATCGTGTTGCGGTAATGGAGAAAGGAAAGATTGTAGAAACAGGTCCAGTACTTGATGTATTCCGTAATCCACAGAAAGATATTACAAAACGATTTGTACAGCAGTTAACGGATTCTGAAGATACAAATGAAACGATTGAAAGTTTAATTGAAAAGTATCCAGATGGTAAAGTAATTCGTTTGCAGTTTATCGGTGAGGCTGTAGAAAGACCAGTACTTCAAAGATTGATGCAACGCAGTGATATAGAAGTTAGCATTTTGCAAGGGAATATCGCACAAACGAATAATGGTTCTTACGGTAGTTTAGTTGTTCATTTAAATGGTGAGGAAACAGCGATTCAGCAAGCAATAGAGGGAATACATCAAGATCAAGTAGAGCTGGAGGTGATTGCACATGGATAAGTTACTCACAAATGTTGATTGGAATCAAATGTTAGAAGCAACTGGTGAAACGTTATATATGACGGCAATCGCCGCTCTTGCAACATTTGTTTTAGGACTAATTTTAGGATTGTTACTCTTTATGACAGCGAAAGATAATATATGGGAAAACAAAGCGGTTAACACGGCAATTGGAGCGTTCGTAAACATTTTCCGCTCGATACCGTTCATTATTTTAATCATTTTATTAATCCCATTCACAAAGATTCTGCTTGGAACAATTCTTGGAGCGAGTGCAGCACTTCCAGCTTTAATTATTGGAGCGGCACCATTTTACGCGAGAATGGTTGAAATCGCACTTCGTGAAATTGATAAAGGTGTAATTGAAGCTTCGAAAGCGATGGGAGCAAAAACAAGCACAATTATTTTGAAAGTGTTAATTCCAGAATCGTTACCAGCGTTAGTATCTGGTATTACGGTTACGACAATTGCGTTAGTAGGCTATACAGCAATGGCGGGAGTTGTTGGTGCTGGTGGTCTTGGAACACTTGCTTATTTAGAAGGATTTCAACGAGGAAATAACGATGTAACAATCGTTGCGACAATTTGTGTATTACTAGTTGTATTTTTCATTCAGTGGATTGGTGATCGTGTAACGACTCGAATAGATAAACGATAATAAAAAACGGGAGGATGTTTCAAATGAAAAAATTATTACTTACAGCACTTATTTCAACTTCAATTTTTGGGTTAGCTGCTTGTGGCGGGAAAGATAAAGATGAAAAGAAACTAGTTGTGGGGGCTTCTAACGTGCCGCATGCGGTTGTTTTAGAAAAGGCTAAACCTTTATTAGAGAAAAAAGGAATTGAGTTAGAAATTAAAAAATTCCAAGACTACGTATTACCAAATAAATCGTTAGCGGATAAGGATTTAGATGCAAACTACTTCCAGCACATTCCGTATTTGGAAAAAGAAATTAAGGATAAAAAATATGATTTTGAAATAGCAGGGAAAATTCATTTAGAGCCAATTGGTGTATATTCTCAAAAATATAAGAGCTTAAAAGAACTTCCAGACGGGGCGACAATTATTATGAGTAATTCCGTTACTGACCATGGACGTGGTTTAGCAATTTTACAAAAAGAAGGCATTTTAAAAATTAAAGACGGAGTAGATCCAGTTAGTGCAACTCCAAAAGATATTGCAGATAATCCGAAAAACTTAAAGTTCAAAACGGATATTGAGCCTGGTTTGTTACCACAAGTGTATAACAATAAAGAAGGAGACGCTGTTTTAATTAACTCGAACTATGCAATTGATGCGAAATTAAACCCAGAAAAAGATGCGATTGCAATTGAAGGTGATGATTCTCCATACGCAAACGTATTAGTAGTTCGTAAAGGTGATAAAGATAAAAAAGCGATTAAAGAACTTGTAGAAGTATTGCATTCTAAAGAAATCGAAGACTTTATTACTAAAGAATATAAAGGAGCGGTTGTTCCTGTAAAAGAATAATTGCTGAAAAGGGCTGGTGTATGCCGGCCCTTTTTTCTAACTACATAACTATTGGGGAGAAGGGGACATCATATGAAAAAGATTCTACTGTCAGTTGTTACAGCGCTATCTGTATTTACATTAGCTGCTTGCGGGGGGAAAGATGAGAATAAGCTTGTTGTTGGAGCTTCTAACGTGCCGCACGCTGTTATTTTAGAAAAAGCACAGCCAATATTAGAGAAAAAGGGTATTAAATTAGAAATTAAAAAATTCCAAGACTATGTGTTACCGAATAAAGCGTTAGCGGATAAAGAAATTGATGCGAACTATTTTCAGCACATTCCGTATTTAAATAAAGAAATTCAAGAAAAAGGATATAAAATTGTAAACGCAGGAAAAATCCATTTAGAGCCAATGGGTATCTATTCTAAGAAATATAAAAGCTTAAAAGACTTGCCAGATGGCGGGACAGTGATTATGAGTAATAACGTAGCGGAGCGTGGCCGTATGTTAGCACTGTTACAAAAAGGCGGCGTGATTAAATTAAAAGACGGTGTAGATGTTGTTAAAGCAACAGTAAAGGATGTTGTAGAAAATCCGAAAAACTTAAAATTTAAAACAGATGTAGAGCCTGGATTGTCACCAAAGCTGTATGAAAATAATGAAGGTGATGCTCTATTTATTAATTCAAACTACGCAATTGACGCGAAATTAAATCCAACAAAAGATGCAATTGCGATTGAAGGATCAGATTCTCCGTATGCAAATATTATTGCAGTTCGTAAAGGTGACGAGAAGAAAAAAGAAATTAAAGAGCTAGTAGAAGTACTGCATTCAAAAGAAATTCAAGATTTTATTACTAAAGAATATAAAGGTGCTGTACTTCCGGTAAGTGAATAAGTATAAGGAAAGGACTGGAAAATTCCCAGTCCTTTTTTCTTTATATAAATAAGAAGAAAGGTGTATCATATAAGGATGCAAGGGAAATACTTATATACATTTGTGAAAAAATTGTTACATTTTTTCATCGTTTGCGATATCATTTTATTTGATATAAGATTAGAATGAGAATAAAATGAGAATATGAACGTTTTAGTAATTTTTAAAATGTATATATAGGATTAATGGAGGTATTGAGATGGCTGGTTCTACATTAACGGTTAAAGACTTACACGTATCAATTGATGGCAAAGAAATTTTAAAAGGTGTAAACCTTGAAGTAAAGGGTGGAGAAATCCACGCAATTATGGGACCTAACGGAACAGGTAAATCAACTTTATCTTCTGCGATTATGGGTCACCCAAAGTATGAAGTAACAGAAGGTAGCATCATCATCGACGGTGAAGATGTATTAGAAATGGAAGTAGATGAGCGCGCACAAGCTGGTCTATTCCTAGCAATGCAATATCCAAGTGAAATTAGCGGAGTAACAAACGCTGACTTCTTACGTTCTGCAATTAACGCACGTCGTGAAGAAGGCGATGAAATTTCTCTTATGAAATTTATCCGTACATTAGATAAAAACATGGAATTCCTAGAAATGGATCCAGAAATGGCACAACGTTACTTAAACGAAGGTTTCTCTGGCGGTGAGAAAAAACGTAACGAAATTCTTCAATTAATGATGATTGAGCCAAAAATCGCAATCTTAGACGAAATCGACTCTGGTCTTGATATCGATGCATTAAAAGTTGTATCTAAAGGTATTAACCAAATGCGCGGCGAAGAGTTCGGTTGCCTAATGATTACGCATTACCAACGCTTATTAAACTACATCACTCCAGACTTCGTTCACGTTATGATGAACGGTCGTATCGTTAAATCTGGTGGCCCTGAGCTTGCACAACGTCTAGAAGCTGAAGGTTACGACTGGATTAAAAAAGAATTAGGTATTGAAGACGAAACAACAGAGCAAGAAGCGTAAGAGAGGAGCATAAACATGACAATCGGTACATTACCTTTCGATCAAGAAACAATCCGTCAACGCGCAAGCGAAGTAAACGAAGCTGCTTGGTTGACTGAGTTCCGCTTACAAGCTCTTGCACAAGCAACTGAACTTCCAATGCCAACGCCTGATAAAACGAAAATTGAAAAATGGGACTTTATCGGAAAAGGCGACGCTGCTAAGCAAGAGCCTGTAAGTTCTTTAACAGAGCTTCCAGAAGCAGTGAAAAACTTAATCGATGAAAATAACAGCGTATTAGTACAACGCACTGGTACAACTGCATTCGTTTCTTTAGCAGACGAAGCAAAAGAAAAAGGTGTTATTTTTACAGACATCGTAACAGCTGCAACAGAGCATGCTGAACTATTACAAAAGTATTTAATGAAAGACGGCGTGAAGGTAGACGAGCATCGTTTAACTGCACTTCATGCTGCATTAATCAACGGCGGTGCATTTGTATATGTTCCGAAAAACGTTGTTCTTGAAACTCCACTTCAAGCTGTATTCTTAGTAGACGGCGAAGAAGCTAACGTATATAACCACGTATTATTCGTAGCTGATGCGAACAGTACTGCAACTTATGTAGAAAACTACGTTGCAAATGAAAATGCTAAAGGTATTGCAAATATCGTAGCAGAAGTAATCGTGGAACAAGGCGCACAAGTGAAATTCGGTGCGGTTGATCTATTAGCAAAAGACGTAACAACTTATGTTAACCGCCGCGGTGTTGTTGGACGCGACGGCCGCATTGATTGGGCTCTAGGTCTTATGAATGACGGAAACACAATTTCAGAGAACGTTACGAACTTAATGGGCGACGGATCATATGCTGATACGAAAACAGTAACAATTGGCCGTGGTAACCAAACACAAAACTTTACAACTAAAGTTGTTCACTTCGGTAAACACTCTGAAGGTTGGATCTTAAAGCACGGTGTACAAAAAGATAGTGCAACATCTATCTTTAACGGAATTGGTAAGATTGAACACGGTGCATCTAAATCAAATGCACAACAATCTTCTCGCGTTCTTATGTTAGACGAGAAAGCTCGCGGTGACGCAAACCCAATTCTTCTAATTGATGAAGATGATGTAATGGCAGGTCACGCAGCTTCAGTAGGCCGCGTAGATCCGTACCAATTATACTACTTGATGAGCCGTGGTATTCCAAAACGCGAAGCAGAACGTTTAGTCATCCATGGATTCTTAGCACCTGTAGTAAATGAGCTTCCAATTGAAGGAGTAAAAGCACAGCTTGTTGAGGTAATTGAAAGGAAAGTTCGCTAATGAATATTCATGAAATACGCAAACAGTTTCCAATTCTTGATCAAAAAGTGAACGGCAAACAACTTGTTTATTTCGATAGTGCAGCAACTTCTCAAAAACCAATTCAAGTCATTGAAACGTTAGAACGTTACTATAAAGAATATAATTCTAACGTGCATCGCGGTGTTCATACGCTCGGTACGAAAGCTACCGACGCGTATGAAGGTGCACGCGAGAAAGTTCGCAAGTTTATTAACGCGAAATCAATGGAAGAGATTATTTTCACGCGCGGAACGACAACTGCATTAAATACAGTAGCGGCTAGCTATGGTCTTGATAATGTAAAAGAAGGCGATGAAATCGTTATTTCTTACATGGAGCACCATAGTAACATCATTCCGTGGCAACAAGTTGCGAAGAAAACTGGCGCAACTTTAAAATACCTTCCGCTTCAACCAGACGGTACAATTTCTTTAGAAGATGTTCGTCAAACAGTTACACCGAATACAAAAATCGTTTCTATTATGCACGTGTCAAACGTACTTGGAACGATTAACCCTGTAAAAGAAATCGGAGCAATCGCACATGAAAACGGTGCAATCATGATCGTTGATGGAGCACAAAGTGCACCTCATATGAAAGTGGATGTACAAGATTTAAACTGTGATTTCTACGCATTATCTGCTCATAAGATGTGCGGACCAACAGGTGTCGGCGTATTATATGGTAAGAAAGAATTGCTAAACAATATGGAGCCAATTGAGTTTGGTGGTGAAATGATTGATTTCGTAGATTTACAAGAATCTACTTGGAAAGAGCTTCCGTGGAAGTTTGAAGCAGGTACACCGATTATCGGTAATGCAATCGGACTTGGTGCGGCAATTGATTTCCTAGAAGAAATCGGTCTTGATAATATTGAAAAGCATGAACATGAATTAGCGCAATATGCTTTAGAAAGACTATCAGAAGTAGATGGCGTTACAATTTATGGTCCAAAGCATCGCGCTGGTCTTGTTACATTTAATATTGAAGACGTACATCCTCACGATGTAGCAACAGTATTAGATGTAGAAGGTATTGCGGTTCGCGCAGGACACCACTGTGCACAACCGCTTATGAAGTGGCTAAAAGCTTCTTCAACAGCACGTGCGAGCTTCTATTTATATAATACAAAAGAAGAAATTGATACATTTGTTGAATCGCTAATCAAGACAAAGGAGTATTTCACAAATGTCATTTAATAATTTAGATACGTTATACCGTCAAGTTATTATGGATCATTATAAGAATCCTCGTAACCATGGCGTGTTAGAAGATAGTGTTACCGTTAACTTGAACAATCCAACTTGCGGCGATCGTATTCAACTTACGATGAAAGTAGAAGAGGGGATTGTGCAAGAGGCGAAGTTTGAAGGCGAAGGATGTTCCATCTCAATGTCTTCAGCTTCAATGATGACACAAGCAGTAAAAGGGAAGAAAATTGAAGAGGCACTTCAGCTTTCTAAAATTTTCTCTGACATGATGCTAGGAAAAGAGTATGATGACAGCATCGATTTAGGAGATATTGAAGCATTACAAGGCGTATGCAAGTTCCCTGCACGTATTAAATGTGCAACATTAGCGTGGAAAGCGTTAGAAAAGGGCTTAAACGAAGATAAGTAATGTTAAAGGTTCCTAAAAACGAGGTTATCTAAGGAGGGACACACCAACATGGCGAAGCAACTGCCAGATATCGGCGATTATAAATATGGTTTCAAAGACAAAGACGTTTCGATTTTCCGTGCTGGACGCGGTTTAACAAAAGAGATCGTTGAAGAGATTTCACGTATGAAAGAAGAACCACAGTGGATGTTAGACTTCCGTTTAAAATCACTGGATAAGTTCTATGAAATGCCAATGCCACAATGGGGCGGCGACTTAAACGACTTAGATTTCGATGAAATTACGTACTACGTAAAACCATCTGAGAAATCTGAGAAGTCTTGGGATGAAGTACCTGATGAAATTAAAGCGACATTTGATAAATTAGGTATTCCAGAAGCTGAGCAAAAATATTTAGCTGGTGTATCTGCACAGTACGAATCTGAAGTTGTATACCACAACATGAAAGAAGACCTAGAAGCTCTAGGAATCGTATTTAAAGATACAGATAGCGCATTAAAAGAGAACGAAGACATTTTCCGTGAGCACTTCGGAAAAGTAATCCCACCAACAGACAACAAATTCTCTGCATTAAACTCTGCAGTTTGGTCTGGTGGATCATTCATCTACGTTCCAAAAGGTATTAAAGTGGATACACCACTTCAAGCGTATTTCCGTATTAACTCTGAAAATATGGGACAATTCGAGCGTACGCTTATCATCGTAGACGAAGGCGCACACGTACACTACGTAGAAGGTTGTACAGCACCTGTTTACACAACTAACTCACTTCATAGTGCGGTAGTAGAAATCATCATTAAGAAAGATGCTTATTGCCGTTACACTACAATCCAAAACTGGGCGAACAACGTATACAACCTAGTTACAAAACGTGCGGTTTGTGAAGAAAACGCAACGATGGAATGGATTGACGGTAACATCGGATCTAAATTAACGATGAAATACCCAGCAGTTGTTTTAAAAGGCGAAGGCGCTCGTGGTTTAACATTATCTATCGCGATTGCTGGTAAAGGCCAACACCAAGATGCTGGTGCGAAAATGATTCACTTAGCACCAAACACGTCTTCAACAATCGTTTCTAAATCGATTGCGAAGCATGGTGGTAAAGTAACTTACCGTGGTATCGTACACTTCGGACCAAAAGCGAAAAACTCTCGCTCTAACATCGAGTGCGACACGTTAATCATGGATAACCAATCTACATCTGATACAATTCCTTATAACGAAATCAAAAACGATTACGTTTCACTTGAGCATGAAGCGAAAGTATCGAAAGTATCAGAAGAACAATTATTCTACCTAATGAGCCGCGGTATTTCTGAGCAAGAAGCTACAGAAATGATCGTAATGGGCTTCATCGAGCCATTCACTCGCGAACTTCCAATGGAATACGCAGTTGAAATGAACCGCCTAATCAAGTTTGAGATGGAAGGTTCTATTGGTTAAATAGAAATGAGGAAGCGCCCTGCTATGCAGGGCGCTTTTTTTATGTTGTGTGGGTTCGGATTGGATCGGGAGGGAGGGCGGATACCCAGGTGGGTGTTCAGCTAAATATATCAACGATTTTTCAAATATATCGATCATAACCCTGAATATATCAACGATTATTTCAATATATCAACGCTTCGACAAGGGATATCGATTTACCAACAAATTACGACAAAAGAAACACCTCATATACCCCTCAACATGCGAAAATAGGAGAGGAGCACCTATATGACTAGAAGCAAGGCAAAGATACTGACAAATCCACAGAAGAATCCAGAGAAGAATCCACAGAAGAAGCTCCCAACAAATTCCCTGAAAAATCTCCCTCAAACTAATCAACAGATTAGAAAAAGTAATATAAGATTTCTCACATTAAAAGGGCAATCTTTTGCTTTTTCTCATAATGCGAGTACAATGTAAAATAGCAAGAAAAGACGAAAAGTATTTACAGGATTATTGCGTACGTGTAGCGTAAATGGCAGTAAGGAACTGAGAGGAGGTTTTTTCTCTGAATATAAATAAAGAAACAATCATCCACCTTTATCATACAAACGATATACATAGTCATTTTGAAAATTGGCCGCAAATTTCTCGGTTTGTACAAGGAGAGAAAAAGCGTAGACAGGAAGCGGGAGAGACCGTTTTGACGGTTGATATCGGCGATCATGTGGATCGTTTTCATAGTATTTCGGAAGCAACAAATGGGCTTGGCAATACGAAGCTTTTAAATGAGGCGTTATATGATTATGTAACGATCGGAAATAATGAAGGAATTACGTTAGCGAAGGAGCATTTGAATCGTCTATATGATGATGCTGGGTTTGAGGTGCTCGTCGCGAATTTATTTGAAAAAGAAGGTGTACGTCCAGATTGGGCAAAGCCTTATAAATTACATACAACGACAGATGGGATTACGATTGCCTTTATCGGGTTAACGGTTGCGTATCCAGAGTTTTATCATATGCTTGATTGGCATATTGAAGATCCGCTTATCCATTTAGAGTCTATTTTAGAAGAAGTGCGAGATGAGGCTCATATTACGGTTGTCCTTTCTCACCTTGGAAAAAGCATGGATGAGTATATGGCGGAGCATTATGATATAGATGTTATTTTAGGGGCACATACGCATCATTTATTTGAGCGAGGTGTTCTTATGAATAATACGTTACTTTGTTGTTGTGAAAAGTGGGGACGTTACGTTGGGCACGTTCAGCTTACTGTGGATAAAGAGACGAAGAAGCTGTTGAAAAAGGACGGTAGAGCGATTAAGACAGAACGTTTAGGTGCTTATAGCAAAACGTTATCCACAATCGAAGTGCTGCAGGAAGAAAGTAAACATATTATGGAAGAGCCTGTCGTTCATTTAAAGGAATCATTACCGATTGATTGGTTTCATGAGACGTCATTTTCGCACATGTTAGCAAATGCACTGAAAACGTGGTGCAGTGCTGAGATTGGAATGGTGAACGCTGGTGTACTTCTTGAAGGATTAGAAGAGGGTGTTGTGACGCGCGGAGATATTCACAGAATTTGTCCACATCCAATTAATCCATGTCTATTAAAAGTACCTGGGAAAACGTTAAGAGAAGTTATTTTGAAAGCACGTCGTCCGAATATGGAGAACCTTGAGGTAAAAGGATTCGGATTTCGCGGAAAAGTGATGGGGAAAATGATTTACGCTGGTGTAGAAGTCATTCCAGATACGATTCCTGGGAACAAAATTTTACTGGAAGATGTATTGATTAATGGGGAATCGCTGGAATTAGATCGCATATATACGGTAGGAACGATTGATATGTTTACATTTGGATACTTATACCCAGAGCTATCCACACTTTCTGACAAACAATATTATATGCCAGAACTACTTAGAGATGTGTTAACAGACATGTTGATAACTCATACATCTTCCGTCAAACTATAGGCTAGTTAACTTGTAACACTCATTTTTCTCTTGTCATACAGATAAGAAAGAGAGGAGTGTGAACTATGGTTAATGTGGAGCCAATTATAATCGATAATTATACGTTTATTGCGGTTAGTGTTAAACTTCCAAAGACAAATTTGCTAGCTGTAATGAGCGATAAAGGATATATTATGTGCGGTGCATTAGATGTAGGTCTTTTAAATGAGAAGTTAGGTGATCGAGGAATTATTGCTGGCCGTGCGGTTGGTGTAAGAACGATTGAACAACTTCTTGAAGCACCGCTAGAATCAGTAACGATCGAAGCTGAAGCTTTAGGTATTACGGCCGGCACAATCGGAAAAGAAGCACTATTAAAAATGAGATAAGCATATATCGTCCCTCCTTCTTGCATAGAAATAATATAAGAAGGAGGGTTTTTTATGAGTATATTTCGTTCGAAAAATTCGCGGTTTCGAAGGGGGCCCATTTCCTTTCGGTACATACTGCTTATGTCGTTTATTCTTTTTATCATATTACTAGTACAAGGATTATGGATTGTGAATAGCAGCATTCAGCCGACATTAATTAAATATGGGGAAGTAGAGACGCAAAAAATGGCGACAGCAGTTATGACGAAGGCGGTAAAAGACAGAATTGATGAAGGGTTCGATGTCGATTCATTAATGAAAGTACAAAATGATAAAAACGGGAAAGTATCCACAATTAATTTAAATACGAAGCAAGTAAATGAAATCGTAACGTCAACGACCACATACATAGAAAAATATTTACAGCAAGTAGAACAAGGTAATTTGAAGGGGCTAGGTATTTCTGAAAAAAATGGGGCAACGATGGCAGTTCCTTTTGGTCGTGTGACGGATAATGCGCTTCTTGGAAATATAGGACCCGATATTCCAATTGATTTCACGACGATTGGTCATGTGAATACGGATATTAAACAAAAAATTGAACCGCACGGGATCAATACGACAGCGATTCAAATCATTATGGAGATGGAAGTCACGTTGCAAGTCATTATTCCATTTCATACGAAAGAAATAACAGTAAAACAAGATGTTCCGATTGCGACGCGCATTGTTCAAGGGGAAGTGCCTACTTATTATGGGAGTGGGAGTGTTGTTGTACCTGATAAAAAGAAAACGGATAGTTAGATGTATATAAAAAATAACCGTAGCGATATGCTACGGTTATCGTTTTGTATTCGCGCGTTCTTTTCGCTCCCAAAGACTTAAATGCATGTATGGATCGAAAGCCCATTCTGTATAACCATTGTCTTTATACATACCGAAATGTAGGTGGGGCGGGAATTTTCCAGCTGTGCCAGGAGGGCCGTAACCGGTGCTACCAACAAATCCGATTACTTTTCCAGGCTCGACAATTTGTCCAAGCTGTATTTCTTTTGAGAATCCGCCTAAATGAGCGTAATAATGATAATTATTATGAAGGTCGCGAATACCGATGCGCCATCCGCCAAGACGGTTCCAGCCTTTTGTTTCAATAATGCCATAGCAAGTGGATCTTACTGGTACGCCATAGCCTGCAAAAATATCGGTTCCTTCATGAATTCGTCTTCCCCCAAAACTTCTTCCAGCGCCGAAAGTACTACGGTAGCTATGGTCACTGTGAATAGGAAGAGGAAAAGCATTTCCTTCTAAATTAATACGTCCATAATGTTTATAAATACGGGCGTATTCGGTAATTAAATCAACTGTTTTCGCACGTCTATAATATTCCCAAAGCATAATGTGAATGCGGTCTTCGGACGTTCCTTGTTTCTTTAAAATCGTTGCTGCTGTATGCAGAAGGTCACGGTCGTTATTTGCATTTGCAAATCCATCTTTGTCACCATCTAAACCCATCCCGCCAAATAGAGAAATTGTATGGGGGAGAGTGTCGTTACCATTAACGGGTCCAGCCCATATTTCTGGTTTGAAATAAAGGGAAATGATGGCATCTGGTTTTTTTGGAATATCTTTTCTTACGCTCCGTATATTTCTTTCATATTGATCCATTGCAGCTAAGTAATACCACGGAATGCCTGAAGATTGCTCGGTTTCTTTATATAGTGCCATGCGCTTTTCGTATATGCTTTGCTGATTATCTTCACCGTAAGCGATGTTTTGGTGAAGAAGAAAGCAAATCGAAAGCAAAAGAGAAATTTTTCGAAGCATGAAATAGACTCCTTTCACAACATCACTCTTTTTAGTGTGGGATATACGGAGTATTTCATTATAGGGAACGATTGGAAAAAATCTTAGAATCTTCATTTGAGCAAATCGCTTTCATACGTTAGAATAGATATGTTACATTGAAAGAAGCGAACACGGTAAACTATTTCATATTGTGCGGAGTTGATAACCATGACAAAACAAACAGAATATAAGCGCAAGCCCGAATGGTTGAAAATTAAGTTAAACACGAATGAAAACTATACAGGCTTAAAGAAAATGATGCGTTCTAAGAATCTTCATACAGTTTGTGAAGAGGCGAAATGTCCGAATATTCATGAATGCTGGGCTGTAAGAAAAACAGCAACATTTATGATTTTAGGTGCGGTTTGTACACGTGCTTGTCGTTTTTGTGCGGTTAAAACAGGCTTACCAACTGAGCTTGATTTACAAGAGCCAGAACGCGTAGCAGATTCTGTAGTACAAATGGGCTTAAAGCACGTTGTTATAACAGCGGTTGCACGTGATGATTTAAAAGACGGCGGAGCAGCTGTTTTTGCTGAAACAGTACGCGCTGTTCGTCGTAAAAATCCATTTACGTCAATAGAAGTATTACCATCTGATATGGGTGGAGTAGAAGAAAACTTAAAAATGTTAATGGATGCAAAACCAGATATTTTAAACCATAACATTGAAACAGTACGTCGATTATCTAACCGAGTTCGCGCTAGAGCAAAATATGACCGTTCATTAGAGTTTTTACGTCGAGCGAAAGAAATGCAGCCTGATATTCCAACTAAATCGAGCATTATGGTGGGCTTAGGTGAAACGAGAGAAGATTTAATTGAAGCAATGGATGACTTACGTGCAAACAATGTGGATATTTTAACTCTTGGACAATACCTACAACCATCTAAGAAGCATTTACCAGTTCTTAAATATTACCCACCAGCAGAATTTGCAGATCTTAAAGAAATTGCACTTAGCAAAGGCTTTAGCCACTGTGAAGCTGGTCCACTTGTGCGTTCTTCTTACCATGCGGACGAGCAAGTTCGTTCTGCGAAAGAAAAAACAGCAGAAGCAAAATAATGAAAAAAGAGAGCTAATTATTAGCTCTCTTTTTGTTTGAACTCTAAAACAGTATTTGTGCACGTGAATAAAATCTTTTTTAATTCCTCTGTGGATAATTCAATTGTAAATTCAGGTACACCAGGTGTAATTAAAATTTTATCGTACGTATAAATAGCACTATCCACAATAATTGTTACACTTTGTGAATAACCGAAAGGAGCTACACATCCTGGTGCGCAACCAGTTTTGTCTCGCAGTTCATCAGGAGAACAGAGAGATAAGCTTTCTCCAGTTATTTCTTTCATCTCTCCCCGGTTTAGCCTTGTGCCCTCTAACGTGAAAAATACGTAATAATCTCCAGACTTTGATTTTAAAAATAAGCTTTTACTTGGAGTGCCTTGTAAGCCAAGCCTTTCACGTACGATACGATCTGTTTCATAATCGAGTACTGGTTCGTGTTCAAACTTTTCGTAAGAAGCATTTGTTTTATGTAGTAAAGCAAGTACATCTTCGTACATATGGAGTGATACCCCTTTCTATTGTTAGTACAGTTTCTTCTCGTGGCGTCAACTGAATATGTTGGAAAGAGATATTACTTGGACGGTGCTTCCCATAATCGTTTTAGGACACATTTTTCATCGATTGTAATTTCGTAAATATCAGGATTCGTTAGAGCTCGCCATTCATTAAAGCCAATCGTCTGATCAAAGTGCCTTAAAATGAGCGTAAGTAAGTTTCCATGTGTAACAAGTAGTGTTGTAGTATGGTTTAATTTTAAAACGTCTTGGATAAGCGATATAGCACGGTCCGTTGCTTGTTTTGTTGACTCTCCGCCTGAAAAGGCAATATCTATATTTGTAAAAGTAGACTCTAGTTTCTGCATCCAATCATCCATTGGAACGTCGCTTAATATGCGTTCAGCTAATCTTTCATCTTCTTGAATAGACAAGTTAGCTTGGAGCGCATAGGGCCGTATAGAATCGATAGCTCGCACAAATGGGCTTGAAATAATATGATCAATTTGTGGTTGGTCTTCTAAGAGGAATGTAGCAAGGGTGTTTGCTTGATTTTTTCCTGCAATTGTTAACTCGGCATCACGTTCTTGTCCAGCGGCTGAACAATGTCGTATTACAATTATTTTCTTCATAATTCATCCCCATCTTTCAAGTTGACGCTATATACTTCGACAAAAGTGGAAATAATTCCTTTTTATTGGAAACGGCATATTGATTTGAATAGGTGGAAAAGTAATGTGGATAATAGAAAATCGAGGTGCAATGATGAAAAAAATGATATGTATCGTATTCATGATTTGTTTTCTTACGCAATTGTCCACAACATATGCACAATCCAATCAAAAGTTAGATTATCCAAGTAATCGAAATAAGCCATTTGTTAGTGAGGATGTGTTTTACGAACAATTAGATAAGAAAATTTATAAAGAATATGAAAATGCAGCATACAGTGTTCGAAAAAAAGTCTTATTTAAAGAAGTGCCCGATGAAGAATCTTCTTTTAGGCAAAAAACAGCCGTGGGTTGTCGGAGTGAAGTGGTGCTTCAAGATTCTTTTGTTCACCCTGATCGCCAAGTTTATTTTTTCGCTTCCTTTTCTCAAAATGAAGTAGAAGAGTTTCATAAGTACATTGTTATAGATGCAGAAACAAAGAGGGAGTTACAAGCGGGAAAAAGCTATCGTCATTATGATAATCCATATAGAGTAAAACCGTAATCAGTGAGGTTTGTCCACTGATTATTAGTCTTACTGTCCGTAATAACAGGTAAAAAATAAACCACCAATTTTGGTGGTTTATTTTTTACTCCGGCACACTCATTAATTTCGCTTTCATTTTACGAATAAGAATGACAGCACCGATTGTGAAGAGAAGGGTAATTCCTTCTGCAACAAAGATGTTGATTGTTTTTGTTTGATAAAGTGCCGCAAAAAAGTCTACAAATGCGTGGAATAATACAGCGTACACAAGGAAGATATATTTCTTCTGTTTTACTGCGTATAAGACAAGCATTGTAAAGGCGATTTGCAGCACGAGTGCCATAATTCTTTCGAAGCTACCAAGGAAGTATAAGTAGGCAGGTTGCTGAATTAACATGTCCTGTAGGCGGCTTAGCTCTGGCATTTTTTCAACCATTTGAGCGAAGCTACCGCTGTTAATTGAATTCGCAAATATAAGTGCTTGGAATGCAGAGAATCCGCCAACTAAAATGGATTCTATCCCGCCGTGACCAATTCCATAAGCAAAACCATCTTTATATTCTTGATATTTTTTTAGTAGGAAAAAGAAGGAAACGAAGCGTCCTAATTCTTCAAAAATACCAGCAGTTAGTCCACCATACAGTGCGAAGACAAATGGATTTTCTAAAATTGGAGCGATTGCTGGATTACCGCGCATAAATAGGTGGAATGGTGTTTCGAGAATTTGGGTAAATCCGATAAAGATAAGAACACCAACACCGACCACTTTCCAATTAATATTATATTTTTTACGGAAATAAACGAGTACAATAATTGGGACCAGAATCGAGACAATGAGTTGAAAGATGATGCTGGCAATTACAGTATTTGAAACCATATTTTCACCGCTTTCTAATATATGTACATATCTATTATGCATGAAATATTTTATAAAGAAAATGAATTTACTTATTGACTCTAACGTTGCGTCATACTTTATCGTATGTACTAAGGGGGAGATACACATGACAATGAAGGTAAAAGAAGTAGCTAATTTAGTTGGGATTAGTGTGCGCACACTGCATCATTATGATGAAATCGGGTTGTTAACCCCAGACGAGACGACAGAGTCTGGATATCGTCTGTATTCCAATGAAAATTTAGAGACATTGCAGCAAATTTTATTTTTTAAAGAGCTAGGCTTCCCTTTGAAGAAAATTAAAGAAATTATCATGAGCCCGTCATTTGATCGAGAAGAAGCACTACAGCTTCATAAGAAAATGCTTCTTGAAAAGCGTGTAAGGTTAGATAAAGTGATTGCGACGATTGATAAAACAATTCAGCATACAAAAGGAGAGATTGAAATGACAAATAAAGAGAAATTTGAAGGATTCGATTTCAGCCATAACCCATATGAAGAAGAGGCACGTGAAAAATGGGGAGATGTAGCTGTAGATAAAGCGAACGAATATGCAAAAGGTATGTCAAAAGATAATCAAGAAGAGTTTAATACGATTTACAGAAATTTAGCGGCGCTTAGACACGGCGCACCTGATTCTAAAGAGGCGCAGGAAGCAATTGGAGTATGGTACGATTACTTGCAAAACTTCGGTGAATATTCATTAGATGCTTTTAAGGGCCTCGGCCAAATGTACGTCGCTGATGAGCGCTTTACAAAAAATATCGATAAGTTTGGCGAAGGGTTAGCGCAGTTTATGTGTGATGCGATGGAGTTTTATGCAGATTGTAAGAAATAGTAAAAAAATAAAGAAGGTGGAGGTTTTCTCCACCTTCTTTATTTTTTTATCATATCATTCAAAGTCTGATCCCCTGTATTGTTCAAATGAGGGTTTTTACTCATTTCACGCTTTAACATATCTAGGCTTTGCGTATATTCTGTATCATTTAATGCACCAGATTGAAGGCCTTGAATTTGAGAAATCAACTTTTGGTCTGTTGATACATATGCTTTATAATAGCGAGGGACGATGGACAAAGCAGTTTTATATACTTGATCTGCTACAAGTTTCGGATCCGTTGTGTTTGCACGGTATACAACAAATACTTCATCATCGGTAACGAGCGTAGCAGCGTTTGTAACGTCAGGAAGTTTGACTGCCATGCTTGTAATCATTTCAGCGACTTTCTCACGGTTAATGGCTCCTACTTGTTTGTTAGATACTTCATGTTTTTGTTTAGATGAATAACCTACTCTCGTTAATCGTGTATTTGTATTTTCCGTATGATACATGTCGTTTTTATTGGAAACAAGAACACGGCTTCCTTCTTCACGTTCCATTTCGGCTTTATTATTTGTTTGACAGCCTGCAAATAAGGAAAGAGTGAGAAGAGAGAGTATAATTTGTTTTTTCACGATGTATCACCTCCTTCTCCATAGCATGCACTAATTTTCAATTTTTTGTATTTGAAATTGTTGGTTGGTATGCTTTGTGATACGATAAAAAGAAGAATGCTTAGAGAGGAAGTTAATGATGGAGCAAAAGCAAGAGATTCATGCTACGGTGAGCATTAATAATGTTCAGTACGAAGTAATTAAAAACTTTCGTGACGGTTTTAGTGAAGAAGCATTTAAAGAGCGCTATGCAGAAATTTTAAATAAATATGATTACATCGTTGGAGACTGGGGTTATGAGCAACTTAGATTGCGCGGATTCTTTGATGATAGTAACCAGCGTGCGACATATGATACGAAAATTAGTACGTTAACGGAGTATTTATACGAGTACTGTAACTTCGGTTGTGCACACTTCGTATTACGAAAAGTGAAGAAATAAAAAAATCCTCTTACGATTGTAAGAGGATTTTTTCATAGCAGTAATACCAATTATGAGGAGGCTGTTTACTGGAAAAATAAACAGCACCTCGGCAAATATAATTGTTCTTTTCGTATAGGTTTAATGAAATCGGATTTCCTGTAAAGCAATCTAGGCGTATTCCTTTGTAGCCAATCCGTCTTGCTTCATTTTCCCAAAAGGATAAAAGTAATTTGCTATATCCTTTTCCTTGTGTAAGTGGATGGATGACGAAAGAATGGACGATAAGAAAGCGACCGTCTGTTTCTGACCAGTCAATAAGTGCGTATTCAGGAGATTGCCATTCATTTAATACAACAGCGCCAACGAGTGAATCATGCTCAAATAGGCAGTAAAGTTCATCTTGCACTAAGTGATAGGAAATATGCTCTCGCGTAGGGTAAGAATCGTCCCATTGATAAATCTGATTTTGTAAGAGTACTTTTTTACATTCCGTATACATTGCATCTAATTCGTCTAATAAATCAATCGTTCCTTTTCTCACATTTAACATGAGATTCCCCCTCATAAACAAATCGAAATAGAATCGCCTTCAGAAAGTATGGTATTTGGCTTCATTTGTTGTCCGTTTAATTGAATATCCCCATTTTTAATTTTATCCACAATGAGTGTACGGCTCCATTCGGAAATATATGTGGATAAGGCTTTATCCATTCGGTGGGAACCGAAGACAATGTCTAATACAACAGTGATTTCCGCTATGCCACTTTCTTTATGCTTTGTAATGGAAATGGTAGTAGTTGTTTCTATTTGATCTTGCTGCTTTATATCGACTGTCTCTACATGATCGGTAAAAGCTTTATAAATACGAAGTTTTTGGTTCCAAGTATGATCTTTCGGGCATTTATAAATGGCAAAGCGGTATATATTTTTTCCATTGGCGTTATGCCTACGAATATTCGTATCAGTAAATAGGGTAGTGCGTCTGCAATTTTTACAATACTTTTCGATTGTGTTTTGCTCGTTTTCATATAAACTCCAAGAAAGTTGTACTTTCTGCATGTTCCTTCACCTCTTATAGTAGTGGTAAAGGAACGTAATACAGCTATTTGGATGTCTTGTAGTATGAAGACATGAGAAAAAGACAAAAATAAAAGGAGGTTCCCCAAAGAGGAACCTCCGTAAACATCATACTACAGATGCATTACGTTCCTTTGTAATGGGAATGGGCAGACTACTCCCTTGAAAAAGCGTGGTGCTTTTTTGAGAGTAATGCTATCCAATTGCTGGTCCATTACAAAGTAAATGTTGGCATACGTAGATAACGTCCTTTCTATCCAAATAGATTTATTCTTAATTATAACACAGAAGATTGAAAATTCAAAACTTTTGTGATGAAAAAACACCAGCTAAAAAGCTGGTGCCTACGATAAATTATATAAGTTCAAATAAAAATGAGCGTAATTCTTCTGCAATTTCTTCAGTCATAGAAAATGCGTGCTCTAAGTAGCCTGGTTCGTTTAAATCGTCAGGACCGATGATTGCAAATTTATTACTTTGCATATCAAGTACAATTGTTTTACCGTAATGACGATCGGAGTATAGTAGCGCTAAATCATGACGCTCATTTTCTCCCATAAAGCTAACGAAACGAGTTCTTGTAGCGACTGTATCGTCGTACAGAAAGAAACGTTCTTCCATACACATGGCTCCTTTATTAAATATCTAAGTTTAAGTGTGGTTTATGATCTAAATGGTGATGCGTTTTAATGAATCGTACCGTTCTTGTTTTGTAACGCATTACGATAGAGTATGTTTCAGCTAAATCTCCGCCAAGGAATTTAACACCGTCTAATAACTCACCAGCAGATACACCAGTTGCTGAGAAGATTGCATCATCCCCAGATACTAAGTCATCTAACATAAGAAGTTGACGAGGGTCTTCTAATCCCATTTCACGACAACGAGCTTCTTCTTCTTCGTTCATTGGAACTAAGCGAGCTTGCATTTCACCTTCAAGGCACTTTAATGCTGCTGCAGAAATAACACCTTCTGGAGCTCCGCCAATACCTACGAATAAGTCGATACCTGTTCCAGGTAGTGCTGTTGCAATTGACGCACCAACATCACCATCACCAAATAATTTTACGCGTGCACCTTTTGCACGAACACGGTCAATAATATCTTGATGACGTTCACGTTCTTGAATGATAACTGTTAGATCGCGAATCTTTTTATTGTTAGCTTCTGCTACAATTTCGATTGTTTTTTCAATTGGATCATCTAAGCTAATTTTGCCAGCTGCTTTTGGACCAACCGCGATTTTTTCCATGTACATATCAGGAGCATGAAGAAGGTTTCCTTTATCTGCGATTGCGATAACTGCCATTGCATTTGCAAGACCTTTTGCAACGATGTTTGTACCTTCTAATGGATCAACGGCGATATCTACTTCTGGACCGTTACCTGTTCCTAGTTCTTCACCAATATATAACATCGGTGCTTCATCAAGTTCTCCTTCACCAATTACAACTGTACCTGCCATGTTTACTGAATCGAACATATCACGCATTGCTGTAGTTGCTGCATCATCTGCTTCGTTTTTCTTTCCGCGGCCCATCCACTGTGCGGATGCTAATGCTGCTGCTTCTGTTACACGGACAATTTCTAGTGCGAGTTCACGTTCCAAGATTCCATTCCTCCAATTTCAAAAATCATACAAATATAACTATAACAAATAACGGAGAAAAGGTGAATTCGAAAAATTGTCGATTTTTTCAGAAGAAAGCGTTACAATTAAAATGTAAATGCTTTAATTTCCAGGTAGGTGACATTCATGTATTTTGTAGACAGAAAGAAAATAGAACAAATGCTAGTATGTTTAGAACGAGCAACAAGTACATTTCAAGAGAAAAAGATATATGAAACCGAGTTTGAATTTTACGCATTAGAACGTATAGCTCATCTAATTATTGATTGTGTATTAGATGTAGGGAATGCGATGATTGATGGATTTATTATGCGCGATCCGGGAAGCTATGAAGATATTATTGATATTTTAATGGACGAGCGAGTGATAAGTGCAGAAGATGGACAAGGGATGAAAGAAATTATCCTTCTTCGAAAAATGCTTACGCAAGATTATATTCAAATGAATCATGATGAATTATATAAGACGATTCAAAAATATATTGCAGTGGTAGAAAAATACCCAGCAAATATTCGCAGTTATTTAGAGAAGGAATTAGGACCTGTATCTGCATTTGTACCAGAATAATTATGCTTATAAGATCCCCAGGACTACTTTTTGGGGGTCTTATATTGTATGTGAGAAAGAAAAGGGAGAAGGGTGAAGCATGGGGGAAGCACGTACGACGAAAGATGAAATTGTGCAATTGTTGAAAGTAAAGGGAGAGCACACGGTAGCAGAACTAGCTGACGTTTTAGAGATTACAGAAATGGCGATCCGAAGACATTTAAGTAATCTTGAGAAAGATGGTTTCATTTATTCCAAGATGGTAAGGCAACATGTCGGAAGACCTACTTATTTGTATGGATTAAGCGAAAAGGGAGAAGATACATTCCCGAAGGAGTATAAGCAATTCGCGATTGATATGCTAGAAGATTTAGCTCGAATGGGCGATGAAAAAATACTTCGTCACGTTTTAAAAGAGAGAACGAAGCGAATGGAAGAACAGTTGCAAAAGCGAGTGAGTAATCAAAAGAATTTAGCATATAAAGTGCAAGAGATAGCGGCTATGCAAGAGAAAAATGGTTATATGGTTCAAATCAAGAGAGATGGAGAGAATTCTTTCGTAATTGAAAAACAAAACTGTCCGTTAAAGGAAATTGCAGAGAGATTCTCGCAAGTATGTGAAGATGAAAAAGAGATGTATGAGCGTTTATTTGCAGGTGCAGATGTGAAAGCGTTAGCAAACATGTGCGAGGGCGATTGTAGTTGTTCTTACCAAGTAAAAGAGAAAAAATGAACGTTATGGGGCGCTTTAAGGTAAAGCGTTTTTTTCTTTGGAAAAAGCGGGTAATATAAGAGTGGTATGATAGATGAGAACGTTAGCATAGAAGGAGAGACATAATCGATGTATAAAGGTTACTTAATTGACTTAGACGGTACAATGTATCGCGGAGAAGAACAAATTGAAGAAGCGAGCGACTTCGTAAAAGCGTTAGGAGAGCGCGGCATTCCATATTTATTCGTTACGAATAATTCAACACGTAAACCAGAACAGGTGGCAGAAAAACTTGTGCGTTTCGATATTCCAGCGAAAGCAGAGCAAGTATTCACAACGAGTATGGCAACAGCGAACTTCATTTATGAACGTAAACAAGACGCAACTGTATATATGATTGGTGAAGAAGGGTTACATGAGGCACTTGTGGAAAAAGGATTTGAACTTGTGGATGAAAATCCGGATTTCGTTGTTGTTGGTTTAGATCGTGACATCACATATGAAAAATTAGCAAAAGCTTGTCTTGCTGTGCGTAACGGCGCAACGTTTATTTCCACAAATGGAGACATTGCCATTCCGACTGAGCGCGGATTATTACCAGGTAACGGTTCATTAACATCAGTTGTAGCAGTTTCAACAGGTGTGGATCCAATCTTTATCGGAAAACCAGAATCAATCATTATGGAACAAGCTTTGAAAGTGCTTGGCATAGAAAAGAATGAAGCATTAATGGTTGGGGATAACTACGATACAGACATTTTAGCAGGAATAAATGCTGGTATGCATACGCTTCTTGTCCACACTGGAGTCACAACTGTGGAGAAGTTAACAGAATACGAAGTTCAACCAACGCAAGTTGTGCATAACTTGACGGAGTGGATTGAGAAGATGTAATGAAATGCAGGTAACCGGAAGAGGTTACCTGTTTTTTTATGCATAATTGCATATGTACTATAAGTATATAAAATGTAAAATTTAAATGTAATGATGTAAGGGGGAGAATAAGAATGTACTGGATGTCATGTATTATGTTTGTTTTTACATTATGTGTTTTGTTTTTTGTTCTACGGAAGATATATAAAATAAATGAAATGAAAAAAAGCGCAGGAAAACTCATTGCAATGTATCCTCGGGTGAAAAGACGTTGGATTGCATTACTTGGACCAGCATATTTCATTGGACAATGTATGTATATATATGCTCGGTACGTAAGTGGTGATATTGATACAGTTGAACAGTTTCTCGTTCAGCTAGGTATTCATGCTGTAGCAAGTTGTTTTATGACTTTAATAGCCATCCATCTTATTAAAAGTGTACAAATATATGAAAAAGGTGTAGTAGACGGATTAAACTTTTATTCATATGAAGAATTGAAAGGCTATAAAACATCAACATGGGAAAATCCAAAAGAAAATATATTTTTATATCGCGGGCGAGAAAAAATGAATGACAATGTGAATTTACTTATTAGACAGGAAGATATGAATGAATTAGAAAGCATTCTTCAAAGATATATTCCGAAATTAATGATGAAATAAAAAAACTCCGGTTTTAACAACCGGAGTTTTTTTATTAAAATGCACGATTCACAACATCTTTAACCTCTTCAAGATATTGTTTACGCACATTATCATCCACAGAAGGGACACTTGTATAGAATGTATGCTCAATTGTTTCAATTCCTGTAAATTCAAAAATACCAACATCAGCTGTTTTCTTCATTGCGTCAAACATACCGCCTGCTGTGTATGCTTCTTTTGTATTTCCCATTGTAGATAATAATAAGCCTTTTTTATCGCTTAATAACTTCTCGATACCATTTTCACCGTAAGCATAAGCGAAGCCGTGGCTAAATACACGGTCAACGTATCCTTTTAAAATAGCAGGAAGTCCCGCCCACCAAACTGGGTAAATGAATGTAATGCTATCAGCCCAAGAGATATGCTCTTGCTCTTCTTTAATATCTTCTGGTGTGTTTCCTTGAGAAAATGAAATGAAATCGGAAGCGCCTAATACTGGATTGAAGTTTAATTCGTATAGATCGCGAACGCGTACTTCATGACCTTTTTCTTCTAATTCACTTTTTACTGTTTCTAAAATTGCATGGTTGAAGCTTTCTGTATTTGGGTGTGCATAAACGATTACATGTTTCATTGTTCTTCCTCCTATTTGTGGATATGTGAATAGTTTTTTTATTTATGTAACTATTATGGTTACTTCTTTTGTGGAAGTCAAATAATACATATGTATGTATAAAAAGACGGCTAAAATCGTCTTTCTATACCCCGCTCATACAAAGAACAAAGAAAACAAATAAAATAATAACAATACCAATACCAAAGTTAAATACGAGAGTACTATCCATATATGTAACCTCCTTATTTGAATGTAAAAAGCACTCTAATCAAGAGTGCTTTTTATTTTGAATCTACTTCACAACTTTTAGAAAGGGGTTCATGTGTGTAAAGAGTTACATTATTTTATGTGTTTATATTTTGAAATGAGTAAGTCCTTGTGAGATATAAAAAAAAGACACTCTTTCGAGTGTCTTTCATGATGACAAAATGTGCCAATTGCTTGAGTTTGATAAGGCGCTAATATCCGTTTTAACGCCTTTTCTTTGATCAAGAAGTGTAGCAACAGCGATTCAATTAAATTGTACCATTTGTTTCATAGGCGCGCGTATGTAATTATGCATAATTCGATTGAAGGGAAATGAGGCACGAAAAATGAATGAGTATATATAGAATACTTGATTAGGAGAGAGAAGGATGGATATACATAAGTTAACGGTAGAAGAAGCAAATGAGATAAATACATGGACGTATGAAGAACCTTATAAATTGTATAGTTTTTCAGGTGAGGAAGAAGTAATAGAAGAATTATTAGATGGGACGTATTACGGCTGTTGTGACGATAAGGGAGAGTTTATCGGCTATTTTTGTTTTGGGGAAAATGCACAAGTGCCGGGGGGAAGAGATGCTCATTTATATGGTGGAGAAGATGTAATTGATATCGGACTTGGCATGAAGCCAGCGTTAACAGGGAAAGGGCTTGGAAAAATGTTTTTTCAAGCTGGGATAGCGTTTGCTGTTAAAGAATGTAAGCCGAAAACATTTCGACTTAGTGTAGCGACATTTAATACAAGGGCGATTACGCTATATAAAAAAATAGGTTTTCAACAAGGTCCTATTTTTTTGAGCCGCGGAAGAGAATTTATGCTCATGGAATACAAAAGACCGTCAGTATGAAACTGACGGTCTTTCATATTTCATTCCGAATGCTCAGCTCTATGCGCTAAACGGCTTGAAGCAGCGGCAGCAATTCCGCCAACGATATCATCAAGGAATGTGTGTACCTTTCCAGATGATTTATCATTTAAGAATTCTAAAATACCAGGTTTTAATTTATCGATATATCCAAAGTTCGTGAAACCGATAGAGCCGTACACATTAACGATAGAAAGTGCGATCACTTCATCAATTCCGTATAAGCCTTCATCACGTTTTACGATATCTTGTAACGGCTCACTTAACATTCCTTTTTCAGCAAGAACATCGAGTTCGATACCAGTAATCAGTGCGTTTTGTACTTCACGTTTTGATAATACACGCTCAACGTTATAACGGCATTCTGACATCTCTAAATTTGGATGATATTTTTTTTGGAGAAAATGAACAAGCTCAGCAATATCGTCAATTGTTACACCGCGCTCTTGTAATAGTTGTAATGCTCTTTCTTGTAGTTGATTTGATTCTTTCATGTTTATCACCTTTTTTTCTTTTTAGTATTTGTATACGTTTCGTTGCTTTATCATGTGCATAGGAATGAAAGGCGAGCACAAGCTCATATATATAAAGAAAAACCATAGGTGGCGACTGCGATGATTCATCATATTTATGAGCATTATCATATGCATGTTAAAGAATTAATCCCCCTTGGCCCCTATAAAAGCTTTTGGATTCGCAACAAGATTTATGTACTTATTCCAATTGGAGAAATGGCGGAAGAAGTACTTGTAGAGATGAAAAAGCTCAGTGATTACATGAACCAGCAAGGGGATCTAACTGTAGCGACTTTCGTTCCGACTATACACGGCTACTATGTAAGTGAGATAGAAGAACAAAATTACTGCTTATTAAAAGGTATGCGTGCGTTAGAACGACATGCTACATCATTAGGAAGTGAGCTTTCTATATTCCATAAACGAGGTGCATTCTTTCCAGAAGAAATCGAGCAATTAAGCCGCATTGGTGAATGGAAAGCATTATGGGAAAAAAGGCTCGATCAATTAGAAAAGTTTTGGCAATCACAAGTGATGAACCACCCTACAGACGTATTCGATCAATTGTTTATTGAATCCTTCCCGTATTACTTAGGAGTTGCAGAAAATGCAATTCAGTATGTTGTCGATACAGAGATGGATGATACGCCGCAAATGACTGATGCAGCAACAATTTGCCAAGAACGATTTACACCCTTATTATGGCATCAAACGAAGCGTCTCAAACTTCCTTTTGATTGGGTGTATGATCACCCAACTCGAGATATGGCAGAATTAATCCGTTATATGATGATAGAAAAAAAGAAAGACTGGGAGAAAACAATCGTTCAATTTGTTACAGATTACGAACGAAATTATTCGCTATCCTCATTTGGTTGGCGCCTATTATTTGCAAGGCTCCTGTTCCCGCTTCACTATTTTGAAACAGTCGAACGATATTATCAAACTGGAAACGAAGAACAAAAAAGCATATATAGAGATCGCTTAGAAGCCATTTTACACGATGTGAACCGTTCTGAGCAATTTATGAAGCATTTTTATGGCTCACTTCGTTTACCGGTCGATAAGTTAGGAATTAGGAAATTAGATTGGCTGTCTTAAAATAAAAAAAGAGACCGATTGAGGTCTCTTTTTTTATACTACAATTGTATGTAATACATTATGCCCCTACCTGTTGATCTGCACATATATTTAAAACGAATTGATGCTTTTCGAGTTTTTCATTTACTTTACTCAATAATTCTTGCTGGATTTCTTTAAATAAAAATTGATAGCTCACATTCCATGTCGGTATAACGGATGAAAGGTCTAATAAATACTCTTTTTTCTTTTCTAGTTCTTGAATTGTTAAAAAAGTGTTCCCCATTTTTAGCATGTGTCGTCCCCCTATGTTTTTTACTTTATATGTGTGAACGATTCACTATATAGTATCAATTATCGCATTTTTTGAGAAGGATTTCCAATTTTGTTTTATGATGTTAACGCATAAGTGATATTTGAATAAAAAAAGAGACCCAAATGGGTCTCTTTCTAGCAAGCGATTCTGAACGAGCCGCGTCTGCTTTTAGATTAAAATACTTGTTCTACTTCGATAACGCCTGGTACTTCTTCAAGTAACGCGCGTTCGATACCAGCTTTTAGTGTGATTGTAGAACTTGGGCAGCTTCCGCATGCACCCATAAGGCGTAATTTTACGATACCTTCTTCAATGTCTACTAATTCAACGTCTCCGCCATCGCGAAGTAAGAATGGACGTAATTTATCTAATACTTCTAGTACTTGTTCTTGCATATGTGGGTTTTCCATTTTTATCGACTCCTTTCATCAGTTTTATTATAATCAAGATAGAGGGGAAAATCTATTTTTTCTCTTCTTGTTTTATTGTCGAAATATTTTTTCGTGTTTTTTCAGTATAGGGGTATGGAATAAGTTTGTAAAATGATGTGCTTATGTAATAAGACATCTGAATATGCTGTTGAAACAAGAAGTGGGGGAGAAGAAATGGTTAATGTGCAAGTGTATGGGACGAAAGTAATTTGTGCGAGCTGCGTTGGAATGCCATCTTCAACAGAAACGTTTGAGTGGTTACAAGCGGCGATTGGTCGTAAATATGAAGGACAAGAAAATAAATTTAATTTCGAGTATATTGATTTTCAAGAAGAACAAGAAGATGAAGATAAAAAAGCATTTGCAGAACGCGTAGTGGAGGAAGATTTATTTTATCCGGTCGTTCTTGTAAATGGAGAAATTGTTGGAGAAGGAAATCCTCGTTTGAAGGATGTTTACGAAGAAATCGAGAAATATTTATAAAGTAGGAAGTCTTTGCGAATTTGCAAAGGCTTTTTTCATTGGAGGGATAGATGTGGAGAATGTAGTAAAGCATGCGTTACCAAAAGAAGTAGAGCAGTTGATGGAGCAGTACATAGTAGGGTTAAAAGAAATTTTCTTAGACGAAAAAATAGTCGGCGTATATATTTACGGATCTATCGCGCTCGGTGCATTTCATGTGGAAACGAGCGATGTTGATTTTGTTACGGTAATAAGTGATTCCGTGAATGAGGCTGAAAAACAACAACTTGTAGAACTACATAAGAAACTTAGTAGTAGTAGTACGTTAGGTAAAAGAATGGATGGTATGTATATTCCGCTTGCTGATTTAGGGAAATACAATGATGAAATGAATGAGTACGTGTATTGTGCAGATGGCAAGGCGGATATAGGACATTGGGACATTAATGCGGTCACATGGTGGACATTGAAAAATCAAGGCATTACAGTTACCGGGAAAGAAGCGGGAGACCTTTCGTTTCAAATAGGGTGGGATGATGTAGTCAATACGATGAAATACAACGTAGAACAGTACTGGAGTGGAAAGGCCAAGCAGCCATATTTATTCTTTATAGAAGAATGGGTAGAATCAGCGGTCGTTACGATGGGGCGTATTTTATATACACTAGATCATAAAACAATTGTTTCAAAAGATAGAGGGTTACAATACTTATTAGAACATTCAGCGGAAGAATGGGAGCTTTTATTAAAAGAAGTAGCGAGAATACGGAAAAACCCAAAAGAAAAGCGAATGCTCTCAAGGTGGAGAAGGGCAGATATGACGAAGAGGTATTTGCTGCACTTAATTGAGACGTGTAGAGAGAAATGGTAGATGAATGTAAAAGCATCCTTTATGCAAAGGGTGCTTTATTATTTTGAAATAATGAAAAATCACTTTACAAGAAATGAGAAATCGAAAGATAATAGACAAAATATGTGCATGGAGGAAGATGATGAGTAAATATAAATTACATATAAATAAAGAACAATTATGGAAAGGATGCATTTTAAAGTCGATTGCAGGCGCAATTTTTGCAGCGCATGCTCCTGATTTCTCACATGAAAGTTCATGGGATGGATGTAACTATAGTATGCAAGATACTCAAGGCGGACAAGGGACAATTACGTTTTATCCGAATTACACGATTGTATGTCTTCAAGACGTGAATAGTGAGCGAATTGATGAGTGGATTGATGCAGCAAATTATTTTGAAGGAGCACCTTCTGAAGTGATAGAAATTGCGAAAGAAGAAGCACTTCAATACGTATTAGAAGAAGTAGAAGGCGAAACAGTTCCTTTCATTACAACAGCTTTTTGGATTGAGGATAGCGGTGCGTATTCAATCGATTCATTTGAAGAAATGGAAGAGAACGGTGGATTTTTATTAGAAATTCCATTACTGGATAGGGGATCTGCAATAGAAAGATTGGAAGAAGAGTATGAGCTAACAGAGGAACAAATAGAGCTTTTACAACTCGTGTATGAGAGAAAAATCAAAAATCCAAATGAGGAAATTAAGTTATCTAAAGAAGAAGTAGCGATGATTGGAACGGATGATAGTGAAGGGTTAGAAGTTAGTAAAGCGTCGTTTGAAGAGATGAATATTATTTGGGAGTTGTAGGGGAGGATAAAATGTTTCCGATTGGTGATCAGCCGAAGATTACGAAAGACTTAGCAAGTATAGCTGGTGATTTAGAAGAAGTAGCGATTGAGGGGAAAACAAAAAATATAGAACGACTAGCATCTTTGCAAGTTAAAAAGTTATGGGTGTTCGCAGTAAATCAAAAGCAGTTTGATCATATTCTTACGTATGTTTGTCCCGATATATTATATGTTTACGAAATGAGGGTCGAGGATTTAAGTAGCCTTCAGAAATTGTCTAATTTACAACAGTTACATATGTGCTGGAATACAAAAGCGAAGACGTTATGGGATATTGATTATAATAAAAAACTCAAATCCTTACTAATTGATGATTTTTCTAAGTTAGAAGATTTAAGTGCTTTAAGTAAGTGCACACAACTCAATACCTTCTATATGGGTGGTGGGATAAATGCAGCGATGAAAGTACAAACTTTAAAACCACTCGCTGAATTACAGCAGTTGCAAAAGCTTACTTTGATGAATTTAAAGGTTAAAGATGATTCATTAGAACCGTTAATGCAATTGGAAACTTTAAAAGAGTTAAGCATATCTAATCAATTTAAGGTAGAAGAGTATGCAAAATTATCTGTAGCATTGCCATATACGGAATGTGAGTTTTTTAAACCTTATGTACATATGAACGATGCAATAGAGGGGAAAAATATAATGGTGACTGGGAGAAGAAGACCACTCCTTAATTCGAAGACGGATATCGTAAAGATGCAAAAATATGAAGAACAATTTAAAAAATTACAAGAGGAATATAAAGCACTAGTAGAAAGCACAATGTGAAATTACATTGCGCTTTCTACTAGTTTTTTCATATACATATCAACTTCATGAAAGAATACGGGCTCTTTTTCCTCGGTATTTATTTTTGTTAAATTTTCATAAGATGCCCACGTTTGAAACCAGTCGAAAATAGTAGAAAGGTAATTCGGAATGTCGATAGTTTCATGTGAAACATTATGTAATATGGAACGTAGTGAAGTTTTGTGAAAAAACATCTTCTGTCCAAGCTATACACTTCATATTTAATCACCTGAAATAGTAGTTTTATGAACTTTATTTTATATATTATAATATGACTAGAGCTAGATTTTTTAAGAGAGAATGGAGAAAGTCTTATGATAAACCACAATAAAATTAAACAACTTTTAGAATATGTAGATCGTGCTGAGGATAATGAAATTGAGTTAGAGTATGAATTTGAACCAATGACAATAGAACTATTTAATAGTGAAGAAATAGAAGAAGGCCAACTTGGCTATAGCTTTGATGATGAAGGGCAAAGTTTAATCGGGAATGAAGAAGGAGATTGGAAAGAAGGATGGATTGTAATTGGGATAGACTCGTATCTTGGAGATCCGATTTTTGTAGATAGTAATGATGAGAATTGTCCAGTTTATACGGCTATGCATGGTGAGGGAGATTGGGAGCTGGAATGTATAGCGGAACGTATAGAGGATGTTATTGAAAAAGTTAAAGGTAGTTTAAAATAGTGGAAAATTAAGAGGATGTTTCAAAATGATTTTGGAACATCTTTTTTTATGCCTATGTAAAATGCTTAACTTAGTGTATTAAACGTATCATTCATAAGTATTTTAATATATTAAAAAGAAAAATGGAATAAGAAACGGGGAATTGTCGGAATATATTCGATTTCTGTTCATTTTTATGAAATATATGTCCTTTTTGTTAGATTCCTTCTTTTTCTTTCTATAAAATACATGTATGTAGAAAGAAGAAAAGGATGATGTACGTGAATGACACTGTTTTACAAGAAACAATTTCTCCGCAAGAATTACATAAAGTTGTTCAAAAGAATACAGCTTATTATGACTTTAAATGGGGCAAAGTAGAAAATCCAGCGCAAGGGAATACGTGGAATTGGGTAGCCTTTTTCTTCCCAACTTTTTGGTTAGCTTATCGTAAAATGTATAAGTTGTTTATTATACTTACGTTATTGGCGATACCTAGTATCGTTGTAACTCCTTTTATAGATATTCCAGATGGGGTTTATTTAACATGTAGTTTAGTTCTTCAGTTAGGAACGATGATATTTACTGGATGGCAAGGAAACCGTTTATATTATAAGCATGCTGTTCGTGTTTTACATAAGGGAGAAAATATGCCAGATCATGAGAAGGCGTATTACCTACAATCAAAGGGGAGCGCTAGTTTTGCTGGTATGGTTGGTGTCCAGGTTATAGTTGGAATCGTGTTTGGTGGAGCTATGTTCGGACTCTCCCTTTTACAAACTGAGCCGAATATTAAAAATGTTGTTCGTTCAAGTAGTGAAGGTGTTACTTTAGAGATTATGACGGATAATCCAACTTGGAAGTTTGTGAAGAAAGAACAAGATTATGATGTAGTAGAATTTACTGGTTATGATTATACAGAGAAGAAAAACGTGAAAATTAAATTTGCTGTTTATTTTAGTGAAGACTATTTTGAATGGCAAGAAGTATATGAGAATAATAAGAAGTTAAGTGAAGATGAGCTAGAAGAGTATCAATTTTATATTGAGGAAAATGGATGGGGGCTCTAGTGAGAATTCGTTCATTTTGAAAATGAGAATCTTGTGAAGGTTCTTCTTTTTTATTGGAAACACCATACGAATTGAAATTTTGTAAAATACAATAAAAAATGAGAATTCCAGGTAGGCTTGTCAATAACGTGAGAATATGGCACTATAAAGAAATGCTATACAAATTTTATTTATCGAGATGTAAACATCAATTTTGATTTTTACGTATAAATAATGAACGGAGGAAATGAATTTATGGCTACTTTACCAAATTGTCCAAAATGTAATTCAGAATATACGTATGAGGATGGCGTTCTTTTCGTATGTCCAGAATGTGCTCATGAGTGGGGCCAAGAAGCAGAAGCTGAAAATAATGATGGTGCAAAAGTTGTAAAAGATGCGAACGGAAATGTTCTTCAAGACGGCGATGCTGTTACTGTCATTAAAGATTTAAAAGTAAAAGGAACTTCTTCAGTTGTGAAAATCGGTACGAAAGTAAAGAGTATCCGTCTAGTTGATGGCGATCACGATATTGATTGCAAAATCGACGGTTTCGGAGCGATGAAGTTAAAATCACAATTCGTTAAGAAGGCGTAAGTAAAAAGAGGAGGCGAGTAGCCTCCTCTTTTTTATTGTCATTTTTTTTTCGGTATAATTTCATTCAGCGCGAACAGTGCACCATTTACCGAGCAAGTAGTACGACTTACCGCGCACCATAGTCAACTTCTTTCAACTGACACCGCTTATTAAAGAAGGTCTTATATCCAAGCTGTAAGAAGATAATGACAGCGAAAGCGGTACTTCCTGAAATACCGAGTATGATGGCGATTTGATATTGAATGGCTGTAAATGGTGAAACACCAGCTAATATTTGACCGGTCATCATGCCCGGTAAGCTTATAATCCCCATTCCGACCATAGAATTGATTGTTGGCAAAATAGCAGAGTCAAAAGCGTCGCGTATGAGTGGAGCAGTTGCTTCTTTCGGTGTTGCACCGAGCATAAGTGCTCCTTCAATTTGACCTCTTTGCGATTTCATGTTGTTTAAGAATGTATTTGCACCGAGAGAAACACCTGTCATTGCATTTCCAACTAACATTCCCGTAATCGGAACGATATATTGCGGCGCATACCAAGGATCATGCCCGATAATAACAAAGATAAATAGTAGAAGTGGCCCAATTGATCCGGCAACCATGGAAAGAGCGGCTACTCGTTTTAAGTCTTTTGACATCGGGATATTGACTCGTTTATAAATATTAAAAATTGCAAAGGTAGTAATAGAAGTAATAAGAGCAATTGTATAAAATGGATTACTATTTTCAAATACGTATGTAAGGACATAGGCAACAAGTACAAGCTGAATCGTCATACGGAATGTTGCGAGTGCAATTTGTTTTTCACGCGGAATACCTTTTAATTTTACAAGTCCAATTAAAATAAGAATGAAAATATATGCAGCGGCAAGTTGCCAAATTTGGAGTTCAATAACGCCCTTCAACTGAGAGCACTTCCTTTCTAGTTGCACCGTTTGCTTTACTAATTTCAATAATGTCGTCTGCAATTTCTTCTGGAAGTTGTTGCGAGTGTGTGATGAAGATAACTGTTTTTTTCTTTTCTCTTGCCAGTATAGTGAATTGTTTCATAACGCGGCGTTCTGTATCACTATCTAGCGCCGAGGTTGGTTCATCTAATAAATAGACAGGTGGATCCATAAGTACGATACGTGCAAAAGCAAGTCGTTGTTTTTCCCCGCCTGATAATGAATCAGCGTTGTCTTCTAAATTTTTTTCTAAGCTAACAGTCGCTAATGCGCTTCGCAGGGCATCATCATTTGGAAATGGTTTTTCAGAAAGACGAAGTCCCATTAATAGATTGTCTTTAATGGTTCCATCGAAAATAGGTGGCGTTTGCCCAAGCATAACTACGTCACGTCGTAATTGAATAGGGGGATAATCAGAAATTAGTTTTCCGTTATATTCAATTGTGCCAGATGTTGGAGATTGTAGATCATTTAACATGCGGAGCAAGGTGCTTTTTCCACTCCCGCTTTCACCGATAATACATGTGATTTTTTCTTTTTGAATCTGTAAATAAGGAATGTGTAGTATATCTTTATAGGTAACGTCTTTTAATATAAACATAAATTGCTCCTTTCAGATTCTAGTTATCCCGCTATTTGCGGGCAGTAAGCCCCCACCTCAAAATTCAGCGAAAGCAAAGAAGTTAGGTGGGGGGCGGGCTGCCCGTAAAAGCCCGATTGGTGAGGGCTGATTAAAGTTTCACTTTATATCGTATCAAAAAAGAGAAGAGAACGGTTATAAAGAGCAACGTTTTTTCTTCGTCTTGAGTTTTATTAATAAGTTAAGTAAACGATCTAATTCTTGGCTGAAAGAAATTACTTTATCATGAGTGAATCCGTACTTTTCAACGAGATAGATCAATTCTTTCTTCTTCGCTTCTATTCGATCGTTTAGTTTCGTTAAGTTCATAAGTGAAATGAAATGCCTCCTGTAAAAGTATTTACAACATAAAAAATAAGACCGAATGACTTCGGTCTTAAAGGAAATAATAAACAACTTATAAATAGCATACACTGTTTATCACTAGTTTTTAATATAAAAATGAAAAATAAATCATTATCCATGTTGAGAAAGATGTGTCTGATAATTATATTGTAACTAATAAAAGAGGCTGTCTACATAGTAGACAGCCTGTAAAGTATTAACCCTTATGATATTTGTACATCCAAAGAAGACCTGATTTTAACAATCTCGGTACACGCCCCATTAATGGTTGGTTTGCTAGTAAACCGAAGCCGTGCTTCTTACCAAGAGAACCGAGAACACCTTTTAATTTAATTACAGGTAGTTCATCAGGAAGTGGCTCATTATTCCAACGTTTTAATAATATTTGGACAATTTGTTCTCCTTGACCTTCAGCAAGTTGAGCAGATGGTGCATGTGGAAGTGCTGCACAATCTCCTACAACGTAAACGTGCTCGTTATTTGGAATATTGTGATATTTTGTTAAAACAACCCGTCCGCTACCATCTTGTTCAACTGGAAGGTTTCGAACAACTTCATTTGCTTGAATACCAGCTGTCCAGACGATTGCATCACATTCAAGTGGCTCATCGTGGTTGTACACAATATTTGGTTCTACTTTTGTAATGTTAGAGTTTCGTATAATGTTAACTTTATGCTTTACAAACCATTCTTCTACATATCTACTTAATTTCTCTGGATATGGGAATAAAATTCTATCTTTTCGATCAAATAAATAGATTTTTAAATCAGAACGGCTTTCGCGAAGTTCACTTGCTACTTCAACGCCACTTAAGCCCGCACCAACAACAGCAACTGTTGCATTCGGTTCTAGACTATTTAATTGTTCATATGTCTTACGTGTTTGTTCAATCGATTGTAGACTGTGCGTATATTCCTTTGCTCCAGGAACGTTATGATATTTATCTTCACAGCCAAGTCCGATAATTAAATCATCATATTGGATTGCTTCGCCGCCATCAAGATGAACAGCTTTTTCTTCGAGATCAATATTTGTTATTGTGCCGTATTGAATATTAAGGCGTGGGTGCTCAGGAAACGGTATGCGAATATGCGTTTCTGAAATTGTACCCGCTACTAATGCATAATATTCAGTTTTGAAACAATGGTATGGTACTTTGTCGATTAATGTCACTTGTACATCATCCGGAAGTTGGTTGTTTGGAAGTAGCCGTTGCAGAATTCTCATTCCACCGTAGCCGCCACCTAGTATTACGAGGTGTTTCATGATGGATTACCCCTTTTCTGTTGAAATATCCCCTAATCACACAATTTTATATTAATAAAATATTTCGACTTTACTCAATCAAATTATATCGAATTTGTGAACAAATAACAATGCATGAATGAATACTCTGTTGTACAATAAGAAGAAAAGTAAAGTAAACTGTTTTCATTTTTTAGTTACTATTTCATTATGAATAGCATGTTATATAAAATAAAACCATCTACTTTGAAGTGAAATAGTGAAGTAACTAAATAGTTTAGAATGTATAACGAAAACAACAAGAGAAAACTTAGTTTTATTCTTATAGATAAGGTCAGAAAGTAATTTGTTTTGTAGTACAGGGGGGAGAATTTTGATTAAACCGTTAATTGAATTTTGTGTGGGTAACCTTGCGAGTGGCTCACAAGCAGCTTTAGAGAAATTAGAAAAAGATCCGAATTTAGATGTAATGGAGTATGGTTGTTTAGGATATTGTGGTATTTGTTTTGAAGGACCATTTGCACTTGTAAATGGTGAAGTAGTACAAGGTTCTACAGTAGAAGAACTTGTCAATAATGTATATGAGTATTTGGATGAAAATCCAATGTTTTAAGGTGTTGCAATCGGCAGCACCTTTTTCTTTTTCTATTAGATAAAATCCTATTTCGCAGGGGAGGATAATATTGTATATAAATAAAAAAGGCCCTTTTAGAAGGGCTTTTTTCTTACACAATTTGCGCAAGAATGGCTCATCGCCAAATGTTGTCAAATATGAGAAACGGGGGACATTCATATTGTGTTCTAAAAGCATGCATTTTATACTTAAAATAACAAATTATTTTTGGAGTGAATACAAATGAGCCAATTTTCTTTTACAAAAATGCATGGTCTTGGCAATAGTTATATATATGTAAATATGTTTGAAGAACAAATTCCCGAAGAAGATTTAGCTCTTGTGGCGGAAAAGGTTTCAAATATTAATACTGGTATTGGAGCAGATGGAATGATTTTAATTTGTCCATCTGACGTAGCTCCGGTGAAAATGCGCATGTTTAATAATGATGGTTCAGAAGGAAAGAGCTGTGGTAACGGTTTACGCTGCGTAGCGAAATATGCGTATGAGCATAAACTAGTAGAAGATACAGTTTTCGCAATTGAAACGTTAGCTGGCATTGTAACGGCGGAAGTAACGGTAGTAGAAGGGAAAGTTACATTAGCGAAAATCGATATGGGAGCGCCTCGTTTAACACGTGCAGAAATACCGATGCTTGGTGAAGGTGAAACGCCATTTATTCGTGAAAACTTCTTATACAATAATCATCGTTATGCATTTACAGCTGTTTCAATGGGGAATCCGCATGCAGTTATTTTTGTTGATGATGTAGAACAAGCACCTCTTACAACACTTGGACCAGTTCTTGAGACACATGAAATGTTCCCAGAGCGAGTAAATGTTGAATTCATCGAGATTTTGAATGAAGAAGAGATGAACTTCCGCGTTTGGGAACGTGGATCTGGCGTAACACAGGCTTGCGGAACAGGGGCGTGTGCTGCGGTTGTAGCCTCTATTTTAAATGGAAAGATGGAACGTGGTAAGGAAATTACAGTTCATTTAGCTGGTGGCGATTTAATGATTGCATGGACAGAAGAAGGCAATGTGTTAATGAAAGGACCAGCGGAAGTAATTTGCCGCGGAGTGTATGAGTACAAGATAGAAGCGTAAAGATGTATAATAGAATGAGAACAGAAAGGATGTGTATTTCATGATTGAAGTAACAGAACAAGCAGCTTTTCAAATTAAAGATATGTTAAAAGATGCTGAAGATGGAGAGAAGTACGTGCGCCTTGCTGTACATGGCGGCGGATGTACGGGCCTTTCTTACGGCTTAGGATTTGAAGTAGAACCAAAAGAAGACGACACAGTTCTTGAGTTTTTCGGTGTTGAATTTGTTATCGATACAGAAAGTGCTCCAATTGTTAAAGGAGTAAAAATTGATTATAAACAATCTATGCTTGGCGGTGGATTCACAATCGACAATCCAAACGCAATCGCATCATGTGGATGTGGATCATCTTTCCGTACAGCGACGAATGCTGGTAAGCCAGAAGAGTGCTAAGTTTTTAGTAGAAATAGAGAAAGACCTTTTTAGCGATGAAATAAAATCGTTAAGGAGGTCTTTTCTTTTGCCATAAAAGCCTAATTGGCGAGGGCTGATTAAAATTTCACTTTATCTTTGCATAGATGCAAGTATCAGTTAGTTGTTTGCCGTCAGCTGAAAGATCTTCATTACGTAATATCCCTTCAAGCTCAAAACCTAATTTTTCAGGAATCGCACGACTTTTCGTGTTATTACGTTCACATCGTATTTCAATCCTTCTAAATTTGAATAACTGAAATCCAAGGTTTATTAACGCATTTACTACTTCTGTCATATATCCATTGCCACTAAATTGCGTGTTAATCCAATATCCAATTTCACATTTAGAAACCTTCCAATCAATGCCGTGAAGGCTAGCGGTTCCAATAAAATCATTCGTCTCTTTATGATAGATAAGATAGCGAAAGCTTTCTCTTTTCAAAAAATCTATATGCGCATTTCTCAGGAGAATTTCCGTTTCTTCAACAGTAGGAATGGACTGGAATAAAGACAACCACTGCTTTAATTCACTGATTGAATCTTTAATAGCTTCATGTACTACATTCCCTTCACCTGCTTGAAGGGGGGCTCGAAGAATGAGTCTGTCTGTTTCTATTTGTAACGGAACATCTAATAAAATAGGATTCATATTATTTCTCCTCTCGAAACCTTTAAATTAGGACAGAGTGAAACTTATGTAAAAAACTTTCGCTCAAAAGCTAGAAAATAATAAATACATATTCAATTCATCATTTAGAAATCCCTTTTTACATATTGAAAATGAAACGGTTAGTTGAATAAGGAATGATTATTTTTTTGATTTTTTTCTTTTGCATAATTAGAAGTTGGTTTATGTGTATGAAGAAGTTTAATGAAGTGGTAGCAACTCATCTAAATTTAAAATCTGTACTCATTCCAATTGGTGACGGAATGATGGTTTCTAAAGTGAAGAAATAACTATTATCTTACAAAAGTGTAATGTTCATGTCATGTTTTTGAATTTCTTCTTTAAGCTCTGAGATTTAAGATAACAATATAAGAAAAAAACATGAGGTGAAGGAAATGAAAAGATATATTGCACTGTTTAGTATTTTAGTTGTATTCGCAAGTTTGTTAGTTGGTTGTGATATTAACCGTATGGGGAAAGATGAGTATTACGTTCAAATCACAGTAGATGGAAAAGAGTATAATGGTAAGTCTGATAATGGTGAGCCGTATAAAAATTACGAATATAAGTTAACTGGTTTTGATAAAGAGGGAAAAGAAAAAGAATTAGAATTCACAGCTCAAAAAAACTTACGTAAAGATGCATTCTTACGTGTATATCATTCAGATAAAAAAGGTGTATCGGCTTGGGAAGAAGTAAAGAAAGATGAGCTTCCTGCGAAAGTGAAAGAAAAGCTAGGTGCAAAATAAGAATAAAAAAGGAATTGACGAACAAGGTCAATTCCTTTTTATATTCTCAAAATCCTCTTCTGAAATGACTTTCAATCCATGTCTTTTGAATAAAGCAGCTGTTACTCCGTAACCAGTTTGTTTATTTCCGTTAAATTCTCCAGTGTAAATCGTAGAACTACCACAAGATGGACTGCGTTCTTTTAAAATAATATATTCTGGATGTAAATTCTTAATTTGTTCTAGAGCTTTATAAGCACCACTCACGAAAGATTCTGTGACATCTTCACCATCTTTTGTCATCACTTTCGCTTTTCCATCCAAAACATCATCGCCATTCCCGCCAATAATTTCAGCTGAGGGACGAGGCGTTGGCAATCCTCCTAGTACTTCAGGACAAATGAGGACTGTATCTTCTTGTTGCAGCAGCTCCTCTATTTTTGAAACGAGATTGTCATTTCCATCATACCGACAAGCGATACCACCTAAACAAGCGCTAATTACGATCATATTTTCATCTCCAATAAAAAATATTCAATGTCACGCCAATTTCTCTTCCTGCCTCTTACTTATATATGAGGTGATATAAATGGGAAGCTTATATAATTTAATGAAACCATATAGTGAATTTCGAAGTAAAGAAGAGTTTAATACATATCAAAAACAAGTTTTGAAGTGCTACCGATTCCAATTAAATAAAACGGATGCTATCATTATTCATTTTTTAGGAAAGTATGCGGTGAATGAGAAACAAAAAACAGTAGGAGTTGCTTGTCCGTTAATGGAGACGATTGCAACGAATGTTGGAAAAAGTATTCGTACAGTACGCCGCTCCATTGCAAAGTTAGAGGAACTAGGAATTATAAAGCGTGTTGCAACAAAAGAAAGACATAGACGCGGCGGGTATAGTGCGAACTTATATGTATTTCTTACATCTGCGATTGACCGCATGGATGACCGTATGAAAATGTCCGCTTGTAAAAATGAGGATAATGCAGCTAGCTGTAGTAAAAATGAGCAAAAAAGCGCAGGGGAAACAATTCTTTTTAAAAACATTCCACAAATAAAAGAGAATAGAAAAGGAACGTATGAGCTTGATGAGACGTATTGTCGTCATGATATACCGAAGCCTTTTATATACGCACTTGTGCCGATGACGAGTAATCCGAAGAAGATTAATATATTTTGGAGTAAGGTGGAACTTGCGTATAAAAAGAGCGGATTACTAGAGCAAGGTGTGTTACTGGAGCAAATATTAGCTGATGAAGAAGTGTATGGAAATTTCATTTGGCGAGTGAAGAGTGTTGTGAGAGCGTATAAATACGGGGAAATCCGTAAAAATGTTAAGGCTCTTTTATACAGTACAGTGCGGGATCTATTTTTAGAGGTTGGATTAGAATGGGGAGCAGCTGTGAGAAGAAGTAAGGGAGTACCGTTATTTGATCCGTTTAAAAAAGAGCCATGCGTATAACACATGACTCTAATTAGCTAATCGAACTTTCTTACAACTGGAACACGAATCGCTACAAATAGTACGAAGACGATAACGGCGATTGCACCGCTTTTCATAACGGTTACGATTGGAATTCCTATTGCAAGCGCGATTGATGTGAATGCATAAGAAAGCGGGATAAAGCCCATTGATGATAGCATAAGTAAACTCATTACGCGTCCCATCATTTCTTCTTTTACTGTTGATTGAATCATCGCCATAAGCGGAACGATCGCCATTGCGATTGTAATACCGTAAAACATGCCGGCTAATAATGCTTGCCAAAGTACGGTGCTAAAGTTGATGGATAAGAAGAATACACCAGACAGTAACATCATGATAATGCAAAATAGACCGCGTCTACGATTAATATTTTTTAAACCGACAATGACAGCGCCTATTGCCATTCCGCCGCCGACAGATGCTTCTAAGTAACTGAACTGGAGCGAGTCACCGTGCAGAACATTTTTAATGAAAAGCGGGAAGCCGACTTGCATCGGACCAATTAAAAATAGGTTTAAAAAGGCGCTACAAAGAAGGAAAGTCGAAAGGAATGGTGATTCCTTTACGTATAAAATTCCTTCTTTAATAGAAGTGAACATGCCTTTGTCTGTATTTTGCTGTTCTGGCATCGTAAATTGTATTTTTTGAACGAGTATGGCTGCGACGATTAGTAATAAAATCGTGATTGAAAAGATCGTTTCATAGTTCGTAAATTTGATAAGAATGCCGCCAAGTACAGGACCTAAGATAACCGATGCTTGGTTTGTCATTTGTGTAAGTGAGTTTGCTTGTGTTAAACGGCTTTTTTCTACAAGTTCAGGTAAGATAGATCCGTCAGCTGACCAGAAAAAAGCATCAGCAAGTCCGAAGAATAAAGCGAATAAAGCAAATGTATATAGTGTTACATCACCTACGATGAACCATGTAAGGATGGTTGCGACAAGAATAGCACGAATAATATTAGAATAAAACATAATGTTTTTTTTCGGGAATTTATCAGCTACAGCACCGCCGATAATCATAAAAATAAGCCTTGGAACACTAAGAGCTACGAAAACAACACCGAGTGAAGCTTCAAGGTTTAATGTTTTTGCTATGTACCACGTTTGTGAAAAAGTAAAAAAGGCTAAAGCAAAGCTTGAAAAGAGAGTAGCTGCCCAAAGAAAAAGGAAATTTGTATTTTTTAATAACGGTTTTCCGCGTCCCTCTAAAGCAGATTTATTTTGTTGTAGTTCCTCCATATTGCTTCCTTTCTATGTGACAAATTTAAACTAAAAAACCTGTTAACAATAGTTTTGTTCCGCGTTAACGGGCAGTAAAACTCCCACCTCAAAATTCGGCTCGAGTAAAGAAGTTAGGTGGGAGACCAACTGACCGTAAACGTCCGATTGGTGAGGGCTAATACTCAGTGGGGGATGGACAAAACCCCCACTGAGTATAGTTTCACTTTATACAGTTTCTAATATTTCTATACTGCACTTTCTCATTGTAGACAATAATAATGAATTTGCACAGTGGCTATTTAACGACAAAAAAGAAGATACCAAATGGTATCTTCTTTTTTGTCGTTCAGGCTAAAGCAATATAAATATCCAGTTGTACGTTGGTTGGATCTAACGCTCTTTCATCATAAAGCTCAAAGTCTGTTGTAAAAGCACGTTTGTTTTCTTTTGACCATTGCCAAATATATTCCCAAGCCTCACAAACGACTTCAGCGACGGGTCCCTTTCTCGTCGTAAATACCGCATACGTAGCGGCAGGTATTGTTAAAGTTGTCATATTTTCAGGTACGTCTTCTAATGAAGAAACGGGCATACCGATTGTAAATTGATATGTACCAGTTTCATTTGATTCGTAATTTGAGTAGAAAGCGAATGTTTCTTTCGTTTGTTGATTTGGGATGTGATGCATGATTTGTTCTTGGAAGTAGCGGTTCCAAAGTTGTGGGATTTTTCCTTCAGTAGATGCCTCTTTTTCATTTGTCGTCGTGATCGAAACGCCGATTGCTTGGAAAGCTTCTTTTTTTACGATCTTAGGTTCTTTCATTTTAAAATATCCCCCTTATCATATAGAACGTTTGTTCTTATTTATTGTAACATATTTTGGAAGGATACGGTAGCACAATAATAAAAGAACTCCTTCACGTAAAAGGAGTTCTTTTCATTTCTATATTAAAACATACTCGAGCTATGCATCGGTTGAAGTTTTGCGCTTGGATCGAAGTAAGCTTTTGCATTGTTTACTGCTGTCGGTGCTTCACCGAAGCCGCAAGCGATGAGTTTTACTTTTCCTTCATATGTACAAATGTCACCAGCAGCGTAAATGCCAGGAATATTTGTTTCCATTTTCGAATTCACGAGAATGCTGTTTTTTTGTATATCTAAGTCCCAGTTTTTAATTGGGCCAAGGGAAGAAACGAAGCCGTAGTTTACGATTACATCATCAACATCGATGATAATTTTTTCTTCCGTTTTTACATGCTGAAGAACGACTTGTTCAATGTTGTCATCACCAATGAGTTCTACTGGAACGTACGGTGTGCTTACTTCTGCACGAGAATTCATTAAGCTTTCTACGCTATGTTCATGCGCACGGAATTTATCACGGCGATGAACGATTGTAACTTTGTCAGCGATTGGCTCTAACATCATTGTCCAATCAACCGCTGAGTCGCCGCCGCCAAATACTACGACGCGCTTACCAGCAAATTTATTCATATCATCAACGAAATAATGTAAGTTTTTCTTTTCATACTTTGCTGTACCTTCTAATTCTAAACGGCGTGGTTGGAAAGCACCATTGCCGGCAGTAATAATAACTGATTTAGAATAGTGAGTCTGCTTATTCGTAACAAGTTTAAATATACCGTCAGCTTGTTTCTCAAGCGTATCAACAGCTTCTTCTAAACAAACCGTTGGATCAAATTTCTTCATTTGCTCTTTTAAGTTATCAACTAATTCTTGTGCGCGCACTTTTGGAAATCCAGCTACATCATAAATGTATTTTTCAGGGTAGAGTGCGGATAATTGTCCTCCAAGCTGAGGTAAGCTTTCAATGATTTTTACACTTGCTTGTCTCATACCGCCATAAAATGCTGTGAATAGTCCTGTTGGACCACCACCAATAATTGTTATGTCGTAAACTTTTTGATTTTCTGCCACTTTCATTCCCCCTATAGATGGAATTTTGATATTGATTTCATATATTGTTCATATGTACACGAAAATCCTGCAAATGATGACACTTTCAAATAAATGATAGCATATTTGAGTTCATAATACTTCTGAAAACGACTGAATTGTGTGTAAGTTTTCGCATAGATGCTTTTTAAATTGTATAAAATATGGGGAAAGGAAAATACATGAAAAAAAGGCTGAAAAACCCTTGAAAACGCTATGTTATTTTAAAATATTGATAATTCTCCAGACGCTTGAATTCTGTAATAAAACCGACTAATATAGGGAAGTATTATGTTAAATTTCTATGACAAAATTCGTACGATTTTTTGACTGCGTTTTGTTATGATATAGAATGTGATAAATTCCACATTCTTGACAAATAGAGTTTTTAGTACTTGGTATTATTTTTCATTACTATTATATAAAGAAAAGGGTTGTGATTTGGTGAAGACTCCAAAAATCGTAGTTTTAGGTGCAGGTTATGGCGGGATGATTACGACTGTTCGTCTGCAAAAAGCATTATCTGTAAATGAAGCTGAAATTACGTTAGTAAACAACAACAGCTATCACTACCAAGCGACTTGGTTACACGAGAGCGCAGCTGGTACATTACAAGATGAAAAAATCTGTCTAGATATTCAAGACGTTATTGATACAAATAAAGTGAACTTTGTACAAGATACAGTAGTAGAAATTAAAGCTGCTGAAAAACGCATTATCTTAAAAGACGGTGAGTTAGAGTATGACTACTTAGTAATCGGTCTTGGTTTCGAATCAGAAACATTCGGAATTACAGGATTAAAAGAGCATGCATTCTCAATCGCTAACATTAATGCAACTCGTCAAATTCGTGAGCATATGGAAGCTAGTTTCGCTAAATATGCAACTGAACAACGCGATGAGTTAGTAACAATCGTTGTTGGTGGTGCTGGATTTACTGGTATCGAGTACGTAGGTGAGCTTGCGAACCGTGTTCCTGAACTTTGCAAACAGTACAATGTACCACGTGAAAAAGCACGTATCATCTGTGTAGAAGCTGCTCCAACAGCACTTCCAGGTTTCGATCCTGCATTAGTAGAATACGCTGTGAAACAACTTGAGAAAAAAGGCGTAGAATTCCGCATCGGTACAGCGATTAAAGAAGCAACTGAAGAAGGTATTATCGTTGCAAATGGCGATGATACTGAATTAATTAAGTCTGAAACAGTAGTTTGGGCTGCAGGTGTTCGTGGTAACGGTATTGTGGAAGAGTCTGGCTTTGAAGCAATGCGCGGACGTGTAAAAGTTGATGAGTACATGCACGCTCCAGGATACGAAGATGTATTCATGGTTGGTGACGCAGCGTTAATCATTAACGAAGAAATTAATCGTCCATACCCACCAACAGCACAAATCGCAATTCAACAAGGTTACAACATTGCACATAACTTAACTGTGTTAGTTCGTGGCAAAGGTGAAATGAAAACATTCGCATTCGACAATAAAGGGTCTGTATGTTCTTTAGGTCATGACGATGCAATGGGCGTTGTTATGGGCAAAAAGTTAACAGGTTGGAAAGCTTCCTTCATGAAGAAAGTTATCGATAACCGTTACCTATTCTTATTAGGTGGACCTTTATTAGTTCTTAAAAAAGGTAAATTAAAGTTCTTTTAATATATAGTAGAAGAAGCAGAAACGGCTAAGAGCTGTTTCTGCTTTTTTCATGTGAAAAATATAGTATAATATATAAAAAGAAAGAATATTCTGTTCGTTCTGGTAGAGGAGGGTATTACATCATGGAGAAGCGAGGGAAAGTGTGGTTAGCTGTCAGTGGCCTAGTAGCTACAAAAGATGGCAGGTGGCTATTCGTTAAGAAAAAATACAGTGGATTAAAGGGGAAATGGTCTTTACCGGCTGGTTTTGTAAATGAAGGTGAGACGGTTGATGAAGCTGTGAAACGTGAAGTGTTAGAAGAGACAGGTATTGTCGCTCATGTGAAGGGGATCATTGGTGTTCGATCGGGCGTGATTCGCAATGAGATTAGTGATAACATGATTATTTTCCTTTTGGAGCCTGAAGGAGAAAACATTATTGTACAGGAGAAGGAATTGTCTGAAGTAGCATTTTTACATCCAGAGACGATTGAGGACGATCCTAATACGTCGCTGCTTATTAAATATTTGCTAGAAGGAAGATCAGAGCTGCATCTTGAGATGAATAAAACATTAGATCCAGGAGAGCAATTTGGTTATACAGCCTATCACGTATTTACGGCGCAGACGAAGGAGGGGGAGAAAGAGTGAGTATACCGGTACTACTTATTTCAATGATGTTATTTTTTATTTTGTTTTTTGGAATTGGATTTTTACTCAACATGATATTGCGAGCGACATGGGTAATGGTTATTGTGTATCCGATTGTTTGTATACTTATTATTAATAAGGCGAGTGTGTGGGATTATTTTTCAAAGCCGAAAGAAACATTCTCTTCATTTGGGACAAGTGTATCGCATTTAGGACAAGCAGATGTGTTTATTCTATCTACTGGATTAGTAGGCGCTGCTTTAGCCGGAATTGTAATTAAGAAGCTTCGGAAAAGCGGATATCAAATGTTTTAATCTCCAATTCATATGGAGATTATTTTTTGCATATTCCTTCATCGTATAGGGAATGATTAACGATGAAGGAGTGTGGAATATAAAAATGTTAAAACGATATTGTATTCGCATTATGATGACTTGTTTACTTGCAATCGCATTATGCGTAACATGGAAGGCTTTCACAGGAGTTTCTTTATTAGAGATTGTAAAGACATATGAGGGAACGAGTGCAAAAGAAGTACATGCAGCAGAAGTTAAGAGAAACGTTGCTCCGAGTAAAGAAGTGATAAATGCTTTAGAGCAGGCAAACGACTGGTCTAAATATCGTTCAATTGAAATGACTGCAACAGGTTATACGTCGGGAATTGAGTCAACTGGTAAGAGGCCAGGACATCCAGAGTATGGTATTACATATTCAGGTGTTAAAGTGAAAAGGGATTTATATTCCACAATCGCTGCGGATTTACGCGTATTCCCGATCGGAACGATTCTATTCGTGCCAGATTACGGGTACGGGGTTGTTGCTGATAAGGGTGGTGCTATAAAAGGAAACCGTCTTGATCTATATTATGATACGGTGAAAGATGTTTATAGCCAATGGGGTAAGAAAAAAGTAAATGTATACGTAGTAAAAATAGGAAATGGTAAGTTTACAGAAGAAGAGTTAACGATGTTAAATGAAGACGAAACGATGCAAGTGTTTCGTGGTCAATATTTAAAACAAAGATAGTCTAGTGGGAATTACGCTAGACTTTTTTATTTTATAATAGAAGAAATATGGATTATATAGGATGCAATAGAAGTTAGAATTGTCGCATTTTATCGAAAATAAAGTTATAATAAAGGTAGAGTAGAGAAATTTAGGGGGTCTGAACATGTTTCAAGTACAAAAAGAATTAGCAAGCCATGAAGCGGTGATTGTTGCCTTATTTGAAGAAGAGAAAACGAGTAGTTTTGTACAAGAACTGGACAAAGCTTTTGAAGGACAATTACAAGTTTTATTAGAAGAAAAAGAACTTTCTACTAAGAAGAAAGCTATTTCAAAAGTACATAGTTTAGGAAAAACAAATGTGAAACGTTATTATTTCGTTGGTTTAGGTAAGAAAGAATCTTATACGACGGAAACATTACGTGCGGCTCTTGGTAAGACGTTTAAAACGTTACAGGCAGCAAAAGTACAAGATGCAGCAATCTTACTTGATTCTTTCGTAACAGAGAAATTAGATGCGATTGATGTAGCTCACATTGCAGCAGAAGTACAAGGTCTTGGTACATATGAGTTACAAACGTATAAATCAGATAAAAAGGATCGTGTGGAGCTAGAGAAATTCACGGCTATTACAGCGGAAGATGCACAAGAAATTGAAGCTGCATTAACAGTTGGTTACGTACATGGACGTGCAACAAATTCAGCTCGTACACTTGTAAATATGCCGCCAAACGTATTAACAGCGACGAAGCTTGCTGAGTATGCTGTTGAATTAGCGGAAAAGTATGATATGGATTATAAAGTTCTTGAGAAAGAAGAGATGGAAGATCTTGGTATGGGTGCATTACTTGCAGTAAACCAAGGTTCTACTGAGCCACCGAAAATGATTGCTCTTATTTATAAAGGAAAAGAAGAGTGGACAGATGTAATTGGATTGGTTGGAAAAGGAATTACATACGATACAGGTGGTTATTCTTTAAAACCGCGTGAAGGCATGGTTGGTATGAAGGGTGATATGGGCGGCGCAGCTTCTGTTTTAGGCGCAATGGAAATTATCGGAGAACTTCGCCCAGAGCAAAATGTGATCGCTGTTATTCCGTCAACGGATAACGTTGTAAGTGGTACAGCATTTAAGCCGGACGATGTGATTACGTCTATGAGCGGAAAAACAATTGAAGTATTAAATACAGATGCAGAAGGTCGCTTAGCATTAGCTGACGGTATTACGTATGCGAAAAAATTAGGTGCAAACTATCTGATTGATGTTGCGACATTAACAGGTGGTGTAATTGTTGCACTTGGAAATCATACGACAGGCGCAATGACAAACAATGAAGAGTTGTTTGAGCAAGTGCTAGAGGCATCTATGGAAACAGATGAATCAATTTGGCAATTACCGATTTTTGATCGTGATAAGGAACGCGTGAGAAACAGTAAATTTGCTGATTTAAATAACTCACCAGGCCGCGAAGGACATGCGGTTATGGCAGGTACATTCTTAGGTGAATTCGCTGAAGATACACCTTGGGTACACTTAGACATCGCTGGAACATCTGAATCATCAGGAGCGCATGATTTAGGGCCAGCTGGAGCAACAGGTGCAATGGTACGTACACTTGCAACACTTGTTGAACGTTTCGGAGAAGAATAAAAGAAAAAAAGCAGTTCCGAAATGGAAGACATCCATTTCGGAACTGCTTTTTTATAACCAAGATTCCCATAATTTTTTCCACATAGGATCTGGAATAACTAATCGATTCTGGTCTTCAGGTGATATTCTTAGTGCAATATTCTGTTCTTCATCACGTTCGATTTTCTTAATCCACTCTGGTTCTATAAGAAGTTCTTTCCCAAGTGCAAGGAGTGGAATGCCCGATTGTAATGCTTTCAGTGCATCATCAGCTGTTTGAATAGCACCAACGCCAATTAATGGAATACGTTCTCCAACTTTTTTCATAATCCATTCCATACGGGTATGATGTTTTTCCACACCTCTTCTCGGAAGTGACCAAAAATCACCATTTGATATGTGGAGATAACTTAATTCTGTATTTGCAAGTTGGTCCATTAATTGTAACGAATCAGCCATTGTAAATCCTTGTTCACCAGCTTCTTCGGGAGAAATTCGATATCCGACAATAAAAGATTTATTTGCATATTGTCTTGCCGTTTCTAAAACAGTTTCTACGACAGCTAATGGGAATGTAGTACGATTTGTAAAAGAACCACCGAATTGATCTTTACGGTTATTTGTTTGCTGGGAGAAAAACTGGTGGATTAAAAATCCATTGGCACCATGAATTTCAACACCATCAAACCCTGCTTTAATCGCGCGGAGAGTTGCTTGGCTGAAAGCATGAATGAGCTGCATGATCTCATTTTCGGTTAATTTTTGAATGTAATCTGAATGTGAGCTAGCATGTAAGCTTTTATGACCAGCATGAAAAATTTGTAAAATAGCTTTTGCACCTTGCTTTTTTATTGCAGTAGCAAGCTGCGTTAAATCATGAATAGTTGCATCTGAATCTGCTGCAAATCCTCTTTCCCAGGCTTGTCCATCAGCTTTAATATGGGCACAACCCGTTATGACCATACCAATACCATTAGCGCGATGGGCATAATACGAGAGTTCTTCTGCAGATACTCCTCCATCTTCTGTTGCGGATATTGTTGTCATTGGAGCCATAGAAATTCTATTTTTAATTGTTGCTCCATTTTGGAAAGTAAATGGCTGGAAAAGTAGATCGTATTTTGCGTTCATAGTTGAAAAGCTCCTTTAACGTATATGTAATTAGATTTCTATATATCTATTATTTTAGATTAACTTATGGTTAATTTAATCAGTGAAGACTATCTCCACTGATTAAATAGTGACTTTAAAGTTCATTTTGGACATATTCAGTAAATTGGCGAATGGTTTCTTCATTTCGTTGATAATATGTCCACTGTCCTACTCTCTCGGATTGTAACAATCCAGCTTTTTGCATGTTCACCAAGTAACTAGAAATTACGGATTGTGCCATGCCAGCTTTTTTTTGAATTGAACCTACACAAACACCAGTTTTAAAATCGTCATTTTCAGGTAGATGACATTGTACTTCAAAATGTTTCTTAGGATCTTTTAACCATGACAAGATTTGCCGACGAGTTTCATTGGATAATGATTTATATATTAATAAAGGTTCCATGTTTGTTATTATATCTATTTTTACAGATATGTCAAAGAGGAAGGTTTTCATAAAGAAATCGTATATAAAGTCCCGTTTAAAGCAAATGAAGTGCGCCCCGTTTCTTCAGAGACAACTAATATAAGTGCATCGCTTTGTTCTGATAAGCCAATTGCAGCTCTGTGACGTGTTCCTAGCTCAGAATCAACTTCGGTACTTTTCGTTAATGGAAGAATATTAGCTGCTGAGACAATATGATTATTTTTAACGAGAACGGCTCCGTCATGAAGAGGGTTACCTGGATAAAAAATGGATTCGAGCAATGGTGCGGTTAAATGGGCATTTAAAGTTGTTCCGGTTTGAATGAAAGGATGGAGTGTCTCGTTTCGTTCCACAACAATAAGAGCACCATGTTTTCGGGCGCTTAAATGCTGGATAGCTGTTGTGATGAACTGCGAGCTTTCCGTATAAGGTGATAAATACGCTTGAATATAGTATGTAGCTGCCAATGTTTGTACATTTGCTAACATATGATGAATATCTTCCATTTTGCACAAAATACATTCATCTTCTTTATCGATTGCTTGCCTCATAATTGATAATTCTTTTTCAGCAATTTCAATCATTTGCTTTGTTTGTATTTTGAGCTCTTCTGACAAGCCCCATTCTTGCATAATCCTCATTCCCTTTAGTGGAGTATTTAACCATAGTGTATACAAATATTCCTAGTAAAATCCTGTTAGATTGTAAAAAATATTGAGATACAGGTTGTTTTTTTCATATAATAAAGATATGACAAGCGAGAGGAGATAAAAGTATGAACTGGAAACAAGAATTTAGTCGCTGGCTTTCATATGCAGAGTTAGACGCAGAACTAAAAGAACAGCTAGAAAACATGAAGCAAGATGAGAAGAAAATCGAGGACAGTTTTTATAAAAATCTAGAGTTTGGCACAGGTGGTATGCGTGGTGAACTTGGTGCTGGTACGAACCGTTTAAATGTATATACAGTTCGTAAAGCAACACAAGGATTAGCAAAGTTTATTGAAAAATTAGGTGAAGAAGCGAAGAAGCGCGGTGTTGTTGTTGCGTACGATTCTCGTCATAAATCACCTGAATTTGCTATGGAAGTAGCTGCTACACTTGGTGCGCACGGCATTACAACATATGTGTTTGAAAGCTTACGTCCAACGCCAGTACTTTCTTTCGCAGTTCGTCATTTACATACAGTAAGTGGAATCGTTCTTACGGCAAGCCATAATCCGCCTGAATATAACGGTTATAAAGTATACGGTGAAGATGGTGGGCAGTTGCCTCCAAAAGAAGCTGATGAGTTAATTAGCTACGTAAACGCAGTAGAAGATGAATTAACAGTTGAGGTTGCTGATGTGGAGCAATTAAAAGCTGACGGTTTATTACATATTATTGGACAAGAAGTAGATGATGCATATGCTGCAGAATTGAACAATGTTATCATTAATAAAGAAATGGTACAAAAGGTTGGGAAAGATTTAAAAATCGTCTTTACACCACTACACGGAACATCAAATATTTCTGTACGCCGTGGTTTAGAGGAAGTTGGATTTACAGATGTAACAGTTGTAAAAGAGCAAGAGTTACCAGATCCAAACTTCTCTACAGTGAAATCACCGAACCCAGAAGAGCATGCAGCGTTTGAGTATGCAATTCGTGACGGTGAGAAGGTAGGCGCAGATGTGTTAATCGCAACAGATCCTGACGCGGACCGCCTAGGTGTAGCAGTTCGTAATCATGAGGGTGAGTTCCAAGTATTAACTGGTAACCAAACAGGTGCACTAATGCTTGATTACTTATTATCTCAAAAGAAAGAAAACGGAACGCTTCCAGAGAATGGTGTTGTATTAAAAACAATCGTAACGTCTGAAATTGGCCGTACAATCGCGAAAGCATACGGTTTAGATACAGTTGATACGTTAACTGGATTTAAATTTATTGGTGAGAAAATTAAACAGTATGAAGAAAGCGGACAATACGAATTCCAATTCGGTTATGAGGAAAGCTATGGTTATTTAATCCGTCCATTCTGCCGCGATAAAGATGCAGTACAATCTGTTCTATTTGCATGTGAAGTAGCTGCATACTACAAATCACAAGGTAAAACGTTATACGACGGTCTATTAGAAGTATTTGAGAAGTACGGATTCTTCCGTGAAGATCTTGTATCGTTAACGCTAAAAGGAAAAGATGGAGCGGAACAAATCCAAGAGATGATGGCAACATTCCGTGAGAATCCTCCGAAAGAAGTAGCGGGCTTAACAGTTGTAGCAGTTGAAGACTATAAAGCGAGCATCGTTACATCTTTACAAGATGGACATAAAGAAGAGATTCACTTACCGAAATCAAATGTGTTAAAATATCAATTAGAAGATGGTTCTTGGTTCTGCCTACGTCCATCTGGAACTGAACCGAAGATCAAGTTCTACTTCGGTGTTCAAGATAATTCTTTACAAAATAGTGAACAAAAGTTACTTACTATTAAAGAAGATATTATGAATCGTTTATAATATAAAGTAATTTTAAGTAGTAGGGAACAAAAGGGAGCGAAACCTCCCTTTTGTTCTATGTAAGGAAATAATCGTTATTGATTCTGACAGAAGAGAGGGTATTTTGTGATGAAAAAAGTAAGAAAAGCCATAATCCCAGCAGCTGGATTAGGAACACGTTTTTTACCAGCAACAAAAGCAATGCCAAAAGAAATGTTACCGATAGTAGATAAACCAACTATCCAATACATTGTAGAAGAAGCAATAAAATCAGGAATCGAAGATATTATTATCGTTACTGGTAAAACAAAGCGCTCTATTGAAGATCATTTTGATAATGCATTTGAGTTAGAGCAAAACTTATTAGAAAAGAAAAAGTATGAGTTACTTGAAAAAGTACAGGCTTCTTCAAAAATGGTAGATATTCACTATATCCGTCAAAAAGAACCAAAAGGATTAGGGCATGCAGTTTGGTGTGCACGTAAATTCATCGGTGATGAGCCATTTGCTGTTTTATTAGGTGATGATATCGTTCAAGCTGAAAAACCATGTTTACGTCAATTAATTGAAGAATATGATAAAACGCTTTCTTCTGTTATTGGTGTACAAACGGTTCCAGAAGATGAAACACACCGCTACGGAATTATTGATCCGTTAGAGCAAGAAGGACGCCGTTACCAAGTTCGTAATTTCGTTGAGAAACCAGCAGCAGGTACAGCACCTTCAAACTTAGCAATTATGGGACGTTACGTCTTAACACCTGAAATCTTCATGTTCTTAGAACAGCAACATGTTGGTGCTGGTGGTGAAATTCAGTTAACAGATGCAATCCAAAACTTAAATGAAATTCAACGTGTATTCGCTTACGATTTCGAAGGAAAGCGCTACGACGTAGGTGAAAAGTTAGGATTCGTTCAAACGACAATCGAAATGGCCCTGCAACACCCAGAATTACGTGATGACATGGTTCCGATGATGCAGAGAATTTTAGAAGAATACACGAATCAAGATTCTTAATATAGTGATATAATCCCCTGTTGGATGAGCGATAAAGAAACGTATGTATTGCTTAATCTAAAGGGGTTTTTTTGGAAAAAAAAGACACTCAGGAGAGAGTGTCTTTAATTTTGATCAGTAGGCTTTAGCTCATCAGCTTTGGATTTAATTTCATCAGTAATAGCGATATTAATATTACCAGCTGCTTTTTTGTATTCCTGAATTAATGAATTAACGTTTTGGTTAAATGAAATTAAGCTGCCACTTGGAGATTGGGCTTGTTCGTTAAGAGCAGTGATAATCCCGTATATTTTTTTATATTCTTCATAGGTTTCTTTATATTTATTAGGCTGTTCTTTTGCAGCTTCAGAGACTAACTTTAAATCATTTCCCATATTGCTATAAAACGTATCAACGGTTGTAATCATTCCGTCAATTTCTGTTCTCTTAGAACTTAGTGCATGATTGAAGTCATGTCTTTTATCTATTGCATTTGACCATGTAGTGGAATACTCGGATAATACGTAAGATGCTGCATATTTAAAGGTGTTTATATTATTATAAAAAGATGCTGCGGCAATTAAGTAATTATCTTCTTTTTTCTTTTGTGCTTGAAGAGCTTGATACTCCTCTTCTATATTTGTTACTTTTGTTATCGTAAAGAGAAGAACGATGACGGATATAACTGATGTAAGAAATAGTATTATAGATGTTATTAAAGATTTTTTGGCTGGTAATTTTCGTACTTTCTTAATGAATCCAATAACAATAAAGATTAAAGCTGCGCATAAACTAACTATAGTAAGAATTAAAAAGAAAAATGCTAGGCCGTTTCCGATGGTATATGGCATTCCTAACTCGCTATTTCCATATAATTTGTAACTGATGCTCATGCCTAGTATGAAAAATAAAGATAGTACTCCGACACTTACTTTAATAAGTGTATTTTTTGATAGATTCACTGATTTTCCTCCAAAACATTGTTCTAATTAGATGTGCAAAATATAAGATTTGCTGAATTAGCATAACAAAAATCATTTTCAATATGTGTCGTATATTGTCGAAAAATAAAAAAGAGTTATCTTAACATAGTAAGATAACTCTTTTTATTATGAAATCGTCGAATGAGAATGCTGATAAGCGGAACGACGTACAGCATAGTATATACGAGGTGCGATAATAGCACCGATAATTGTAAATACAATATCTTTTACTGCGAACCACATCATAATCATCCAAGCAGCTTTATAGCTCATATTACCACCCATGAAGAGATTGACTGCCCCGTACATATAAGTAGTACCGATAATATAAGTTAAAATAATTCCTGTGAAAGAGGCAATTGTAAAAGTAATAAATGTTGGTTTTTCCTTTTGTTCTACGAGTTTTCCTGATACGTAAGCAACGATAATAAATGCGATAATAAAACCACCAGTAGGATCTAAAAGTGCTCCAAATCCAGCTTTGAAGTTAGCGAAGATTGGCGCACCTGCTACTCCAACAAGCATATACACAGTCATTGATAATGCACCAAGTCTACTTCCAAGAAGAAGCCCTGCTAAAATTGCGAAAAATGGTTGCATAGATAATGGGATGCCCGCCACTTGTAGGAATGGGGCCCAAGATACAATATTTGCACCAATAGCCATAAGAGCAACGAACATGGCAGCTAATGCTAAATCTAAAACATGAAATCTTCTCATAATGTTAACCTCCTGTTGTTATTAGGTTAACATTATCGTAGCGAAAATGTTTACTTGTTGTCAATCAAAATATTTTGATAAGAAGGCTTCAAATAGTCTCTTAGCAACGTATACGGAATGCGAAATTGCGGAATTCCACTTGAATAAGGAGCAATCTCATATAAAGAGAAATAAATGACAAGATTGTCCGGTTCTAAAAAGAAGTGGAACTTTTTCGTGCTCATGACCTTTTCAGTTGCATCAGGAAAATAAATGCTTTCATTTTGTTTAATTTGTCTTACAATCTCAGCACGGATTACTTCTTTATATGTATCTTCTTTTTGAAATAAATCGTCTAAGTGTAGTAACTTTTTTTCGTTTAAATCAAATGTGTTTGCCTTCCACGTATAAAGACCATGTGCCCCGCCTGTATATTGATAGTAATTCACATATAGGCTAAGAAAAGGTGGTTTATTTAAGGAGACTTTATAATCAACATTCGCCACGTACGGATGAAATGGTGTACTAGATTCTTCTGTTTCTGTATAATATTTTTTTGCGTCTTTTTCTAATTTGGTTTTAAATTTGTCAGTAGATTTTTTGTAATAGAAATTGAGCTTATTTTGAAATTTAGAATCGGAAAAATTGTGAAACGAAGGTCTGCTAATTTGATATTCTATATAAGGTTTCTTACCTTTTTGCGTTACAGTCTTCACATCGATTGTCAGGTTAGATGTTTTGGCTGCTAGTGCACAATTTGGTACAATAGTCAGCAAGGAGAACATAAGCAGTAATATACAAAATTTCTGTTTCATTTAGGTGAAACCTCCTTATATAAGTGTTATAGGTAGTTTGAAAATAAATAGGTAAAATTATACATTTTAATTAAAGTTAGAGAAGGGGGAAGCGATATGGCAAAAACTTTAATGGATTCACTTGGAATTGAGTTGTTAGAGATGACAGAAGATAAGGTGGTTGCTACGATGCCTGTTGATGGGCGTACGCATCAGCCATTTGGATTTTTACACGGTGGTGCTTCTGTTGCGTTAGCAGAAACAGTAGCAAGTGTCGGTTCATACAATTTAATTGATCAAGAGAAATGCATCTGTTTCGGTCTAGAAATTAATGCAAATCATATTCGCTCAAAGAAAGATGGAATTGTAACAGCAATCGGGACACCGATACATAGAGGACATTCAACGATGGTTTGGGATATTCGTATCATTGATGAGAATGATGAATTACTATGCATATCAAGATGTACAGTAGCAATTAAAGAAAAACGTGAAAAATAGAAAAGAGGTTGCTCCTTAGAGCAACCTCTTTTTCTTATAATTAGAACTGGATTTTCTTCTCTAAGAAACCTTTTAGTTCGCTGATTGGCATACGAACTTGTTCCATTGTGTCACGGTCACGTACTGTAACAGCTTTGTCTTCAACAGAGTCAAAGTCATAAGTGATACAGAATGGTGTACCGATTTCGTCTTGACGACGGTAACGTTTACCGATAGAACCAGTTTCGTCAAAGTCTACCATGAAGTCTTTAGCTAGTTCTGCGAATACTTCAGTAGCACCTTCAGATAGCTTTTTAGATAATGGTAAGATAGCTGCTTTGTATGGTGCTAAAGCAGGGTGGAAACGAAGAACTGTACGAGAATCATTTTCTAATTGCTCTTCTTCATATGCATCACATAAGAATGCTAATGTTACGCGGTCAGCACCTAAAGATGGCTCGATGCAGTACGGTACGTAACGCTCATTCGTTTGTGGATCGATATAGTTAAAGTCTTCATTAGAGTGTTCCATGTGACGTTTTAAATCGAAGTCTGTACGAGATGCAACGCCCCATAGTTCGCCCCAACCGAATGGGAATCGGAATTCAATATCAGTTGTTGCGTTACTGTAGTGAGATAATTCCTCTTCACCGTGGTCACGAAGACGCATGCTTTCTTCAGTCATACCAAGTGAAAGTAACCAGTTCTTACAAGTTTCACGCCAGAATGCGAACCACTCTAAATCTTCACCAGGCTTACAGAAGAATTCAAGTTCCATTTGTTCGAATTCACGTGTACGGAATGTGAAGTTACCAGGCGTGATTTCGTTACGGAAGCTCTTACCGATTTGGCCGATACCAAATGGAAGCTTTTTACGCATAGAGCGTTGTACGTTTTTAAAGTTTACGAAAATACCTTGTGCTGTTTCAGGACGAAGGAAGATTTCGTTCGTGCTAGACTCTGTAACACCTTGGAATGTTTTGAACATTAAGTTGAACTGACGGATTTCAGTGAACTCTTCACTACCGCAATCAGGACATTTTACTTCATGTTCTTTCATTAAGTCAGCCATTTGGTCGAAAGTAAGACCATCAACAACCATTTCGATGCCTTTTGCATCTAATGCATCTTCAATTAATTTGTCAGCACGGTGACGCGCTTTACATTTTTTACAGTCGATCATTGGATCGTTGAAGTTACCAACGTGACCAGAAGCGATCCAAGTTTTTGGGTTCATTAAAATAGCTGCGTCTAAACCAACGTTGTATGGAGATTCTTGAATGAATTTTTTCCACCAAGCTTTTTTAACGTTATTTTTTAATTCGATTCCAAGTGGACCGTAATCCCAAGTGTTTGCAAGACCACCGTAAATTTCAGAACCAGGGAAAACAAAACCGCGATGTTTTGCTAAGTTTACAACTTGTTCCATTGAATACATAATAAAATCCTCCTTTTGAAAGTTAACGTATTGGCGATGACGTGCTCTGGTACTTGTGAAACGAGCAGTATATGCTTTAAAAAACATAAAAAAACGCTCATCCCAAGGCTTAATTGCCTAGGGACGAGCGTTTGCCCGCGGTTCCACCCTAGTTGATACACAACAGGTGCATCCACTTTATCACGTATTGCTCGAGACTGCCGTTTCCTTGCGGTTTCAGGCTTTCACTATCCCTGAATCGCTTTTTGTGCAAGTACTTATAAGTCCGTCATCGCTACTTATATTAATAATAATGAACATATTCTAACACGTTCTTTTTTAAATCTCAATAGAGGAACGCGTCTATCTATGATAGAGTCTCGCCTATTTTTTCGTTATTTATTCCGTAATTTTGTTTAATATGCTTAATTGCTTCACGTTTACTAAGGGGAGCAAGCTCGTTATTTTGCACGTATTCCCAAACGACATCGGGCTTTGTTTTTGCATATTCGCGAAGGACCCAGCCAATCGCTTTTTGAATGAAAAATTCTTTTGAAGAATGTAGTTGTCCAATAATCCAGAAAAGAAGTTCTTCATCCATTTTTTGTTTATATTTTAGCTGGAATAAAATAGCGGCGCGTTGTAACCATATGTTATCTGATGCAATCCATTTTGGAATATAGGCGGAAATTAATTCTGGGTGTTTTAAAAAGATATTCCCTAAAAATGTAGGAACGATGCTATCGACAGAATCCCACCAAGATTTTGTTACAATCAGTTCTTCTAAAAACGGGATATGCGTTTCGTTTATATACTTTTTATATTTTTGCATAATATCGAGTGCGGCCGCTTGAAATTCACGTTCTGGTAAATCCCAAAGTTCACGTACGATAACTTGGAAATCCTTTTGATCTGGGAGAGTATGTATTTGAATAACGTCTTTTAATAACTGTCTTCTTTCAGGTGTTTGAATACCGAGAAATGGAAAATGATTTTTCATATAACGTGCCATCGGTTCTGCTTTTTCAAGGTTTTTATGAGCTATGAAATGCTCTTGTAACGCTTTTACAAATGGATGCATAAATCCGTTCTCCTCTCTAACTAACTTACTCCTATTATTATACAGAGAGTTTGGTTAAATTTTAAAACATAACTTGCAGAGTAATGAAATATGTTGAGAGTAGAGAGGAGAGGATAAGATGGAAGATCAAGGCGTACTAGCAGGTTTCTTTGCTCTTAGTTTTGCGTTTATTCTTGTTATATTGATTTGGGCAATTATTTCGTATTTGTTAACGGCTTTTGCACTGTATACGATGGCGAAAAATGATGGTGCAACGGATGGTGTTCTTGCTTTTATTCCTTTTATAAATAGTAAGACATGGGGGGATTTAGCAAAAGACAAATTGCCAGATTTCTTGAAAGAAGAAGCAGGATGGAAAGTATTCGGCATATATGTCGCGTGTTTCATCTTTAACTTCGTACCAATAATAAGTTTACTAGCAACAGCTGTATCGATTGTGCTGTCTATTTATCTTATCTACGCTATTTTAGACAGGTACGGAACGAACTCTATATTATTTACGATTATTCATACCATCACATTTTCGGTTTTCTTACCGATTCACTTGTTCATTATTCGGAATGAGCCGGTAAGGTATAACGAGTAGATATATGCGGGGAGCTGTTTCGAAGATATTTTGGAACAGCTTTTTGTCGGTAAATTGATATTTCGTGTAGAATCGTTGATATAAATTCGTTGACCAAGAAAAAAGGGCTGCCACATAGGACAGCCCTTTTCTACTACATAAGGTAGCGTAAATAAATATAAATATGAGAAATGATTAATGAAACGATCATAATTGGGAAACCGACTTTTAAGAAGTCCATGTAGCTAAACTTATGTCCTTCGCGGCTTGCAATACCTGCAACAATTACGTTAGCTGAAGCTCCGATTAATGTTCCGTTTCCACCTAGACAAGCACCTAATGCTAATGCCCACCATAATACGTCGATTTGTGCGTCAGAAGGTGATAAACCTAGCCCAACTGCCATATCGTTAATAAGTGGAATCATTGTTGCAACGAATGGAATGTTATCAATTGTTGCAGAGGCGATACCAGATACCCATAGAATAAGGATAGATGCTTGAGAAATATCTCCGCCTGTTATTCCAATTACTTTTTGAGCTAACGTTTTGATAAGCCCGATATCAATAAGTCCTCCAACGAGTACGAATAGTCCTGCGAAGAAGAAGATTGTTACCCACTCTACACTTGCGAATACCTCTTCAATTTCATGTTCTTTCACACCAATTAGCATAAGTACAGTTGCACCAGTTAAGGCAATGATAGCTGCATCAACATGGAAGATGGAGTGAGTCATGAAACCTACGATTGTAAGTCCAAGTACTGTTAAAGATTTTTTCATTAATACAGGGTCTTTAATGTATTGCTTTTCATCTAAACTCATTAATTTCTTAACTTGTACAGGATCAGCAATTAATTGTTTGCGGTACATGAAGTAAAGTATTACTGCTGTAACACCAATAATAATAATTACGATTGGCGCTAAGTTTAGCAAGAATGCATTGAAGTCTAAATGCTTATTTGCAGAACCAATCATAATATTTGGCGGATCACCAATTAATGTAGCTGTTCCTCCGATGTTTGAAAAAATAATTTCAGAAAGTAAATAAGGAACAGGATTTACTTGCAGTATGCGCGTAATAGATAAAGTAACTGGAACAACAAGAAGTACAGTTGTAACGTTATCTAAAAATGCGGAACCAAGCGCAGTAAGTAAGGAAAGCGAAATTAAAATTTTAATTGGATTTCCTTGCGCCCCTTTTGCTGCTTTAATGGCAACGTATTGGAAGACACCCGATTTACTCGTAATGTTCACCAAAATCATCATACCGATGAGTAGCGTAATCGTCCCCCATTCAATATGTTTCGTAAAGGCGTTGTGTAAATCAACGACTCCCATAATTACCATGAGTGCTGCACCAAGAAGTGCGATGACAGCGCGATTAATTTTTTCTGAAATAATAATGGCATATGTAATTAAAAAGACTGCGATAGCAAAATAATACTGCCAGTTTGCGAGCTCTTGCGTTGTTTCGTGCAAAAATCTCATCTCCTTTCATTCACTTTTCTTAGTGTGTCAAAAAATTAACTAGATGAAACACACATAAAGTCATTATAAAGTAGAAAAAAGGGGGATGTAAATGAAAGGACTTATTTTGTCATATTTTCTGCATCGGTCATTTTTTCTTATTTTTAAAAATATTTGTGGGCATTTGACATATATATAAGATACATCCAATCTGAATATTTAAAATGGAATTAGCATTCGAGCTTGTTCGTGTAGGAGTGTCAAATAGAAAGGAATGACAAAGATGATAAGGAAGGGATCGTATGGATGAACAACAATTTTTATTTTTGGATTTTGAGTTTACGATGCCCCAACACAGAAAAAAACCAAAAGGATTTTTCCCGGAAATTATTGAGGTAGGACTCGTTTCGGTTGTTGGCTGTAAGGTAGAAGACACGTATTCTGCTCATGTTAGGCCGAAAACTTTTCCTTCTTTAACGGATCGATGTAAGAAATTTTTAGGAATTAAACAAGAAGTCGTAGATAAAGGAATTTCGTTTCCAGAACTCGTTGAAAAACTTGCAGAATATGAAAAGAGATGTAAACCGACCATTGTTACGTGGGGAAATATGGATATGAAAGTGTTGAAGCATAATTGTGAAATGGCGGGAGTAGACTTTCCATTCTTAGGACAGTGTCGTGACTTATCACTTGAGTATAAGAAGTTTTTTGGGGAGAGAAATCAAACAGGATTGTGGAAAGCAATTGAGGCGTATGGAAAAGCAGGAACAGGAAAGCATCATTGTGCGCTAGATGATGCGATGACGACGTATAATATTTTTAAATTAGTAGAAAAAGATAAAGAGTATTTAGTGAAACCAGCACCTCCAACATTAGGGGAACTCGTTGATTTTTCAAAAGTGTTAAAGAAAGTGAGTACACAGTAACGACCAAATTGCACAGTATGTAATTTGGTCGTTTTGTTTTTTTAAAGTTTGTAGTCTTTTTTTAACTGCTCTAATGTTTCTAGACTACGAACCGCAAAAGGTGAATCATCTTCAGAAAATGAATTCATTTGAGTTTCTAATGCTAATTTGAGTGACTCTGTATAATCTGGAATTTCTCCTTCATATTTCTTCACCATTTGCTCTGGAATATTCGTCTGTTCCCGGAAAGCTAAAGCACGTCTTTCATGGAAAAATGGTACGTCAGCTTGTTTTACGTTATGTAAGTCACCTTGTACCGGATGTTTTAAAACAGCTAATACTTTTACGACGTAACTGCCAGGACGGCTATTTGTAACTTCGCCGATATATTTGCCAGTTTTATAAATACCAGTAACGATTTCACCAATTTCAAATGTTTCTCTCATATTTTTCACCTCAAGTTTATAGTAAGGAAAGTGCGCGAAGGAGTCAAAGAAATCATTCGCTTTCGGAATGCCCCCTTGAGAATATGGCTAGGTTCCACTATAATTTTATATTATATAACAGAAAATTCTGATGTTTTATAAATCCTCTAATAAGGAGTGTTCTATTTATATGATGCCTTTATATTTTCCGGAAGATAAAACAGAATATATTATTCCAGGGATTGTTTGCGTTCTATTTATTATTGGTGCCGTTGCTACGTGGCGTATGTTCATTCGTGTATCCAAACGAGAAGCGGAGCGGTTACAGAAAGTTGAAGAAAAACTTTTAGCGGAAAAGAAACAGTAACTCATTTTTGTATGTTTCCCTCCATGCTCGGACAATCTAAGGGCAGAATATATTTTGGAGGGAATAGAATGAAAAAACGGCTTTTTTTCAGTTGTTGTTTATTATTTCTGATGGCAGGTTGTGACCAAGGAAAGCCGAAAGAAATTGACGTGAAATTACATAATGCTTCAGGCGATGAAGTGGGGACTGCGAAAGTAGTGCAGCAAACAAGCGGAGTGAAAATCACGATTAAAGGGGAAGGGTTCGCACCTGGCCCGCACGGCATACATGTACACGAAATTGGTGAGTGTAAAGCACCACGTTTTGAATCATCTGGTAATCATTTTAATCCTGATGATAAAAAGCATGGACTTCTTAATCCGAAGGGTGCAGAAAACGGTGATTTACCGAACGTAATTGCAGACGGTTCTGGAAAGATTAAAGCGGAAATCAATGCACCACATATAACGCTGGGAGAAGGAAAAACGACGATTCATAGAAAAGATGGAGCGTCTATTATTATTACAGAAAATGCTGATGATGGCATGACACAACCGACAGGTAAATCCGGCGATCGAATTGCTTGTGGTGTCATGGTAAAAAAAGCGTCGGATATGAAGAAAAAGTAAAAGCTACCGTGCATGGTAGCTTTTTTTGTGAAACGTAATTGAAAATATATCAGCGGTTATTGGGATATATAAATTTACCAACAAGAATTGAGAAAGGAGGCTGTCCACGATGCAGCCTCCTTTCTTATCATGAAAACGTATGGCGCAGTCTGTTTAAAATTTCTTCTAAAACAGATCTTGGACAGCCGATGTTAATTCGAATATGATCTTCGCCGCCTAATCCGTATTTTTCACCGGGCTCAACGATGATTTTCCCTTTTTCCTCAAGTAATGTGGTGCGCTCATTTTGAGAAAGCTGTAGGTGAGAGCAATCAATCCATAATAAAAAACTACCTTCTGGCTTCGTTACGGAAAGAGTAGGTATGTGATCTTTAATATATTTACAAGCGAATTGAGCGTTATCTTCTATATATAATCGAATTTCATTTAGCCAATCGTTACATTCTGTATAGGCACTTTGCATCGCTGTATAGGCGAATATATTTAATCCGTGGAAGCCTTGTCTATATTGGATAGCTGTAAAGGCTTGACGGAGTTTTTCATTTGGAATGATAATAATCGATGCTTGTAATCCAGCGATATTAAATGTTTTACTCGGAGCCATGCAAGTAATTGTGCGCTCTGCTAATTCATCTGATAAGGAAGCGAACGGTGTATGTGTATGATCTGCATAAATAATATCGGAATGAATTTCATCTGCGACAACGATTACATTATATGTTGTACATAGCGCGCCAAGTTGTGTGAGTTCCTCTTTTGACCAAACACGTCCGATTGGATTGTGCGGACTACAAAGAAGCATGAGTTTGACACCTTGTTGAAATTGCTTTTCTAAATGCTCAAAGTCTATCGCATATGTATCATTTTGTTTCTGTAATGGACTTACGCATAATTGTCTATTGTTGGTTGTGACCATTTCGAAAAATGGGGGATAAATAGGTGGTTGTACGAGAACGGATTCGTTTTCTTTTGTGAAGGCCTGTATGCTCGTACTAAGAGCTGGAACGATCCCCGGGCTAAAGACAATCCATTCTTTTTGTATATCCCAGTTGTACTGTTTTTTTGTCCAGTTACAAATAATATCACCAATATTTTCGGGAGGAAGTGTATAGCCAAAAATAGGATGCTCGATACGTTTCTTTAAAGCAGTTTGAATTGGTTGTGGTACTTCAAAATCCATATCAGCAATCCAGGCATGGAGAAGCTCTTCGTTTTTATATGTATCCCATTTTGTACTATGAGTTCCACGTCGATTGACTGTTTTATGAAATAGTTGCATAAGTTTGCCCCCTTCTTCTGTAAAACCGTTAAGTTATGAAAGTTCTCTCTCTTCTTATAGAATAGCTGATGTGATAGGATAAAGAAAAGTATTAAAAAGTGAAAAGGCGGGAAGCGAATGGGTACATATGAAAAGATGATAGAGGTTGTGAAGAATTGGGATCCGTTTCAAATGGGACCGGAATTTTATGAAACAGAAGCGAGCGATGTTGTGAACGTCGTAAGTGTGTTTGATGATTCAAAATACATCGCAAAGAAGATTCAACATATATACTTTATGTCTTTTGAGGAAGTACCTGCGCTTGAAAAATGTGAGAAGTTGGCTGTGGAATTACTTGTAATAAAAGAAGGCGGAAGTTGTTCATTATAGGCTGTCGGAATGTCCGACAGCCTTTTTTTATATATTATTGCGCAGAAAAAGCGATAATTTCTTCATAAACATGTTCAGGCTTTTCTTCAGGTAGTAAATGTCCTGTGTTTTCGTAAGAAATAAACTTCGAATTCGGTAAATCTTTGTGTAGACGGTGACCTACATGTACAGGGACGACGCGATCTTTTTCGCCCCAAATGAGTAGCGTAGGTGTTTCGATTTTTTGTAATTCAGTTGAAGGCAAGTCACCTTCACGGTCTCGTATCATCCGAGTTAAAGCGGGGAATATACGGTTGTCATAAAAAGGAGCGGAGTAACCTTCCTTCATTTCATCGTCAATTAATGAGTGATCATGAACGACATTCATTAAGTTATGAACAATGCCGCGCCGGATAATCCAGTTCTTTACGTATAAATGAAAGAACGGTAAATAAGAAGAGTACAGTAAAGGCAAAGTTGCACGTGCTAAATAGCTAGAGCTGCATAGTAAAATCGTCTTTGAGATTAATTCAGGGCGTATACGGTTTACATAGAGAGAAATTTGTCCACCCATAGAATGCCCAACTAACACAATATTTGAGAGAGATAAATGTTCAATTAAATCGATAATAACCGTTGCTAAATTGTGATAAGAATACTTAAAAAGATGAGACTTATCACTTTTTCCGAAGGGCGGTAAATCAAGAGCAATTACTGTACCTGCTTTCGATAGTAAAGGAATGAGGCGGCGGTAACTGAATGAGGAAGATAAAAAGCCGTGAACGAGTACGAAAGTAGGACGTTCCGTTTTGTTGTCATGTTCATACAATTCATAATGAATAGTAGTGCCGCGAGTGGAAAAAGTGAAATAAGGACAAGTATATTCGTGATTCATTTTTTGTCACTCCATTGATTTTTGTTCATATCATTTCCAGGTAAGAAAAAAATATGTTAACAAAAAAAGGCAAGATGACGATGTCATCTTGCCTTTCGCTTATTAATCATTACCCGCGAACAATATTAGGCGGTGTTTTTCCTTGTAACCCTGCAACTAAATTTTCAGCAGCTGTCATAGCCATTTGCTGCCTAGTTTTTAATGTTGCAGATCCGATGTGTGGTAAAGTCACGACATTTTGTAGTGATAAGAGCGGATTATCCTTTTGAACCGGCTCTTGTGTAAACGTATCGATGCCTGCTGCAAAGATTTTCTTTTCGGTTAACGCATGGATTAACGCTTCTTCATCTACTGTTTTCCCGCGAGAAGCATTAATAAAGATTGCTGTTTCTTTCATTAATGAAAATTCCTTTTTTCCGATAAGATGATACGTTTCATCTGTTAATGGAGTAAGAAGAACAATAAAGTCAGACTGTTTGAGTAGCGTCTGTAAATCACAATATGTAGCATCGAATTTTTGTTCAGCTTCTTCTTTACGGCGACGGTTATAATACAGAACATTCATATCAAATCCGAATTTCGCTCGTTTTGCGACAGCTTCACCAATTCGTCCCATTCCGATAATACCGATTGTACTATGGTGTACATCCAGTCCGAAGTGCTCTTTTCCAATTTCGGCATTCCATTCACCATTTTTTACGTAGGAGTCGAGTTCGCAAACACGGCGACCAGCAGATAGCATAAGAGCGAAAACAAGGTCAGCTACTGTATCATCTAGTACGTATGGTGTATTCGTTCCGATTACATTTCGCTTTTCCATCACTTGTAAATCAAAATTATCGTAACCGACAGAAATGTTGCTCACTATTTTTAAGTTAGGAGCCGCCTTCAATAATTCTTCATTAATAGCAGATCCAAAATTTAATAAACCATCTTTATCTTGTATTTTTTCCAATAGAACATCACGAGGTACCTTCTCATTTTGCTCCCATTTTTCATAATCACAGTGTTCTGATAAATAGTTTTCTACAAATGTTGGAACTGGTTCAGCAATATAAACTTTTGGTTTCACGGTTCCATCCCCTTTCGCTTTATCACGCATTTTTCCACTGATTAAAGTTTCACTTTACCCCGCTTTAACGGACAGTAAGCCTCCCAGCTCAAAAAGCAGCTTAGGTGGGAAAGCAACTGTCCGTAAAAGCCCGATTGGTGCGGGCTAATAATCAGCGGGGTGAAGCATTCCGCTGATTAAAGTTTCACTTTATTTTGACATAATTCACTAAAAAAATCTTCTTTTCAAACTGGAAAGGGTATTTGTATAATTTAGACACAAACGAAAAGGAAGGATGATTTATATGGTGACAGAAAAAGAATTAGAATTATTAGCTTGTCTTGAAAAAAGTAGTCGATTATCTGTAGATACATTAGCGAAGCTGTTAAATATAGAAGTAGAAGAAGTAAAGAAAATGGTTGGAAAATTAGAAGCGGAAAAGATTATTGTGGATTATGTAACACATATCGATTGGACGAAGGTGAAAGAACATACAGGTTTAACGGCGATGATCGATGTGAAAGTTACGCCAAAGCACGGCGTTGGATTCGATGCGGTTGCTGAGCAAATTTATCGTTATTCAGAAGTGAAATCTGTGTATTTAATGTCAGGGACATATGATCTTTCTATTACATTAGAAGGAAAGACGATGGGCGAAGTAGCGATGTTTGTTTCAGAGAAATTAGCAACAATTGAATCTGTCGTTTCTACAACAACGCATTTCATTTTGAAGAAGTATAAACATGAGGGAATTATTTATGAAAAAAACGATGATGATAAGCGAATTGTGGTGACACCATGAAGCAATTTGAACTATCTAGAGCGGCAGAATCTTTACAACCATCTGGTATTCGAAAGTTTTTCGATTTAGCAGCGAATATGAAAGGTGTTATTTCTCTTGGAGTAGGAGAGCCTGACTTTGTTACACCTTGGAATGTAAGGCAAGCATGTATCCGTTCTTTAGAACAAGGATATACGTCATATACAGCAAATGCAGGATTATTGGAGCTCCGTCAAGAAATAGCAAAGTATCTAAAAAAACAATTTGCAGTATCTTATGATCCAAATGAAGAAATCATTGTTACAGTTGGAGCGAGTCAGGCGTTAGATGTAGCGATGCGCGCCATTATAAATCCTGATGATGAAGTACTCATTATTGAACCAAGTTTCGTTTCGTATGCACCACTTGTGACATTGGCTGGAGGAGTTCCAGTTCCTGTGGCAACTACTTTAGAAAACGAGTTTAAAGTACAATCAGAACAAATTGAAGCAGCTATTACAGCAAAAACAAAGGCAATTTTGCTTTGTTCACCAAATAACCCAACAGGTGCAATGTTAAATAAATCCGAACTTGAAGAGATAGCAGTGATTGTTGAGAAGTACAATTTAATTGTATTATCTGATGAAATTTACGCAGAGCTTGTATACGACGAAATATATACAAGTTTCGCGAGTATTAAAAATATGCGCGAGCATACGATTTTAATTTCAGGATTTTCAAAAGGATTTGCGATGACAGGATGGCGCCTCGGTATGATTGCAGCTCCTGTTCATTTTTCAGAATTAATGCTCAAAATCCATCAATATTCCATGATGTGTGCACCGACGATGTCTCAGTTCGCAGCACTTGAAGCGTTACGCGCGGGGAATGATGAAGTAATTCGGATGAGAGATAGCTATAAGAAACGCCGTAATTTTATGGCGACATCTTTCAATGAAATAGGATTAACATGTCATGTTCCGGGCGGAGCATTTTATGTCTTTCCTTCTATTTCTTCAACTGGACTATCTTCGGTAGAATTTGCAGAACAGTTATTGTTAGAAGAAAAAGTGGCTGTTGTACCTGGAAGTGTATTTGGCGAAAGTGGTGAAGGATTTATTCGTTGCTCGTATGCAACATCGCTTGAACAACTGATGGAAGCAATGAAGAGAATGGAACGGTTCGTAGAAAATAAAAAAAGGACAAAACACAATACGTTTTGTCCATAAAAGGGGGGGAATACTAGAAAGCCATGTGTTAGTATTCTATCCCAATATTGGAGAATTATACATACTACAGGAAATTTTTCGTTAATTTTGAATGAGTTCTGTCATAGTGGTATAATTTACTAATATAAGGTATGCGTATCCTGAGTAGCTTTACTTAGGATACGTACTAACCAATCGGATATTTAACAATAAATCATCTGCTTTGCTATCTACAATTGTAGAGAAAATGGTAAACGTATGGGAGTGTTTCATATGTCAGAACAATATACAACAGGAGTGGTTGTAACAGGGAAAGTGACTGGGATTCAAGATTACGGTGCATTTGTAGCGTTAGATGCAGAAACACAAGGACTTGTGCATATATCTGAAATTACAAATGGATATGTAAAGGATATTCATGACTTTTTAAAAGTCGGCGATACAGTAGAAGTAAAGGTACTTTCAATTGATGAAGAACACAGAAAAATGAGTTTATCGTTAAAAGCGGCGAAAAGAAAACAAGGACGGATTCTTATACCCAATCCATCTGAGAACGGATTTAATACGCTGCGAGAAAAGCTAACAGAATGGATTGAAGAGTCCGAGTTAACAAAGTAAAAGAGGAGCGCATATGAGCGTTCCTCTTTTACTTTATCTTATGATATATATTTGCAAATATGATTGCATGCAATCATATTCGTATGTCGGAGGTGAAGTAAAGACATACTGACTAGCGAATTTCGTTCGTTTCTGGGTGAGTGCCAAGATTTTCTGATGGTTTAAAGAGTAAACCGAGATTGATAAGCCCAGAAATACCAACGATGCCGTAAATAATGCGTGCAAGAGCTGAGTTTTGTCCACCGAAAATGGCTGCCACTAAGTCAAACTGGAAGAACCCGATTAGTCCCCAGTTCACAGCGCCAATTACAGTAAAGACTAATGCGATACGTTGCAGAGTACTCATGAAAAAGCCCCCCTTAATTGTGAAGCGTAAGCAAGCGATGAGTTAATTAACTCTTTTATAGAATGGTGCAGTTATGTTGTTTTTATACATAAAAAATGTTTGAAAGGAGATGTATATACATCTATACCGAAAAATGCGAATTTTTATGCAAAAAATGAACTTTTTCTAAAAAATATATTTTGGTTACGTTTACAATGGTTGAATCGCTTGATTTACAACTTCAGTTTCGCTAAAGTGAATACAGAAATACATATCCATAATTGGAGGGAAAAAGATGAGTACACATGTAACGTTCGACTATTCCAAAGCGTTATCCTTCATCAGTGAACATGAAATCACTTATTTACGTGATGCAGTGAAAGTAACACATCACGCAATCCACGAAAAAACTGGAGCTGGGAACGATTTCCTTGGGTGGGTAGACCTTCCGCTTCAATATGACAAAGAAGAATTTACTCGCATTCAAAAATGCGCAGAAAAAATTAAAAATGACTCTGACATTTTACTTGTTGTAGGTATCGGTGGTTCTTATCTAGGAGCACGTGCAGCAATCGAAATGTTAAACCATTCTTTCTACAACACGCTTTCTAAAGAACAACGTAAAACTCCACAAGTGCTATTTGTTGGACAAAACATTAGCTCCACTTACATGAAAGATTTAATGGACGTATTAGAAGGTAAAGACTTCTCTATTAACGTTATTTCCAAATCAGGTACAACAACAGAGCCGGCACTAGCATTCCGTATTTTCCGTAAGTTATTAGAAGAAAAGTATGGAAAAGAAGAAGCTCGCAAACGTATTTATGCAACTACAGATAAAGCGCGTGGTGCATTAAAAACATTAGCTGATAACGAAGGTTACGAAACATTCGTTATTCCGGATGATGTTGGAGGACGTTTCTCTGTATTAACGCCAGTTGGTTTATTACCAATCGCAGTAAGCGGCTTAAATATTGAAGAGATGATGAAAGGTGCAGCTGCTGGTCATGATGACTTCGGAACATCAGAGCTAGAAGAAAACCCAGCTTACCAATATGCAGTAGTTCGTAACGCTTTATACAATAAAGGAAAAACAATTGAAATGCTTGTTAACTATGAGCCAGCACTTCAATACTTCGCTGAGTGGTGGAAACAGTTATTTGGTGAAAGTGAAGGAAAAGATCAAAAAGGTATTTTCCCATCTTCAGCAAACTTCTCAACTGACTTACACTCATTAGGTCAATACGTTCAAGAAGGTCGTCGTGACTTATTTGAAACAGTTCTAAAAGTAGGTAAATCTACACATGAACTAAAAATCGAATTAGAAGACAACGATTTAGATGGATTAAACTACCTTGCTGGTGAAACTGTAGACTTCGTAAACACAAAAGCATACGAAGGTACATTACTTGCACATAGCGATGGTGGAGTACCAAACTTAATCGTAAATATCCCTGAATTAAATGAGTACACATTCGGTTACCTTGTATACTTCTTCGAAAAAGCATGTGCGATGAGCGGCTACTTATTAGGCGTAAATCCATTTGACCAACCAGGAGTAGAAGCATACAAGAAAAACATGTTTGCTTTACTTGGTAAACCAGGATTTGAAGAGTTAAAAGCAGAATTAGAAGAGCGTTTAAAATAATAAAAAGCGACCGGAATCCGGTCGCTTTTTATTATTTCAACGAAAAGTCCATCAGTATATTCAAACTAGAGTGGGTATGCTAAAGAAAAAGTCTAGGAGGGATGGGCTTGATTCCGATTCAATCAAATTTAGAAGGACGTACCTATGCGTTATATAAGTTAGAAGAGATAATGAAGCCACTTGGATATAGTATTGGTGGCAATTGGGATTATGATAAAGGATGCTTTGATTACAAAATCGATGAAGAAGATGGCTATCAATTTTTACGAGTGCCATTTACAGCGGTGAATGGAGAACTAGATGTGTCGGGCGTAATAGTCCGTCTTGAAACGCCTTATATTCTTTCGCACGTATATCAAAACGAACTAGATGATCATGTGAATACTTTAACTGCTGGAACAAGTGGTATGGATCAATTTGCTGAACCGAAAGATCCAGATGGAGATGTGAAAAGAAAATATATCAATATTGGAAAAGTGCTCATACAGGAACTAGAAAAACATTTTCTTAATGGTGAATAACAATGAGTATGTCGCTTTCAATGAGAAGAAAGGAATGGACTGGATTAATTATATATTGTTCGTCACGCTTTATACCTAGTAAGAGGATGTTTTGCTTTAAAAGAGTATAGCTGCAATTTGCAAAAGTTTGTCCGGTGCAGGACGGAAAAAGCTCCATCAGTTGTAATTTGTTATCAGAGATTTCATCGTAAAGTGAAAATAGTACGCCTGAAATGGAAGGGAATAAAAGAGAAGCGGTAAATACATAGCTCGTTAATTTATTTCCTTCTATAATTTCTGATACACCAGCTCTCGTTGCATTTTGTATTTGTTCAGAAGTAAGAAGTTCAGCGATACAGTGAATGTTTGGATTGAGCCCTTTTGCAGTTAAAATATTTAAAATGGATTGTGTATCTGCTAAGCTTTCATTTTTTTCTTTATCAGCTGTTATTAATATAGTGTGAGCCGTTGTAATGTTAGCTTTTAATAAAGTTTGATCATGATGGGGGCAACCCTTTATAAATTCTAAATGATGAAATGGTTTTGGAAGTAAAGAAAGTGTTTCATCAATTAAAACGATATCAAGGTTCGGTTGTAAAACGTGCATTTGTTTTACAACATGTTTTGCGCGCTCATTCCAGCCGACAATAATCATATGCCCGTTAGAAGTTGCAGCTTCTTCTCCTTTAATTTTCATATATTGTTTATTAATCATATCAGTGGCGAACAGAACCATATAATAAGAACAAAAACCGGTCCCAAATAAAATAATACCCATACCGATAAGTTTGCCTATTAGTGTATGGGGGGCAAAGTCACCATAGCCAACAGTGAAAATGGTAACGATTGACCACCAAATTCCATCAAACCATGTGGTGAAGTGCGATGGCTCTAGTCTATGTATAAGAAAGCCGGAAAAAGCAGTAAGTACAACAATAAAGCAAATTAAACGAAAAATAATGGAATCACGAAATGTATCTACTAAATTCGGACGGGATTTCAAATTCTTATTCCTCCTTACTTTGCAGGACTACATTCATTGTTACCATTATAGAAAAAAGAAAAACTCTCTAATTTAAAAGAGAGTTTGTTTTACATTACATACTTTCCACTTCAGTTTGTTGAACACTTTCAAGATGTTGAAGAGCATAATATACATCAGCGGTATGTCTTTTTTGATCGATAGATAATTTCAAATGCAAATAGTGCGAGCCACTCTCCAATGTTTTGAGCTTCATGTTCTTAACTTTTATATCCATTTCTTTTATTTCTTCAATTACAATTGGGATATTGTCCATATTTCGCACAACAAGTTTTACTGCGATATCACGTTGACGAAAGGATCTAGGTCCTACAAATTTCATTGTTAATGGTATAAGTTCAACACTAATCATAAGGAAACACATTCCGAAAATGGCTTCGATATAGAATCCAGCCCCAACAGCAATACCGATACCAGAAGCACCCCAAATCATAGCAGCGGTCGTTAATCCTGCAATACTATCGTTTCCTCTTCTTAAAATAACACCAGCACCTAAAAAACCGATTCCTGATACAATTTGGGCGGCAAGTCGAAGTGGATCCATATTCATATGATCGGTATGTGGTAAATTGTAAGCTGCTTTAATAGAAACAATCGTCAGGAGGCAACTAATGATAGAAATAACTAAACAAGTTTTTAAACCGAGTGGTTTCCGTTTTAATTCGCGTTCTAAACCGATAGCGAACCCTAAAATGGCCGAGAGACCTAGTTTGATTAATAAGTCGGCATAGTCCATATATATTCCTCCTTGTATGATATGGTATATGAATAAAACATTTATTATAGAAAGATACGTTTTTTGATAGGGTGACTTTATATAGAATATATGTAGGAATTACTTATACATGAAAGAGATATTTCGTTTAAGTATATGATATAAAAAAAGAAATGTGGGTGACTTTAAAAAAAGTTTATAAAAGGTGTTGCATTTCATTTTTCTGCATGATATATTAATAACCGTCGCTGATGCGGAAAC